>DATBTW010000247.1:0-28989 GCA_036559055.1 Ktedonobacterales bacterium
TTCTGCGGCGCGACCACGCTCTCCAGCAAAGCGCGCTCCTCCACCATCGGGCAGGAGCGCGCGCACAATCCGGTGACGCAGGCTGACGACGAGGCGGCGTTCGTGCGCGAGCAGATCGCGGGCTACGGCCTCTACCCCAGCTACTATCATCACATGCGCGACACCAACATCGCCGGGCCGCGCGTGCTGGGCGCCGTACCAGAGGTCGAGGGGTTGAGCGCGCCGCAGGTGCGCGATCTGCTCGGCGCGGGCGTGCCGCTGCTGGATGGCCGCTCGCGCGACGCCTTCGCCCGCGAGCACATCCCTGGCGCCTTCAATCTGGAGTTGGATAGCTCGTTCGGCTCGTATGTGGGCTGGCTGCTGCCCTTCAACGCGCCACTGACGCTGCTGATCGAGGACGCCAGCGGGCTGCGCGAGGCGGTGGCGCAGCTCTTCCGCATTGGCTTCGAGCAGACGCAGGGCTATCTGGAGGGCGGGGTGGACGCCTGGAGGGCGGAGGGCTACCCCACCGCGACCTTCGAGCGCATCAGCGTGGCCGAGCTGCGCCACCGGCTAGATGAGCAGCGGGCGCCGCTGGCTGTCCTCGACGTGCGCGACGAAACCGAGTGGCGCGATGGCCACATCCCCGGCGCGCAGCATCTCCACATCGCCGATCTGCTGCGGCACATGCACGAGACGCCGCTGGATCGCCCTGTCGCCGTGGTCTGCCGCTCGGGCTTTCGCGCGTCCATCGGCGCCAGCATCATCGCCGCGCTGGGCCGCCAGACCATCGCCGTGGAAGGCGGCGTGCGCGACTGGATCGCCAGCGGCTATCCGACGCTCTATGGCCCCGGCGATGGATCAGCGGGCGCAGCGCACGCGCATGAGCACGCTCACCCGTAGCCAGCCCCCGTGGCGCGGCGACTCAGTTGCGGCCCAGGTCGCTGGGGCCGAAATCATCATCACCACCATCCTCGTCATCGTCATCGTCGTCATCGTCGCTGATCAGTTCGTCCTGATCGGCGTGGAACTCGTCGCTAAAGAAGCCGACCTCGGCGCCCTGATAGACGTTGACCAGCAGATCCTCGCGCGGCGTATCGGCGGAGAGCACCAGGTCTTCGTCGATGCGCTCGATCAGCCGTGCGATCTCTTCGCGCTGCATCGGCTTCTCCAGGATCAGTGTGCAGCGCACATCCACCAGCGTGAAATGCAGATCGACGGTGGCGATGCGCTCGCTCTCGCGCATGATGTGATAGCCCTCGGATGACGCCGTGCGGAAGTGGCGGTCAAACCGCAGATGCTGCTGATCGTCCATTGGATGCTCGCTCCTCGCGGCGCTCACGCCGCTGCCCCTGCTCACGCAGCCCATCATCGTCCACGCATGCTACCACACCGGAGGGCGGGCGAACGCGAGCGGAGATGGCCTGGCATATCGCACATGAGCGCGCTGTGCGACCAGGCCAATTTTGGCTACGCAGTGGGGTGGTTGGCCCTTGCCGCGTGGCGTGGCGCGGCGTACCATGCCACCCAGGGATCATTCCAGCACGAGACAGGGGAGCAGCCATGACCACCACGCAGCCAGCGACCAACGGGGCCACCGGGAACGAGGCAATCGGCGCGAAAGGGCTGCGCATCGTGCGCGGCGCCTGCCCGCATGACTGCCCTGATACCTGCGCCACCGTCACCGAGGTGCGCGATGGTCGCGCCGTCAGCTTCGGCGGCGCGGCTGAGCATCCCATCACCCAGGGCTGGCTCTGCGCCAAGGTACGCCCCTATCTGGAGCGCGTCTATCATCCCGACCGGCTGCTCTATCCGCTGCGGCGCGTCGGTTCCAAGGGTCAGCCTGCGGAGTGGCGACGCATCAGTTGGGATGAAGCCATCGGCGAGATCACCGACCGCTGGAAGGCCATCATCGCGGAATATGGCGCGGCGGCCATCCTGCCGTACTCCTACAGCGGCACGCTGGGGCTGCTGCAGCTTGGCATCTGCGATGAGCGGCTATGGAATCGCATGGGCGCCAGCGCGCTTCTGAGCGAGGCCATCTGCGGAGCCGCCGCCGAGCGCGCCGTCTCCGCCACGCTGGGCGACCGCTGGGGTCTCGACATGCGCGACCTGAACGCCAGCAAGCTCATCATCATCTGGGGCAACAATCCCGCCAGCACGGGGCCGCACTACATGCCCTTCCTGCGCGAGGCGCAGCGCAACGGCTCGTATGTCGTGGTGATCGACCCGCGCCGCACCCTCACCGCGCGCTCGGCCAACGAGCACATCCAGCCGCTGCCCGCCACCGACGCGGCGCTGGCGCTGGGGCTGATGCATGTCATCTTCAGCGCGGGCCTGCACGACGAAGCCTGGCTGGAGGCCAATAGCATGGGCTGGCGCGACCTGCGCGACCGCGCGGCGCAGTATCCGCCGGAGCGCGTGGCGAGCATCACCGGCGTGCCAGCCGAGACGATCATCGCGCTGGGGAGGCGCATCGGGACGACGCAGCCCTCCGTGCTGAAATTTGCTGATGGCGTGCAGCGACACGGCAATGGCGGGCAGACGGCGCGCGCGCTGGCCTGCCTCAGCGCCATCACCGGGCAGATCGGCAAACGCGGCGGTGGGCTGGCCTACAGCACCAGCGGCTACATCCACTGGGACGCCGAAGCCGTCGGACACGCCAGCGCGTGTCCGCCAGAGCCACGCGAGATCAATATCAACCGGCTCGGCGCGTCGCTCAGCGGCGAGGTCAGCGACCCGCCCATCATGTCGCTCTACGTCTACTGCGCCAATCCCGCCGCCTCCACGCCCAATACACAGCGCGTGCTGGCCGGACTGCGCCGCGACGACCTCTTCACCGTCTCGCACGAGTTGTTCATGACCGACACGGCGCGCGAGGCCGACATCGTGCTGCCCGCGACCAGCCAACTCGAACACACCGACCTGCACAAAGCCTATGGCCAGACCTTCCTGACCTACAACGCCCCAGCCATCACGCCGCTGGGTGAAGCGAAGAGCAACTGGGATGTCATGCGGCTGCTGGCGGCGGGCATGGGCTACGACGAGCCGTGGCTGCGGCAAGAGGCCGACGAGGTGATCGCCGAAGTATTGGACGCCACCCGCGCGAGCAATCCACTGCTGGAGGGCATCACGCTGGAGCGGCTGAAGGCTGAGAGCTATGTGCCGCTGAACTTCGCGCCCGGCCAGACGGTTCCCTTCGCCGATCTGCGCTTCCCGACGCCCTCTGGCAAGGTGGAGCTGCGCTGCGACCGCCTGGCCGATGAGGGGCTGGATCCGCTGCCCGACTACGCGCCGCCCGCCGAATACGCGGGCTGGGCCGAGCGCCGCGCCGCCGGACAGGATGACCGCCTGGCGCTGATCTCTGGCGCGGCCCACCACTTTACCTCCAGCAGCATGGCCAATGTGCCGAGCCTGCTCAAGCGCGAGGGCGAGCCATTCATCGAACTGAACGCTGAGGACGCCGCAGAGCGTGGCATCGCGCAGGGTGATCTGGTGGAGGTGCGCAGCGCGCGGGGCGCGTGCCAGTTGCGCGCGGTCATCACCAGCACGACGCAGCGCGGCGTGGCCGTCTCGCCCAAGGGTCGCTGGCCCAGCCTTAACGCCGATGGGCGCAATATCAACTCGACCACTTCCGACGCGCTCGCCGATCTGGCTGGCCAGAGCACCTTCCACAGCAATCTGGTCAGCGTGCGGCCAGTCGCGCCCCACGCCGAAGAATCCATCACGACCAGCGCAACCGTAGACGCCGCTGCGGTGTTTCACTCCTAGGCGCATCGACCCGCGCGCCGGTGGGCTGGCAGGGAGGGGCCAGCCCACAATGGAAGCGAGGACATCTCGGTGAGAGCGCGAGACTTTGGGGCGCTGCTGGCGCTGGCTGCGCTATGGGGCGGCGCCTTTCTCTTCATCCGCGTGGGCGCGCGCGCCATCGGCCCGACGACACTGGCCGAGGCGCGCGTGGTTCTGGCGGGCGCGGCGCTGCTGCTCTATATGGCGGCGACGCGCGCCAGCCTCGATCTGCGCGGACGCTGGAAGCGCTATCTGATCATGGGCGTGCTCCAGGGCGCCATCCCCTACACGCTCATCAGCACGGCGGAGTTGCATCTGACGGCTGGCCTGGCCGCCATCCTGAACGCCACCACGCCGCTCTTTGGCGCGCTGGTGGCGGCCGTGTGGCTGCGCGACCGCCTGACGCTCAAGAAGGGCGTGGGGCTGGTCATCGGGCTGGCGGGCGTCGCCGTGGTGACGGGCTGGAGCGCGCTGCCGTGGTCGCTGACGACGGCGCTGGCGGTGGGCGCATCGCTCGCAGCCGCCTTCTCCTATGGCATCGCGGGCAACTTCGCCAAGCGCGCCTTCGCGGGCGTGCCACCGCTAGCCAGCGCCACAGGGCAGCAGCTCGGCGCAATGGTGGCGCTGGCGCCGTTCGCGCTGCCCATTGCCGCGACCTCCGCGCCGTGGACGCATGTGACGCTGGGCGTCGCCTGGGCGGTGGTGGCGCTGGCGCTTGGCTGTACCTCGGTCGCCTTCCTGATCTACTTCTACCTCATCAAGAGCATCGGGCCGATTCCGACGCTCAGCGTGACCTTCATCACGCCGATCTTCGGCATCATCTGGAGCGCCATCTTCCTGAGCGAGCAGATCACTGTAGGCGTGGTCATCGGCATGGCGATCATCTTCGTTGGCGTGCTGCTGGTGATGGGCGTCCGGCTGCCAGGTCTGGCACGCCGCGCCGACGGCGCCAACGGCGCCGTGGACGACGATGAAACACTACGAGGCGAGCGGCATGCGGCCGCCGGGAGCAGGCGATGATGAACGCGCCCGTGACCCGGCGCCCCGTACGGCTCGAAAGGCGTGGCAGCCACGCGCCGCCGCATCTGGCAGGACGGCAGGAGGACCTGATGGCGAGTGATGTGGCGCTGGCCGCCGCGCTCGCGGATGATCTCGATAGCGCATTCGAGGCGCTGGTGTGCGGCTGGAGCCAGCGACTCTACGCCTTCAGCCTGCGCATGACGGGCCGCTCGCGCGACGCGGAGGAGCTGGCGGAGGAGACGCTGGTGCAGGCATGGCGCGCCCTGGCGGGTTACGACGCGGAGCGACGGCGCGCGCTGCGAGTGCGCCCGTGGCTCTTCCAGATCGCGGCCAATCTGGCGCGCAACCGTGCCCGCTCGGCGCGGCGTAATCCAGTGATCTCGCTGGACGCCGGAGATGACGCCGATGGCCAGAACTTCGCCGCCGCCGCCGAGCGTATCGCCGATGCTGATCCGCTGGGCGCGCCGGGCGCCGCGCTGGAGCGCCAGGAGCGGCTCGACGAACTGGCCGCGCTGCTGCTGACCCTGCCCGAGGCGCAGCGGGTGGTGGTCATCCTGCGACACATCGAGGGCATGCAATACGCCGCCATCGCCGAGGTCGTGGGCGAACCGGTCGGCACAGTCAAATCGCACGCCAGCCGTGGCGTGGCGCGCTTGCGCAAGACGCTCGAACACGAGCGCGTCGCCGCAGCGCAGGAGGCATTGTCATGAGCGATCTTCGTCCTCGCGTGGATGGCCTCTCTGCCGCGCGCGATCTGCTGACTGATCTGCGCGCGCTGGGTCACACGCCCGCGCCATCCACGTGTGTCAGCGGGACGCTGACGCGCGTCGGGCTGGCCGATTCGTACATGACCATCGAGACGCCGCTGGGGCTGGTCTATCTCGCCTGGAACGAGCGCGGCCTCTCTGTCGCGCGGCGCGCCGCGACCCATGGCGACTTCGAGGTGGAGGCGTATGCGCTGCTGGGGCGGCGCGTCTTCCTGGAGACCGAGCCACCGCAGCGGATGGAGCAGGCGCTGCGGGCATGGCTGGCTGGCGACCGCCGCGCGCCGCTGACCTTCGATCTGCGCGGGCAGACGCCGTTCATGCAGGCGGCGCTGCTGAAGGCGCGCGAGATTCCCTATGGCGAGGTGCGCCCGTATAGCTGGGTCGCGCGCGAGATTGGGCGCCCCGCCGCCGTGCGCGCGGTCGGCACGGCGATGGCGCGCAATCCCGTCCCCGTCTTCATCCCCTGCCATCGGGTCGTGCGCGCCGATGGTCATCTGGGCGCCTATGGCATGGGTGGCCCGGAGTCGAAGCGTACCATCCTGCGAGCCGAGGGGCTGAATGTCACGCGAGCCGAGGCGCTGGCGGCGGCAGGCGTGCGCTATGTAAGCAGCGTCAGTGGCGACTCGTACTGCTATCCTTCGTGCCATTCCACGCAGAGCATCGCGCCGGAGCAGCTCATCACCTTCGCCAGCGAAGAGGAAGCCGTCACGGCGGGCTACATCCCCTGCGATGCCTGCCGCCCACCGCTGGCGGCGCTGGCAGGCTAGTCTGGCAGGGGCTAGTACACGGGCGGCGGCGGGAGCAGAGCGCTGGCGGGCAGGACAGTCTTGCAGATCGCCACAACCGAGGCGTCCACATCGCGCATGCTAGTAGCGATCATGATGATGCGCTGGAGGGGCAGCGCCTCGAACGGCTCCTGCTTGATGGCATAGTGCAGCCGCACCAGCAGAGCATTGCAGAACGCCTGTACTTCCTCGTCACGTCTCACCAGCGCCTGCGCCTGCCCCAGATCACGCGCCGCCGTCACCAGGAAGACGCCGCGCATCTGCTCGTAGACCAGTGACGTATATGTGTAGAGGATTTCGGGGGCGTCGGGAGCGCAGCGCAGCAGCAGTGTATCGCACTGCCCTTGCAGCGCGAGCGCCCCATCGGCGATCTGGTTGGAGAGGTCGGAGATGCGGCTATATTCGCTGACGGCATGGCGCAACTCGGCGATGTGGCGCATGTCATCGCCAATGGGGTGGTAGCGCTGGATGATGTCGCGCACTCGCAGGTCGAGCAAGCTGCGAACGTACGCGGCCCAGCGCGCCGATTCCATGGCGAAACGTGCGGAATCCGGCTCCTGCACGAAAAGCCCGGCGCAGGCGTAGCGAAACCCGTCGCCAACGACGATGCCCATCTCGGTGGTGTCGCTGGCCAGCCTGCCAATCTCTTCGGGAAGATCGTCCGTTGGCCCTACCGTTTGCGCCATCTTTAACGCCTCTTTATTCGCGCCAGGGCAAGCCGTGTGCACACGTCGTATACACAGGATAACTTGCTCAGTTACAACGTGATCGCGCTCCATCCGTTCGGTCTGCTCAGCGCGTCACCTGCTTGCATCTTCGGAGCCTGCGTCGGGCGAGTCAGCGCGTGGTCGCAGGTGATCCCAGCCCTGCGCTTGCAGAGCAAGCTGCTTGCCATTTTGCTCGCGCACGCGCAGCCCGCTCGCCGCATCTGTGATCTCGCCGATGACGGTGGCGACGCCGCCCACCGCGCGCACGGCCTCCAGCGCCTGCGCGACGCCCTCAGGCCGCGCCGTGAAGAGTAATTCGTAGTCGTCGCCGCTGGTCAGCGCGGTGTGCAGGGGATCACGCCCCAGCGCCTGCGCCAGCGTGCGGGTGGCGGCGTCCACCGGCAGCGCCGCCAGTTCGACTACCGCGCCGACGCCGCTGCGCTGGCAGAGATGCCCCAGATCGCCGGCGAGTCCATCGCTGATGTCGAGCATGGCGGTGACCTGGCCAGTGGCGGCCAGCGCCTGCCCCTCGCGCACGCGGGGCTGCGGCGTCACCATCGCGCGGCGCGCCTCGCCCAGCGCAGCGGCGGCCTCGGCGGGCAGCGCAGCATGGTCGGTGGTGGTGTAGGCCAGTAGCGCCGTCACCGCCGCGCCGAGGCGCCCCGTCACCAGCAGGCGGTCGCCGGGACGCGCGCCCGCGCGGGTCAGCATCCGCTCGCGGGCGACACGCCCCAGCGCGGTGATGTCGAGGGTGAGCGGGCCAGGGGTAGATGAGACATTGCCGCCCACCAGCGCGACATTGAACTGCCGCGCCAGCGCACGCATGCCAGCGTAGACGCCATCGAGCATGGCCACATCGAGGCTGGGCGGCGCCAGCAGCGAGACCAGCGCCCAGAGCGGCTCGCCACCCATCGCGGCGATGTCGCTGAGGTTGACCGCCAGCGCCTTCTGGCCTATCTCCTCTGGCGTAGCGACACTCGGCAGGAAGTGCGTGCCTGCCACCTGCGCATCGCACGTCGCCAGCAAGAGTTGACCCGCGCCAACATCGAGGCCAAGATCGAGCGCGGCGGCGTCATCGCCGACCCCCAGCACGACATCGGCGCGCGACTCCAGCCCGGCGGTCAGCCGCTCGATCAGCGGAAACTCGCCCAAATCTTCGAGTCGCATTCGCGTCGCATGCTCCCTCGCCCCGGTGGTGGTTCAGCCGTAACGAGCGCTCGTCGCTCCAACGTGCCATGCTATCACGCTGGGGCGCGTGCGCGCAAGTGGCGGAGATGACGGCTGGCGAGCGGGCGCTCTCGGCCTTGAAAGGCCGGAGCACGGCTCGAAAGGGCATATATGCCCTACGTCGACGCAACCCGATGCCAGTCCTCAGCATGCATGCCGCAGCCGCGTGCGTCGGCCATTTATGGCCACGACTCTCGCTCCGCCGCGCCTACTTCTTATGCGCGTAGGTGAAGAGGTGGTGCACCGTGAAGTTGTAGAAGGTGGCGATAATGATGGCAAACGCCTGCGCCACCAGCGCCAGATGCGCCTGCTGCCCCATCAGATGGTAGAAGAGCGTGAAGAGGATCGAGGTCACAGCCACGCCACTCAGGCTGGTGATGTGGAAGCGCAGGCAGCGCGCCCACCATGAGCGCTCGTGGCCCGCCAGATGGCGGAAGGTGAAGTAGTCGTTGGGGATGAAGTTGGCCATGATGGATAGCTCATAGGCCACCACATTCGCCAGGATCAGATACCACAGGACGTTGGCCGACCCGAAGTGGAAGAAGATCGCCAGGATGCTCAGATTGACGACCGCCGCCGAGCCGCCGATGATCAGGTAGGTCACGGCGCGCTGAATCAGCCCAGCCTTGCCATGTGTCACCTGCTCGGTCAGCTCCAGCGCGCGGTTGACCAGTGGCCAGCGCGTGTCGTAATAGCTCTTCGCGCTGGTTCCGCTGATCTCGCTGGTCGCGGGCGCGTGGATGGCGGACGTGCGGACGGTGGGATCCATGTTGGCGGCTTCGATGAGCGCCCGCTCGTCATCCGAGCGCATGCGCTCATCCTGCGTCACGATATCAGCCAATGTCTCCTCCTCACGCCCGGTGTCGCTGCGCGCGACGCCCGCGCCACGCCAGACCATGCCAGACGGCTTGCCCCGTCGCTACGCGCTTTAGCGTATCGCATGCAGCGAGGCCATGCAAGAGAGAGGCCAGTATGGCTCAGGGTCTGTGCATGATCGCCAGGCGCTTGGCGAGCACGGGCGGCTTCGGCCGCCCGTTGTAACCTGGCCACGTCGATACGTCACAGACTCTGCGCTTATGGATTACGCCAACGCAAAGGAGTCCGGGCAGCGTGGAGACGATCGTTCGATCTGAGGGCGCCAGGACCGCACAACGCGCTCTCAACAGTTTAGCGTATCACCCTTGACGATTGATCATCGTTGCGGTAGAGTACTCTGTACCACAGAGTTCTCTATACCAGAAGGAGTTGAGCGCCATGAATCTGTCACGAGATGAGGCGCAGGCAGCGCTAGATGACATCCACCAGGCCACGGCGCGGACATATCCGCTGCTACGAGCCTGGCTCTATAGCGTGCTGGTGATCGGTATCGTCTGGACGATCGCGTTCGGCCTCGCGCAGTGGAACGTGCTGTCTCCGATCTGGAGCGCCGGCGAAACGATTCTGGTTGGCGTGGTGTGCAGCTTCCTGTTCGCGCAGTGGCTGACGCCCGTTGTGCGCTTCACGCCGGGATCGCGCAGCGCCTTCCTCCATACGCGCCTGCCCATCTTCTACGCCGTCCTGTACGCCTTCTTCATCCTGTGGCAGTTCATGCTCGACCTGCCGCAGGCGCAGTTGGCGATGCTATGGATCACGGTCGTCATGCTGGCGACGATCACCACCGGCATCCTGCTCCAGCAGCGGCTGTTCATCATCGTCGGTGTGGCCATCACGGTGATGGCGTCCATCGGCTACTGGGCGATTCCGCAGTATTTCTGGCTCTGGGTCGCGATATTTGCCGGACTGCCACTGATTGGCGTCAGCCTCTATCTGCTGCGGCGGCGCTAATCATGCCAGAGTTGAATGAGGTGATTCACCAGCCCGCGCGGCTGCGCATCATGGCCATTCTGGCGGCTGTCTCGACCGAGCGGCAGGTGACCTTTAGCTTCCTCAAGGGCGCGCTTGGCCTGACCGACGGCAACCTTGGCGCCCATCTGCACAAGCTGGAGGAGGCAGGGTTCGTGACGATTACCAAAACCTTCGTGCGCCAGAAACCTCAGACCTATGTGGAGATCACCGAGGCCGGGCGCGCCGCCTTCGAGGCGCATCGCGCCGCCCTCCGGGCGATCCTGGCGAACGAGTGACCGACAACCTTCCCTGGCGAGAAAGCATCGGCGACAGGCGAAACGCGCGTGGAGGGCGAACCTGCGTCGAGCGATGCGGCGCGGGGCCTGGCGCTGCCTTGCAGGACTATCTCAGCATAATCACAGGAGTACCAAGCATGTTGCACTTGAACGATGCGCCACAGGCGATCAATGGCCGCCCCGTGGCTCCGCAACCGCGCGCGTGGTATCGGTCGCGCGTGACTATCGGCGCGCTCTTGCTGTGCGCGACCAGTCTGTTCTTCGTCGCCCACATCATCGCGCAGTTGGCATGGCCGGGCTACAGCGTCTCGCAGTACGACGTGAGCGCGCTGGGTATCACGCAGTGTGGCACATACACCAATGGCGCGGGCGGGCTGACCTTCTACGCCTGCTCGCCGCTGCACGTCGTCATGAATGCCGGGCTGATCCTGAATGGTGTCTTCACCAGCATTGGCGTTCTGCTGACGCGCTCCATCTGGCCGCGACGGCGGCTGGCGCGGGTGGGCGTGACGCTGGTGGCGCTGAGCGGAGTGGGCGCGATCCTCTCCGGCCTCTTCCCCGCCAATATCATCTTCGCGCTGCATGTGCTGGGCGCGCTGATTGACTTCGTCGCCGCTGGCCTCGGCGTGCTGCTGCTGGGTCTGGCGACGCTGAAGCGCGAGCCGAAGGTTGGCGCGTGGAGTCTGGCGCTGGGCGCTCTGACACTGGCGGGCTTCGTCCTCTACAGCAGCCAGACCTTCCTGGGCCTCGGCGCTGGTGGAATGGAGCGCGTGGCGGGCTTCTCACCGGTCATCTGGGCGATTGGCCTGGGCGTGGCGCTGCTGCTGCGAGAACGCCGAGCCGCCCACGCGGCATAGGCCTGACCCGCTGACTCCCTCTCTCTCACTGAGAGGGGGAGTCAGCGGGCGCCGTCGCCCCAGGCGAGCGCGATGGCCGGGCCGATCAGCTTGTTGGGCAGGTCTTCCAGCTCCTGCGTGAGGGGATAGTCGTCGGGGGACCACAGCTCCAGCGCCAGGGCGATGCAGCGCATGCGATCCAGCTCATCGACGAGATCATCGACGAGATCATCCTCATCGCCGCTCTCATCCCCGCTGCTAGCTGGCGCTCCGCCCGCGTCGTGCGCCTCCCACCAGCCGGGGGCCAGCACGACGCGGGCGAAGTCGGCGGGCGTAGTTCCCGCGGGCAGCAGTTCAGCGAAGCGCTCCGGGCGCCCGCGCTGCTCCTCCACATCGCCAGAGGGGCCAGTGGCGTCCTCGCTCGCAGGCGCGTCATCCTGCGTGTCATCCTGCGTGTCGGCGCTCTCGAAGGCGGTGGGATCGCTGCAATAGCGGTCAATCTCGGCGCCTGCCCGCGTGACACGATAGCCAGAGACGACCTCGCCATACTGATAGACCGTGACGATGGTCGCGCCATCCAGCGCCTGCGAGAGTTCGGCGTCCAGCCCGTCGGTGCGCGAGCCTAGCTCCAGCAGCGGCGTCCAGCCACCCGCGCCGTGTGGTCGCAGCAGCAGGTAGCGATACGCGGCCTCGGCGCCGTCCAGCCGCGCCAGCGTCGCGTTGTACGATCCCTCGACGCGCAGCGCCAACGGGCGCTCCTCGCGTGCGAAGACGCCCGTCAGCGCCGCCTCAACCTGCTCGGCGGCGCGCCCCTGAATATGAAAGATGGTGGTGGCGATGGTCATGCGCTCATTATAGGCGCCAAAGTGTGTCTCGCCGCAACCGCCCGCCGCTCAGGCAGGCTTCAGATGGGTCTACGCGCGTTGACAGCGTGGCGCTGGCGGGGCTACGCTGACCGTGGCTCGTCTCTGCTGGCTGCTATCCGCAGCGGCGCAGACGCAGAGCGGGCCAGCGGCGGCGAGATGGGATGGTGTACGAGAAAGCTCAGGATTGGCATGGCGGTGAGACCCCAGAAGTCGGAGCAGCGGCGTCCGCGCGCAGCGACGTCAACAGGCGAAACGCAACCCGCGAACGGCGCACATGTCGCCAGCGCGCCAGAGGCGGCTCAGATGGCTCAAGTGGGGCCTTACTACCTCATCGAAGGGGGCGCGCCGCTGCGTGGGCAGGTCACGCTGAGTGGGGCCAAGAACGCCGCTACCAAGCTGATGGTCGCGTCGCTGCTCACCGAGGATCAGTGCGTCATCCGCAATGCGCCGCTGCAACTGGGCGATCTCAAGATCACCGAGAGCGTGGTGACGGCGCTGGGGGCCGAAGTCACCCACAGCGAAGAGCACGTCGCCATCATCCAGACGCGCCAGATTACCCATCACGCCGTGCCGATGGAGTTGGGCAAGCAGAACCGGCTGGCCGTGGTGGCCGCTGGCCCGCTGCTACACCGCACGGGCGAGGCGATCATCCCGGAGCCGGGTGGCGACCGCATCGGCCCGCGCCCGATCAACTTCCACACCGAGGGGTTGCAGCAGATGGGCGCCATCCTGGAGGTACGCGACCAGCAGTATCACTTCCGCACGCCATCAGGGCTGCGCGGGGCCACCATCGAGCTGCCCTATCCCAGTGTCATGGCCACCGAGACGCTCATCATCGCCGCGACCCTCGCGCGTGGTGTCACCGTCATCCAGAACGCCGCCATCGAGCCAGAGATCATCGACCTGATCAAGTTCCTGCAGAAGATGGGCGCCATCATCGAGCAGAAGGTCGATCGCAAGATCGTCATCGAGGGGGTCGAGCGGCTGCATGGCGCCGAACATCGCGTGCTGGCCGACCGCAACGAAGCCGTCTCGCTGGCCATCGCCGCCTACCTGACGCATGGCGACGTGCGCGTCGTCGGCGCCGACCAGAACGTGCTGCTCACCTTCCTCAACGCGCTCTACCGCGTCGGGCTGGACTTCGCGGTCGATGAGCAGGGCATCCGCTTCTTCGGCGGCGACCGGCTCATCAAGCCCATCGCGCTGGAGACTGACGTGCATCCCGGCTTCATGACTGACTGGCAGCAGCCCTTCACTGTGTTGCTGACGCAGGCGCAGGGGATGTCGGTGATCCACGAGACCGTCTTTGACGACCGCTTTGGCTATACCCCCGACCTCAATCGCATGGGCGCCGACACCAGCCTCTATCCAAAGTGCCTGGGCGAGCTGAATTGCCGCTTTCGCGAGCGCAACCTCAACCATAGCTGTGTGGTGCGTGGCCCGACACCCTTGCGCGCGACCGAGCTGACCATGCCCGATGTGCGCGCTGGCGCATCGTATGTGCTGGCGGCGCTCTGTGCGCAGGGAACCTCGCAGGTGCGCGGCATCGAGCATATCGAGCGTGGCTACGAAAACCTGGCGCTGAAGCTGCGCAGCCTCGGCGCGCACATCACGCGCGTGCCAGAGGTGGCGGGCCTGTAGGCGATCTCAATCTGCGGCCAACCTGCGGCCAAACCTCGGTGTAGCTGGCGCGTAGTACAATGCAACGACAACCAGCGACGCCTGCCATGCGCGCAGGAGAGCGCAGGAGAGCGCAGGAGAGGATGGAGAGAGCCAATGCCGTTCCCGAAGCTTCCCAAGGTTCCTGACTGGCGCAACTTCACGCCGCGCTTCTCTGATCTGCTGCGCGATCACCGCACCCTGCAGGGGATGTCGGTCGAGACGCTGGCGGCGGCGGCGGAGATCTCGCCGGAGGCGTTGAACGAGATGGAGAGCGGCCAGCGCGCCGCGCCGCCCAAGAAGATCGCGCGGGCGCTGGCACTGGCGCTGAAGCTGAGCGGCGAGGACAAGGAAGATTTCCTGGACGCCGCCGAGCTGCACTCGCCACACATGGATGCGCTCTTCGCATCCGGCGGGATCTTCGGCCCAGCGCAGCCAGACAAGGAGGTCGCGCCGCCAGCCGCCATCTTCGTCTTCCTGATCGCCGATATTCGCGGCTATACCAGCTATACGGAGCGCGCGGGCGACGAAGCGGCGGCCCAGTTGAGCCAGCGACTGGCCACGATGGCGCGCGAGGTGACGCAGCAGTGGCAGGGGCGGCTGGTGGAGATGCGCGGCGACGAGGCGCTGTGCGCCTTCGCGTCGGCGCGCCAGGCGGTGCAAGCGGCGGGCGACTTGCATGAGCGCTATGCCAAATACGCCGCCTCGCAGCCAGGGCTACCCTCAGGCGTCGGCATCGGGCTGGATGTCGGCGAGGCGGTACGGGTGGATGATGGCTTTCGCGGCGCGGCGCTGAATCGCGCGGCGCGGCTCTGCAGCCTGGCCGCCCCCGGCGAGACTCTCGTCTCCCCTGGTATCGTCTATGTCGCGCCGCACGTCAAGGGCGTGCGCTTCGTGCCGCGCGGGCAGGAATATCTCAAGGGCTTCCCGGAGCCGGTGACGGTGCTGTTGGCCGCCCCCGCCGAGGTGGTGGACGCCGAGCCAGTGGATGAGAGCGAGCTGTACGGCGACGGCCAGCCTGCTACACGCGTGCCGGCCATCCACGACGCCACGGTGAGCGGCGACGAGCCGGAAGAGTAGGACGCGAAACCTCTCCCCCCTGGCCCCTTCCTCCTGTGGGAGAGGGAGGCAGAAGGCAAGGTTGCTACCGCTCACGGGCTGCCGCTCAGCCGCTGCCAATAGCCGTTCAGCGTTTCCATCTCCGGCTCGCTGAAATGCGCCAGAAACAGGCGTCGCACGCCATCCAGATAGGTCTGATGCGCCGCGCGCAGCCGGGCGACGCCGTCTTTGGTCAGCGTGGCGCAGGCGACGCGCCCATCTTCGGCGCTCCCCTCGCGGCGCACCAGGCCGTCGCGCTCCAGCCGCCCGACCATGCGGCTGATGCCGCTGAGAGTCAGCGGCGCGGTGGCGGCCAGCTCGGTCATGCGCAATCGACAGGCGGGCGCGCGGGCTAACCGCAGCAGCACCTCGTAGGCCGACAGCCCCAGCTGGTGCGAGGCGCGCAGCATGGCGTCGAGCTGGCGCGTGATGGAACTGTGGGTGGCCAGCAGGCCCACCCACGTCGTGGCTTGTAGCGGTGTCAGCTCTTCGCCCAGATCAACGAAAGAGAGCGATGGATGTGTCTGCATTGCGCTACCCCTCGCATCTGCTTGACGTCGCAACCAACGGTCAGGTATACCTACGGGGCGCTCGATCTCCGCGTGTCCGGCGCCCGCCACGCCACAGCGTCCGAGCGGCGATTGGCTCAATGTGGTCAGGATGATGTCACAGTGGACTACAGTACAGGAGAACGGCCCCGCCGGAGCGCGCCCACTATGTCATACGTAGCGCGTGTCGATGGCCAGCACGCGCTGTGGCGTCCTGGCGCTGACGCGCTACCCTCTTGCGTACACGCGCTCGCGACGGCCAGATGAGGAGAAGTCCCGGCCCGTTGGCGACTAACCAGTATTCATGCGCGGCGCTGCGGAGGTCAGCGACTCCACGCCGCGCTCCGATCAACAGTATTATGACCGCTCATCTCGCAAAATGCCACGGCAATCTCACGCGCCTTGCCTGACATTAACGCATGAACCCTGGGGAGGATCGCGATGAATACGCCCGTCAGGCAGCCCTGCGATGAAGAGATCATCCGCAGCCGCCGCGCCTCGTCGCAGCCCTGCCTGCATCCCACCTGGACGCTGGTGGCGACGATTCTGGGCTCCAGTCTCTCGTTCATCGACGGCACAGTGGTCAATGTCGCGCTGCCGGTCATCCAGCGCGACCTCGGCGCCAGCGCGGCCAACGTGCAATGGGTGATCGAAGCCTACTCGCTCTTCCTCTCCGCCCTGATTCTGGTGGGCGGGTCGCTGGGCGACCGTTTCGGGCGCAAGCGCATCTACACGCTGGGCATCGTCATCTTCACGCTGGCCTCGGTCGCCTGCGGTTTCGCGCCGACCATCACCGCGCTGATCGTCGCGCGGGCCGTGCAGGGCATCGGCGGCGCGCTGTTGGTGCCGGGCAGCCTGGCCATCATCAGCGCCACCTTTGATGAGAGTCGCCGGGGCGCGGCGATTGGCGCGTGGTCATCCTTCACCACCATCACCACTGCGCTGGGGCCGGTGCTGGGTGGCTGGCTGGTGCAGACGCTCTCGTGGCGCTGGGTCTTCTTCATCAATGTGCCACTGGCGGCCATCACGCTGTTCATCGTGTTGTGGCGCGTGGCTGAGAGCCGCGATACCGAGATCAGCGGCCCGCTCGACTGGCAAGGCGCCGCGCTGGCGACGCTGGGGCTGGGCGCGCTGGTCTTTGGGCTGATCGAGGCGAGCGCGCTGGGCCTCTCCGCGCCGCTCGTGCTGATCGCCATCGCCGTCGGGCTGGCCGGGCTGGTCGCCTTCGTGCTGGCGGAGGTGCGCAGCCCCGCGCCGATGATGCCGCTGCGGCTGTTCAGATCGCGCACCTTCGCGGGCGCCAATCTGCTGACCCTGCTGCTTTATGGCGCGCTGGGTGGCGCGCTCTACTTCCTGCCTTTCAACCTTCAGCTTGCGCAGGGCTATTCCCCGGCGGAGGCGGGCGCTGCGCTGCTGCCCTTCACCATCATCATCTTCCTGCTCTCGCGCTGGTCGGGCGGGCTGATCCAGAGCATCGGCGCGAAGGTTCCGCTGGTCGTCGGCGCGACCCTCGCGGCGGCGGGATTTGCGCTCTTCGCGCTGCCGGGCATCGGCGGCAGCTATTGGGTGACATTCTTCCCGGCCATCGTTGTGCTGAGCCTGGGGATGGCGCTGGTGATCGCGCCGCTGACTACTTCGGTCATGAATTCGGCTCCGGTGACGCAGGCTGGCGCGGCCTCGGGCATCAACAACTCCGTCTCGCGCTCCGCCGGGCTGATCGCCATCGCGCTAATGAACCTGATCTTCGTGACGATCTTCAATCCAGCGTTCGACGCGCATCTGGCGGCGCTGAACCTCGGCCCTGCCCTGCAGAGCGCGCTCGATGCGCAGCGCGGGCTACTGGCCGCCGCGAAAGCGCCGCCCGAAACAGATCCCGCGCTGGCGGCGGCCATCACGCAGGCGATTGATCAGGCCTTCCTGAGCGCGTTCCGCGTGGTGACACTGGTCGGCGCGGCGCTTGCGCTGGCCTCAGCGGCGGTGGCGGCGCTGACGATTGAGGGGCCAGGCTTCGGCGCCCTGGCGCAGAAGGTGGCGCAGCGGCTCCCTGGCCGCTGGCAGACCCGACCGCGCCACGCAGTCGAGCGCGAGAGGTGATCGACACCTGCAGATTCCAGAAGATGACTGAGCAAGGAGACGCGACATGGCGACGATATCCTGCACGCATCTCGACACGATTCAACAGGTCACGCCCAGCGCGAATGGCTGTGAGGATTGCCTGAAGACGGGCGATAGCTGGGTGCATCTGCGACTCTGCCTGGAGTGTGGCCACGTCGGCTGCTGCGATTCCAGCAAAAACAAGCACGCCACAAAGCACTTCCACGCGACACAGCATCCCATCGTGCAGTCGTTCCAGCCGGATGAGGATTGGCGCTGGTGCTACGTGGACGAGGTGTACGTTTGATTGGCGCCGCTGCGTGTGCGCGTGGTCGGATCAGTGTCGGTGGCTGAGTTAGCTGTATCGGTCGAATCGGCCCTATCGGCGTTGGAGCCACTGGCGCGGGCCTGCACTTCGCGAATCGCCTCCATGCGCAGCGTGCGCAACGCCTCGCTGAAGCGCACGGGATACGGCTCGTCGACCTTGAGCGCATGATACGGCTCAGGGAGCGCGCGCAGGTTGGCCCGCGCCAGCTCCCAGATCTCGGAAAGCGGCGGCAGGCTGCCGGGGATGATGCGCCCCTGCCGCATCACCGGGCGCAGCACGCGCTGGTAGTCCGGCGGCGCTGGCTCCGACTCGAGCTGCACGACATCTTCCTCCCAGCGGGGATGCCGATAGACGGCCTTGCGACCTGGCCAGGTTGTCTTCTCCGCCGCCAGCTTCAGCTTGGGGTGTTCGTCGCCGTCTTCATCCACACACCACACTTCCTTATAGACGCCGCCGAGCGTCGCGCCGTTGACGCCGCGCGCCACATTGCCCGCGCCTACCCCCAGCGCGGTCCCCACGCCAAAGGCGTCGATCTCGGCGCCCGCCGCCAGCAGATCGACGATCTCGAACTCATCGAGGTCGCCGCTGGCGAGGATACGCACCGATTGCATGCCCGCTTCCGCCAGGCGCCCGCGCACATACTGGCTATCGGCCACGATGTCGCCGCTGTCCAGCCGCACGGCGGCCAGCGTATGCCCCAGCTCATCGGCCACGCGCTGGGCGACGGCGATGGCGGTGTGGATGGCCTGGCGCGGGTCGTAGGTATCGAGCAGCAGCGTGTAGCGGTTGAACGACTGCGCTACCGCCAGGAAGGCTTCTTCCTCAGAGGGGTAGAGCTGAATCAGCGCGTGCGGCACCGTCCCGGTAGCCAGCAGGCGATACTCGAAAGCCGCCGCCAGCAGCGAGGTGGATGACGCTCCGCCGATGTAGGACGAACGCGCCACTACCAGCGGATTCTGTGCGCGGCGGAAGGCGAATTCGGAGATGCGGCGACTCTGCGCGGCGTGGACGATGCGCGCGGCTTTGGTGGCGATCAGCGTCGCCAGATTGATGGCTTGCAGCAGGCCAGCCTCCATCAGCACGGCCTCGCGGAAGGGCGCCGTCACGCGCAGGATCGGCTCATTGGGGAAAGCGATGCTGCCCTCTGGCATGGCCACAATGTCGCCGGTGAAGCGCAGCGTGGCCAGCTCATCCAGAAAAGCGGCGTCGTAGTCGCGGATGCGCGCCAGAAAGGCCAACTCGTCTGGCTCGTAGCGAAACGCCTCGACAAACTCCAGCGCCGCCTCCAGCCCGGCGACGAGCAGGTAAGCGCCATCGAATGGCGCGGCGCGGGTGTAGAGATCAAAGGTGGTGATGTCGTTGCGCCCCGACACCCAGCTCACATACGCGGCGTCGGGATGATACATATCCGTAAAGAGGCCAGGATGCGCGCCCGGCCCACGGCGCAATGACATACCCACGGCGACCCTCCCCTTGTGCTTGGCCTCACGACTCAGCCAGCGGCGGAAACTCTTCGCGGAACGCGGTCAGGCGAGCATCGACGCCGAGCAGGCGGCGGTGCAGCGCGGGCGGCGCGATGATGTTCAGGCTGAGGATACGGCTGTTCAGCTCACGCAGCGCCTCAGCGTAGCGTCGCTCGGTGGAGGCGCGCAGTGTGTTGTAGGCGCGGCGGTCGCTGGTGTAGATCTGTCGGCGTGCGGCCAGCGTGTCGCGGCGGTGGCGCAGCAGGCGTATCGGCTCCTCCGCGCGGGCCAGATCGCGGTCGATCTCGCGCCCGCGCTCCAGCTCCTGCGGGGCGACATCGTTGCTCTTGAGCAGGTGGTAGGCCATCGCCTTGTCGCCCGCCCAGATGTTCTCCTCCAGTCGGAGCGGCTTGCCAGCGCCGCTCAGATTGTCGAATTTGCCCTCCTCGCGCGCCTCCTGGATGCGCTGCTCGACCAGGTCGCGCACGGCGCGCCGACGCGCCTGCTCGATCTCCCAGGCGCGCTGGGCGCCCTGTGGGCCAGACCTGCGCGGGTCAGGTTGTGGCGTGGGCTGGTTCTGGCTGGCTGCGTTATCCATCGGCTGACTCCCCCGGCGGTCTGGCGACCTGAGCGGCCTGCGCGGCCTGCGCGGCGCTCTCCCGCACAGATGGTAGCACACCGCGCAGGCCGCTCACCCACGGGAAGTCAGCGCGCCGCGTCGCGATGCGCGGGCGCTACATCGCCAGCGCCCGCAGCAGCTCATCGCTCAGGATGGTGATGCGCCCGTGCTCGTTGTGGATGGCGCCAGCGGCCTCCAACTCCTTGAGCGCGCGCCCCACCATCTCGCGCGCGGTGCCAGCCAGCGCGGCGATCTCCTGCTGGGTGAGGCGGTGGCGCGCGGGCGTGGCGTCGCCGGATGAAGTGGGCGCTGGCTCGGCTCGCGCGCTGGCCTGCTCCTGCTCCAGCAGAATCTTGGCGACGCGAGCGCGCACACTGCGAAATGACAGATCCTCGACCAGCGCCACCAGCGCCCGCAGCGCCATCGCCAGCGTCCGCACGGTCGCCTGCGCGATGCCGGGCCGCTCCACGATCAGGCGGCGCAACTGCAAGCCGCTGGTCACATAGGCCACGGTTGGCTCCATCGCCATCGCGCTGGCCGGGTTGAGTCCGCCATCGAGCGCGGGGACATCGTTGAAGGTAGCCCCGGCGTCGATCAGGCGGAGGGTCTGTTCCTTGCCATCCTCTGACGTGCGGTAGACCTTGACCAGTCCGCGTCGCACGAAGTACAGCCCGCCGCCTTCCTCTCCGGCGAGGATGATGATGTCGCCGCGCCCATAGCGACGCTCGACGGTCACAGCGGCGACCGCCGCAAGGTCCTCTGGCGCCAGCGACGCAAAGAGTGGCGCCTGCCGCAGCGCCTCAGGCGAAACCGTCATGCCAGCGCCTCCGTTTCTCACCCTCGATCTGCGCCGCTGCGACAAAGGTCGCAGTCAGCCCATCCATGCCCAGCGTACACTCTCAGCGAACGAGGGCGCAATGCCGCCACACTGCGGAATACTACGGACTACTATGGAAGATGCGACGGGAGTCTCCGATGCAAGAAGATCAGATCATTCAGGATACCCAGAGCTGGATCGCGAACGCCGCGACCACGCTGGATGTGCGGCCAACGCTGGCGGAGGGCGGCGAGCCGTTCGTCGAGATCATGGAAGCGGCGGCGGCCATCCAGCCGGGGCAGTCGCTCGTCATCATCGCGCCGTTCGAGCCTGCGCCGCTCTATGGCGCGCTCAGCGCCCGCGGCTTCTCGCACGAGACGCAGCGCATCGCCGACGATCATTGGGTCGTCCGATTCGCGCAAGCGTCATGAGGTGGCGGAGCATCCAGCGGAAACGAGGCGCGGCGCGATGAACAGTCCTGTGCGGTCGAGCGCCCAGGCGACGGGGGCGATAGCTGGCCCACGCGCCCAGGGGGCGCCGGGGATGAGCGGCACGCTGGGAGCGTCGGGCGCGGCGGGCGCGTTGCCGCTGTGGCTGCCGCTGCCATTTCTGCTCACCGGGGCTTCGGCGGCGGCGCTCTTTGGCCTGCTGCTGCCGTTCGTGCTGCCACAGGCGCTGCTGGCGCCCGGCGGCCCGCGCACGCTGGCGCTGGTTCATGTGGCCACGCTGGGCTGGCTGACGATGACGATCATGGGCGCCTCACTCCAGCTTGCGCCGGTCATCCTCGAAAGCCCCCTGCGTGCCATACGCTTCGTGCGGGCGCAGTATCCCCTCTATGTGGTGGGGGTCGCGCTGCTGATCCTCGGCTTCTGGCTGGCGCGGACGCCGCTGTTGATCGCGGGCGGCGCGCTGGTGGTGGTGGCCATCGCGCACTACGTCGTCATCATCGGTTCCACCATCGTTCACGCCAAGAAACGCCCGCTCTCGGCGCGCTATCTGGCGGCCTCGGCGACCTATCTCTGTGTGGTCGTCAGCCTGGGACTGACGGCTGCGCTCAACTTCCAGTTCGGATTCCTGGGCGCTGCGGTGGATCACCTGCTGCTGACGCATATCACGCTGGGTGTGGTGGGCTGGCTCACCACGACGCTGATGGGCGTCTCGTACACGCTCACGCGCATGTTCGCGTTGGTTCACGATCATAGCGACGCGCTCGGTCGCCGCATCTTCCTCCTCCTCAATGGCGGCGTCATTGGGCTGGCGACGGGCTTCGCGCTGGGCTGGGACTGGCTGCGGGTCGCCGGCGGGCTGGCGCTGGTGGCCGCTGCCTGGCTCTTCGCCGCTGACTACGTGCGGATGCTGCGCACTCGCAAGCGCAGGGCGTTCGATAGGACACAGCGCCATGCCATCGCCGCCGTGGCCTATCTGAGTGTGGCCATCCCCGCTGGCGTGTTGGTCGCGCTGGTGGGCGCTGATCCCTTCGGCGGTGAGCGCGCGCTGGTCGCGCTGGCGCTGGCCGCGCTAGTAGGCTGGCTCGGCCAGAGTACGATTGGCTACCTCTATAAGATCGTGCCGTTCCTGGTCTGGCAGGCGCGCTATGCGCCGAAGGTGGGGCGCGAGCGTGTACCACTGATGCGCGATCTGGTGCGCCAGCGTGTCGCCGCGCTGAGCTTCTGGCTCATCAATCTGGCGCTGCCCGCCACGCTGCTCTGCGCGCTGCTGGGCTGGACGCTCGCCGCGCAGCTCACGGCGGCGGGGCTGGGCCTCGGGCTGATCCTCGCCGCCGCGAACATCCTGGGCGTGCTGGCTTCGCATGCGCCGACCGCGCCTCAGTCGCGCGGAACCGCCGCCACGGGCGCACCGCCGAGCGCGGGCGCCCCACGCCTGAAGGTCGTAGAATAGCCGCCCATTCGGCGCTCAGTAGCCGAGCGCCGAGCGCCCCTCCTCAGTCATCATGTCGGGAGTCCAGCGCGGCTCCCAGACGAGGCGAATCTCGCCTCCCGTAACGCCCTCGACATTCGAGAGCGCCGCGCCGACGCCATCGGCCAGCGAGGCGTGCATCGGGCAGCCAGGGGTGGTCAGCGTCATGGTGATCGTCACGAAGCCATCCGCGCGCATGTCCACGCCATAGACGAGTCCGAGATCGACGATGTTAATGCCCAGCTCGGGGTCATCAACCATGTGCAGCGCCGTATAGATGTGCGCCATCACTTCATCAGATGGCGTCTCAGTCTCGTCCAGGTTCGTCAGCGGGTTCTGCATCGTGCGCCTCCTGTGGGTGGGGCCAGCCCGGCGTGAGTCGCGCCGCCGCTGGCCGTGTTCTCATCCCCTACGATAGAAGGCCGCGAGTGAGGTTGGCTGCGACCTTTGTCGCATCGCCGCGAGTTGTCCGCGAGACTGGCTGGGAGACAAAAGTCGCTGCGCCTGGCCCATCGCCCGCGCCATACTCAGGATGCGCGCCGCTGATACGCGCGCCCAGTCAAACTGTGAGGAGAACCGCAAAATGAGCGATACGACGACCGAGACAACCGCGAAGCAATTGACATCCGCCATTCGCGAGCATCACCGCGCCCTGGCGACGACGCTGGAGAGCTTTGCCAGCGACATCGAGAGCCTGGAGGCGTCCGAGGACCGCGATGTGGCAGGGCTGGCGACGCTTCTCGACGAGGTGACCAGCTTCCTCTCTGGCGAACTGATGCCCCACGCGCAGGGCGAGGAGCGCACGCTCTATCCAGCGCTCGATCCGATTCTGCGCGCGCATGGCCGCCCGACAGCGACGATGAGCATTGACCATGAGTATCTGGGTCAGCACGCGCAGCAGATCGCGGCGCTGGCCAATCAACTGCGCTCGGCGGACGCCAGCCAGCGCGCCGCGCTGACACGGCAGCTCCAGCGCGAGGTGATCCAGTTGCAGGGTCTGTTCCGCGTGCATCTGGCCAAGGAGGAGCGCGTCTATCTGCCGCTGATCGATGAGGTCGTCACGGAGGGTGATCAGCAGGCGCTGCTGGCGGCGCTGCATGCGGAGGCCGAGGAGGCAGCCGCCCCCCAGCAGGCTCCTGAGGCAATGGATGTGCGCTCGCTGCCGCCCATGCGCCGCCACGAGGTAATCTTCGAGCGGTTCGACGCGCTAACGGCGGGCGAGAGCTTCATCCTCATCAACGACCACGACCCCAAGCCACTGCGCTATCAGCTCGTGGCGGAGTATCCGGGCGAGCTGCTCTGGGAGTATCTGGAACAGGGGCCTGAGGTCTGGCGCGTGCGGATGGGCAAGGTCAGCTAGCGCCTCATTGTCGCGCACTGCTCACGCGGCGACGCTGACCATGCCGAGCGCGTGGCCAGCGTCGCCGCACGAGCGCAGGCGATCAGCGCTCCCGCCAGCGCGCCCAGCGTGGCTCATTGCAGCAGATCCTCGGGCGGGCGGGTCAGCCAGAAGTGGTCGCCATCCAGTGTCATGGCGCCACGCGCCAGCAGCTCGCGTCGCGCGGAGTCCACGTCGCGCCGCTGCTCGCGGATGACGGCGTTCAGCTCGGCGAGGGTGTAGATGCGCCCCCACTCCAGGCTGCGTGTCAGCCGCGCCATCGCCTCATCAGTCAGCGGCTCGGTGCGCCAGTAGCGGCCACGCTCGCGGGCCATCATCCGCTCCCCAACCAGCTCACGGCGCAGATAGGCGGAGTCTGGATGCCACCGCTTGAGCGTCTCGTTGACCTCGGCCTCGCTGTACTCGCGCTCCCACTCGAACTGCTCTACCAACCAGTGCAGAATAACCAGTCGCTTCTTGCGCTGGACGGGAATCTCGCGCAGCCGCTCGCCATCCAGGAAGTCGCGCAGGGTCTTGCGCTCCCAGGTCGCGCCCTCCACGTCGGCGGTCAGGGTCGAGACGACCTCCGGCGTCGCCAGCATCTTTGCCAGCCGCTCCAGCCCCGCCACGCACAGGCGATTCCAGCGCGTCACCCCGTCGGCGCGCGTCTCCACCAGCCCCAGCGCCCGTAGCCGCGCCAGATGATGTGAGATGGTCGGCGCTTTGAGATCGAGCAGGTCGGCTAGCTCCTCGACGGTGCGCTCCTCGTTCGCCAGCGCCCCCAGGATGCGCAGGCGGCTCAGGTCGGCCAGCGCCTTGAGGAAGCCGAGCAACTGCTCCATGCGCTCCCCGGCGCTCTGGGGCTGGCTCTCGCTAGACTCCTCATCCGTGGATGAGCCAGAGTGAGGATGTGTCATCACGCTACTCCTCTCATGTAATGGTCGTATAATTAGATATACATCTAAGTTGGCGAGATGTCAATGGGCGCAGCACGGAAACCTCTCCGTGCTGCGCCCTCGATGCTCTGAGCGGCGCGCTTCAGAAGCGCTACATCTGGAGTCCGTAGCGCTGCGACAGGGCAGGGATGCTGCTGTAGTCCATACGCAGCGCGTACTTCGCCAGCACAGCGCCTGCGCGCGTGGGGTCGGGCATGCCGCCGCGCGCCTCGGCGAAGAGCGCCGCCATCTCCTCGAAGTAGCCCTCGAACCCCGCCGGCGTGATGATCTCCGACAGGCGCGCAGGCTCGTCGCTCGCATTCCAGAAAGCGTGCGGGATGCCACGCGGCTTGCGGATGGTGTCGCCGGGGCCAGCGGTATAGATGGCGTCGCCGATTTGCACACCCACGAAGCCTTCCGCGACATAGGTGATCTCATCCTCGCGCTCGTGGGTGTGCAGCGGCGCGCCCAGCGCGTGTGGCGGCAGCGGATGCTCCACCACGGCCAGCCGCCCGCCCGTCTCGGCGCCGCGCACCAGATAACGCACACCGAGTCGCATCAGATAGACGAGGGTTCCTGCGTTGGCGGGGATGACACCGGGCGCCAGCTCGACGGTCTGCATGTCTGCCTCCAATTTTGCTAAACGGCACTGTTCACTGATGTGGTAAGTATAATGACGATAATGGTGCCTGTCAATATCGTGATACAGGTATGTTTACTGAAAATTGGTGGATGAGATGAGTCAGAAGCGCGGCTACCAGCTCAAGCGGCGCGCCGAGCGGCAGGATGAGACGCGCCGCCGCATCACCGCCGCCACCGCCGCGCTGCATGAGGAGATCGGCCCTGCCGCCACCACCATCAGCGCCATCGCCGAGCGCGCTGGCGTTGAGCGGCTGACCGTCTATCGCCATTTCCCCGATGAGATCGAGCTGTACCGCGCCTGCCAGCGCCACTTCCTCGACGAGCATCCTTTCCCGAACCTGCACGCCTGGGCCGAGACGCCTGAGCCAACCGCGCGTCTGCGTCGCGCGCTGCGCGAGCTGTATGCCCGCTATGGTGAGACAGAGGCCATGACCGCCAACATCCTGCGCGATGCGCCGTCGATGCCTGCGCTGGCCGCCACGCTGGAGGGCATGCCAGCCTTCTATCGCGCCGCCCGCGAGCTGCTTGCCGAGGGCTTCTCCGCCGCCCCCACGTCGCGCCCACTGCTGCTCGCCGCCATCGGCCATGCGCTCGACTTCGAGACATGGCGTTCGCTGGCCCGCCGCCAGGGCCTCGCCGATGTGCAGACAGTAGAGCTAATGGTTGACTTCATCACCGGGCTGGCCGCCGCGAGCTGAGGCCAACCGCGCCGCGTGGCTTCAGGCGCTCAGCGGCGCGTACTGCTCCACGAATGCCAGCAGGCGCGACATGGCGTCTGCGCCACAGGTTCCCATCAGCATGAGATGAAGGTGTGACAGTGTTAACTTGCCTCCCCTTTGGCAGTCTGGTATAGTCGGCGGAACATGCAAGGCGGCGCTGAGTTGGGCCGCTGCGCAGGCTCATGGGGAGGGAACGGCATGGATAGTTTGGAGGAGGGCGGCGAGAGCGCTGCCTCTGGCGATGCCCCTGGCGCGCTCGATGTCGATACAGCCAGGCGGCAAGTGGTCAGTCCGGCCAGGCGACGCACGGCGCGCGGCAGGCGAGCGCGGCGCCTGAGAGCGCGAGGCGCTGTGGCGCTGATCGGCGTGCTGCTGGTGACGAGCGTGGCCGCCAGCCTGATGGCGAGCGACTGGCAGACCTTCAACCCGATCAATGGCATCAGCGTGCTAGGCCAGACGCCGCTCCAGCCGCAAGGCTTCGGCGATAGCGCCACGCTGGGGTCGAGCAGCGGCCCTGCTGCGCCCAACGGCATGAATGACTGGCCCACCAGCGGCGTCGCGGCCATCTCTGGCCAGACGCATACGCCGACTGTGCCGCCCACCGCGACGATTGGCAAGCCGGTTGGCTCTGGCGGCAGCAGCTCGTACACCACCAGCTACATGGGGAGCTGGAGCGGCGGTGTGGGGCAAGGCTGCCCCGGCGGCGCGCCCACGCCGCGTACCAACGTGATCTACAGCGCCGCCAGCTACGGTCACTCAACCTCCAACATGGTCGCGCTGACCTTCGACGATGGCCCCACGCCCTTCACCACGCCGCCTATCCTCAATTTCCTGGAGCAGACTCATACCCCTGCGACCTTCTTTGTCATGGGGCAGTACGCCAGGGCGTATCCGTGGCTGGTGCAGCGCGAGGCGGCGGATGGCTTCGCGATTGGCGTCCACACCTGGGATCATCCTGATATGGAGCTGCTCTCGCCCGCCGCGCGCGCCTACCAACTTGGCGCGACCATCCAGCAACTCCACGCCGACCTGGGGCCGAGCTTCTGCGCGTGGCTGTGGCGCCCACCCTATGGCGCGGTGAATTCGGGCATCGTGCAACAGGCCGGTGGCTTTGGTCTGACGACCATCAACTGGAATGACGACCCGGCGGACTGGTCGCGGCCAGGCACAATGGTGATCGTGCAGCGCGTGCTCTCTGAGGTACATCCTGGCTCCATCATCCTGATGCACGATGGCCCCGCCGCGCGCGAGCAGACCGCCGCCGCGCTGCCGTACATCCTGGCGGGCTTGCAGGCGCGCGGGCTGGTCCCCGTCACCATCCCGACGCTGCTGGGCAGCGAGTCGGCGTCGACCGGGCCACTCGCGACGCCCACCCCATCGCCCACCGCGACCGTGACGGCCTCGCCGACGGTGTCGCCGACCGCCGCGCCCAGCCCGACAGCGACCGATACGCCTACCCCCGTTCCCACCGCGACCGCAACATCATCGCCCACCACCGGCGCCGTGGGCGGCTCTTTCGCCTCCGCTGCGGCGCTGAGCCAGTGGCTCTGGCGCAACGCGCTCATCGAAGCGCCGCCCGGCGATTCTGGCGCGTGACGGCGACGCGACGATGCCCGCCCTTCGATTGCGCCTACGCCTGTTTGCCCTGTATGATAGCCACAGTCGGGTGACGCACGCGACCGATTGTGGCCGATTGTGGCCGATTGTGGCCGATTATGACACGCAGCGGACGACCAGGAGCCAAACGCTCGCGCCGCCCGTGATACAATCTCAGGTGGCGCGCGGTTTCGCGCGCTCTGACCTGACACCTCCTCAGCCAGCGGAGAGGCGAGTTCTTCCCCTATGCGTATCGAACGCCTCAGCCTGGATAACCAGCGCACGCAGGGAGCCGAGCGGCGCAACTGGTATCGCAAGTACAGCGCGAAGCATCTGAAGCAGATCGAGCAAGCGCTGCTGGCGGCGCTGGACGCCCGTGGCTCCGCCGCGCCCGACAACGCCGTCGCGCTGGGGGCAGGCGCCTGCACCGAGCTACCGCTGGATCAGCTCGCCCGCGCCTGCTCGCCCGTCACGCTGGTGGACCTCGACACTGAAGGGATGCTGCGCGCCCGCGCCGAGCTGCCAGTGGCGCTCCGCTCGCGCGTGCGCAGCGTCTCCGCCGACCTGACGGGCGGAGTCAGCGGCGCCCTGCAAGATCAACTGCGCAGCCAGCCGTGGCCCGACCTGCGCGCGCTGGGCGGAAGCGGGCGTGGCGCCAGCATCCTGAGCGCCGTGGCGGACTGCCTGGAGCGCGTCGCCGTGCCGCAGCCGCCGGATCCATGGGCGCTGGGGCTGAAGCCGCAGAGCTTCGGGCTGGTCATCAGCTCGCTCACCCTCACCCAGCTCTACAGCCTGCCCCTGCTCGACGCGCTCGATACGTTGCTGGCCTACGCGCCGGAGCTGGCGGACGAGCGGGCGGCGCATGCGGGCTATCTGGCCGCCGAGCGCGCCTTCCAGCGGCGCGTGGCGCAGGGGCATCTCGCGCTGATGGCGCAATTGCTGGCGCCGGAGGGCGTGGCGCTGCTGATGACCGATCACATGGGCTATCTGCTCTCCCCGCAGCGCGGCCCGCACGCCAGCGAGGGGCGCGAATCGCTGGAGGTGCTGCCCGCCGAGGTTCTGCGCCTGCCCGACGACCTG
>DATBTW010000248.1:0-3823 GCA_036559055.1 Ktedonobacterales bacterium
AAGACGGGCGCCTCGTGCGTAACGACCACGCGCTTCGTCTTGCGCGCCGAGGCGTAGACCGTCTCCCAGTCGATCGGCGAGAGGCTGCGCAGGTCTAGCACTTCCAGCGAGATGCCCTCGCTGGCCGCCGTCTCCGCCGCCGCCAGCGCCACGGAGACCATGGGCCCATAGGCGATGATCGTCGCGTCTGTCCCCGCACGGGCGATGCGCGCCTGCGCGATGGAGTCTGGCGGCGTGGGCAGCGTCACCTCCTGCCGCATCCAGTAGCGCGCCTTGGGCTCCAGGAAGATGACCGGATCAGGATCGGCGATGGCCGCGCGCAGCAGCCCGTAGGCATCGGCGGGATTCGATGGTGTGACGACCTTCAGCCCCGCTGTGTGCGCGTAATACGTCTCCGGACTCTCGGAGTGCTGCTCGATGGCGCCGATATTCCCGCCGTACGGGATGCGGATGACGAGGCTCATCGGGCAGGCGCCGCCGGTGCGCGTATGATATTTGGCGATGTTGCTCGTCACCTGCTGGAACGATGGATACGAGAAGGCGTCGAACTGCATCTCGGCGACGGGATGAAAGCCTTTGACGGCCAGCCCCAGCGCGGCGCCTGCGATGGTCGCCTCGGCCAGCGGCGTGTTGAAGACGCGCTCGGCGCCGAACTCGTCTTGCAGGCCATCGGTCACGCGGAAGACGCCGCCCAGCTTGCCGACATCCTCGCCAAAGATGAGGACACGGCTGTCGTCGCGCAGACTATCATGCAGGGCCAGGTTGAGCGCCTTGCCCATCGTGACGGTCGTGGTGGTGGTTGCGGTCGCCATGCTAGCGGCCCTCCTTCGGTGTCTCTGGCGCCAGCTCGGCGACGAAGGCGTCGCGCTCGGCGATCAGCGTCTGCGGCGGGTTGGCGTAGACCAGATCGAAGACGGTGGATGGATGATCGGGCGTCGCCGCGATCAGCGTCTGTCGCATGCTGGCGGCGCGCTCGTCGGCCTCACTCTGGCAGGCCTTCTCGAAGGTGTCGTCCCACGCGCCGCGCTTGCGAAGCTGATCGGCGGCGCGGGCGATGGGGTCATGCGCGCGCCACGGCGCCAGGTCGGCCTCCGTGCGGTAGCGGGTCGGGTCATCTGAGGTAGTGTGCGGGCCGAGGCGGTAGGAGAACGCTTCGATCAGGTACGGGCCGTCGCCGCGCCGCGCGTGGTCGGCGGCCATCTGCGTCACGGCATAGATCGTCAGCGCGTCGGCGCCATCCACCCGCACGCCGGGGAAGCCATAGCCCGCCGCGCGATCCACGATGCGCCCGGCCACCTGCTCTTGCATCGGCACCGAGATGGCCCACTGATTGTTCTGGCAGAGGAAGACGACTGGCGCTTTGAAGACGCCCGCGAAGTTCATGGCTTCGTGCCAGTCGCCTGTAGACGTGGCGCCTTCGCCGAAGCCGACCAGCACGGCGGTCTGCTCGTGGTCGAGCTTGCAGCCCAGCGCGAAGCCCACCGCATGCGGAATCTGCGTGCCGACCGGGATGACGAATGGCCCGAAGCGATACTCGTGCGGATTCCACGCGCCATGGCGCAGCCCACGGAAGACCGTCAGAATCTGGCCGGGGTCGATGCCGCGCACGATGGCCATGCCAAAGTCGCGATAGTAGGGGAAGATCCAGTCTGTCGCGCGCATGGCCAGCGCGCCGCCAATCTGTGCTGCTTCATGCCCCAGCGTCGGCCCCCACAGCCCCAGTTCGCCTTGCCGCTGGAGGTTCAGCCCCTCCTGGTCGAGACGCCGCATCACCACCATCAGACGATAGAGGTCGCGCAGGGTCGCGTCGCTGACCCCGGCGACTCGCTCGCCTTCGGCGGTCAGCGTCCCCTCCGGCGTGAGCAACGCCGCAATGGGGTTCTCCACGGTTGGCGCATCGCGCCGCGTGGGCGGCGCCGAGGTCACATCTGCCATAGGATTATCCTCGCTTAACCTGATTCATGTGATGTCGCTGGCGGAATCAGTCCGCCGTAGCCGTCTCCTCGCTGGTGAAGGCTTCGGCGGCGGCGGTCGGGTTGATGGCCGTCTCAGCGCAGCGGCGCAGGTCCATCTCCTCCAGTGTCTTCTTCTTGCCGAGCATATTCTTCACCAGCGTGAAGGCGCGGCGCAGTTGATCAGGTTCGAGATCGTAGCCCAGGTCGTGCAGTTGCGCATTGAGCGCCGCACGGCCAGAGAGCTTGCCCACGAACATGCGCCGCTCGGCGTCGGGCAGCCCGATGTCGGCTGGCCGCATGATCTCATAGGTGCGAGCGTCTTTCAGCACGCCATCCTGATGGATGCCACCGCCGTGCGCGAAGGCGTTGGCCCCCACGATGGACTTGGTCCACTGCGGCTGCATGCCAGAGAGCCGCGCGATCAGGCGGCTGGTGGGGATGATCTTCGTCGTGTCCACCTTCACGTCCAGGCCGAGATCATCGTGGCGCGTGCGAATCGCCATCACCACATCTTCGGTGGCTGCGTTTCCGGCGCGCTCGCCCAGCCCGTTGAAGCAGGTGTCCACCCGCTCGGCGCCGTGTTGCAGCGCCGTCAGCGCGTTGGCCACCGCCAGGCCCAGATCGTCGTGGCAGTGCGCCGAGATGTGGACGCCTGGATACTCCTTGCGCACGTCATCCACCAGCGCGCCGAACTCCCATGGCAGCGCATAGCCGACGGTGTCGCAGAGCGAGACGAAGCGCACGCCTTCGCGCATCACCGCGCCGACCACCTCCAGGATGAAGTCGTGCTCGGTGCGCGTCGTGTCCTCCAGCGCGAAATCCACGTTGCTGGTGTACTGGCGGCCACGCGCCACCGCCGTGCGCGCCATCTCCAGCACCTCGGCGCGCGTCTTGCCCAGCTTCACCTCGCGGTGCAACGGCGACGTGCTGATGAAGGGATGGATGGCGCTGTGGGCGGCGTCTTTGACCGATTCCCAGGCGCGGTCAATATCCTCAGCATAGCAGCGCGCGATGGAGCAGATTTCGGCGTTCTCCACGGTGCGCGCGATCAGCCGAATCGCCTCGAACTCTGGCTGGCCAGAGATGGCGAACCCGCAGTCGAGCGTGTCGAAGCCCATATCGGCCAGCGCCCGCGCGATCTCCAGCTTCTCCTCGGCGAAGTAGTTGATGCCGGGGGTCTGCTCGCCATCGCGCAGCGTCGTCTCGAAAAACTTGATGATTCGCGCCATCGTCGCGCCTCCCAATCTTCCCTGGTCAGGAAGAATCCGTTAGAGTCAGTCGACCAACCAGGCTCGGCGAATGAATTCGCGCCTGAAGGCGGTGTGCGCGCCGCCACAAGACCCGCCTGCGCAGGTCCAAACCCCGCCGATCCTCGCATCCGCGCAGGCGGACGTGGTGGGCCGCCCGGCCCTTCAGGCGCGATTTCAACCGCTGGCAGTGGTCAGTCGAGCCAGCTAAACGGATACTTCGGGTCGTCGAGCTTCTCGGCGTCGGCGCCCAGCTTCAGCGGGCGGAAGGTATCCACCATGACAGCCAGTTCGTCGGTGCGCTCGGCCCCCAGTGACTTCTCCACCAGCCCGGGCTGCGGCCCGTGCGGGATGCCGCGCGGGTGCAGTGTGATGGAGCTGGTTCCCACACCACGACGGCTGCCGAAATTGCCGCTGACGTAGTAGATCATCTCGTCAGAGTCAATGTTGCTGTGATTGTAGGGAATCGGCACGGACTGCGGATGGTAGTCGAGCTTGCGTGGGCAGAAGGAGCAGACGACGAAGCCTGGCCCCTCGAAGGTCTGATGCACGGGCGGCGGCTGATGCACACGCCCGGTGATCGGCTCGAAGTCGTGGATGCTGAAGGCGTAGGGGTAGAGA
>DATBTW010000249.1:0-10650 GCA_036559055.1 Ktedonobacterales bacterium
GCTGGGCGCCAGCCCGGTGATCGTGGTGGCGCAGACGACCGACGGCTCCAGCATCCTCACCTCGGCGAATGTGGCGCGCGTGCAGTCGCTAACCGCGTGGATCGACGCGCAGCAGCACGTCGGCGGGGTGACGAGCCTGACACAGTTCACGGGCGATCCGCAGGCGCCAACGCCCAGCCTGGCGCAGCTTCAACAGCTCTACAGCACGGGCGCGTATCAGCGTGAGCCGGGACTGGCGCAGCTTGTGGGACAGACGACCCACGGCAATACCACCATCATCACCGTGCGACCCGATGCGCCGATGGATAGCGTGGCAAGCAAGGCGCTGGTCGATGAGCTGCGCGCGGGCGAGAGCGCCCACGGTGATGGCCTGCATGTGCTGGTGGGCGGCGAGCAAGCCGTTTCGCTAGACTTCTCGCGCTATCTTTATGGCAATTTCCCGCGTTCGATCCTGTTCATCCTCGTGGCGACGTTCCTGCTGCTGCTGCTGATGTTCCGCTCGGTGGTGATCCCGCTGAAGGCGATCATCATGAATGTGCTCTCGGTGAGCGCGTCGTATGGCGTGCTGGTGATGGTCTTCCAGTGGGGCTGGGGGGCGCGACTGCTGGGCTTCGAGTCGGCGGGATTCGTGGAGAGCATCATCCCGATTCTGATGTTCTGTATCCTGTTTGGCCTCTCGATGGACTACGAGGTCTTCCTGCTCTCGCGCATCCGCGAGGAGTGGCTGCGCTCGCACAACAACCGCTGGGCGGTGGCGCGCGGGCTGGAGATGACGGGCGGCGTCATCACGAACGCGGCGCTGCTCTTCATGATCGTGACGGGCGCGTTCACCTTCACGCAGGTGACGACGACGAAGGAGATCGGGCTGGGCATGACGGTGGCCGTGCTGGTGGACGCCGCCATCATCCGCACGCTGCTGGTTCCGGCGACGATGCGGCTGATGGGGCGCTGGAACTGGTGGCTGCCGGGCCGCCATCTGCCCAAGGAACGCGAGCAAGCCTCATAAGCCGTCGGCTGCTCAGGAGTGGCGTGATGGACGCTCACTCCTGAGTACAGCGCGGCTGGCGTTCTGATCTGGCTCAGGCGCCTGGTTGGTAGACGCTGCGAACCTGCTTTCCGGAGATTGGCCCACCGAGCGCAGCGCTGATATAACAAATGTCCAGGAGTCCGGCGCTCAACGGGAACACGCTCCACGCTATCGACAGGAAACCGATCATCTGGCCACCAGAGATGGCGACCAGGCCGATGGCGAGGAATCCCACGCCCGCGACGATGCGAAAGATGCGCCCAGACGCACTGTTGATAAACCGCGCAAAACGTGATCGATTGAAGCCTTCTGCGAGACCGTTCATGGTCCACACCTCACTCCCCTGGGGACTGGCTCTCCAGCTTCGCGCGCCGTCACGAGGGCCGTGACGCGGGCGCGAAACCTGGCCGATAACTCGGCGCGCTCTTCGAGCAGCGCCCCTCTTCTGTCAGTATGCTGGTTTCGGCCTCCCAGACAATGACTGAGGCTCCGGGACCATTGATTGAAACGCCAGCATTCGCCAGATCTGGGATCGGGCTGGGCGCGGGCTGGGATCAGGAAACGGCGCGATGTGCTATACTGCTGGCCTAGTTTTGCATAGTGGTACGCAGGGATGGCGAGGGATGGCGCCTCCGGCGGAGGAAGCGCGACGTGGAAGGTCGCGTGTGAGGTGAGGATGTCGTATGGCCAAGTTGAATCAGATCATCGCGGTGGAGAAGGGTATCAAGAGCCAGTCCTTTCAGGAGTTGACGGAGGCGCACCAGTCGCTGCAGAAGCCCGCGCTGCTGGCTGGCATCGCGCGCACCTATCGCCCCAAGGACGAGGAGGGTGAGGCGTTGCCGCCGGAGTCGACGCGCGTGCAGCTCAAGGCGCAAGATGTCATCCGCGAGACGGTGGCGTCGCTGACGCGGCTCTTCGATGTGACGGCGACGAAGGACTGGGCGAACTGCGTGGCGAAGGCCGACGTGGTGGTGGATGGCCAGCCGCTGCTGCGGCAGGTTCCGGCGACCTATCTGCTGTTTCTGGAGAAGCAGTTGGTTGATCTGCACACCTTCGTGAAGAAGCTGCCCGTGCTGGATGCCTCGGAGGCGTGGAACTACGACGCCTCGGCGGACTCGTGGGCGACGGAGCCGGTGCAGACGCTGCGCACTAAGAAGACGCCGCGCAACCACGTCAAGGCGGAGGCGACCGACAAGCACCCGGCGCAGGTCGAGGTCTATTACGAGGATGTCACCGTGGGCTACTGGCGGACGGTGAAGTTCTCAGGCGCGCTACCCGCCCAGCGTGTGAACGAGCTGCTGGCGCGTGTGGAGAAGCTCCAGGAGGCAGTGAAGTTCGCGCGCGAGGAGGCCAACAGCATCGAGGTGGAAGAGCAGAAGGTTGGCGGAGTGTTCCTCGACTATCTCTTCGGCGCGTAGGGGCGCGGCCCTCTCCCAGCGGGCGATGGGAAGAGGTGAGCGCTTGCGGAGGCGGGCGCGCGTGGCATACACTGAGCGATGGAGCACAGATTCAGATTCACGCTCAACATGACGACGCACAAGTAGCGCGCGATCAGTGGAGGTTCGAATCCTCCCCTCGCCACCTTCGCGGCGAGGTAGCCCAACTGGCAGAGGCAGCGCGTGGCGTCACACCAGGCTGAGGTTATTGCTCCAGGCTCAGCATTCGCCGTCGAACGCCGTATCAAATGACAGTGGTCAGTGTACCGCGAGATTGCCGGTTCGAAACCGGCCGGCCGCTCCGCATGATCGTGGATCATGCCTGCTATCACAAGCGGCCGTGGCTCAATTGGTAGAGCGCGCTGTTGTGAGAGTGAACCGCTGCCTTCAACGTGACGGTGTGCGCAAATGGACGGCAAAATCGGGGGCCAGCGGGGGGTATCCGCTGGTCCCTACCTTTGCGCGCGTGGCCTGAGAAAACACCTGGCTGCGCTCATGCTATACTGTACATAGGCGCAGATAGGCGCGGCGCGTGGCGCACAGGCCCGCGATGCGCGCGAATGCGGGTGACTCAGACCATTCAGACATTGGAGAAGGTGATCGGGTATGGCGACACAGGCGCAACGGTCGGCGCGCAGCCGACGATACGCGCCTGACCGCGCCCCACGGCCAGGCCAGCATGCGAACCAGCGCATGGGCCAGCAACCATCTGGCGGCCACAATCATCCTCATACCCACACACACGCCGCGTCGCGTCAGGCGCTACGGCTGGGATTCCTGCTGACGGCGGCCATTCTGCTGGTCGAGGTGGTGGGCGGGCTGCTCTCGCACTCGCTGGCGCTGCTCTCAGATGCTGGCCACGTGCTGACGGATGTGGTGGCGCTGGGGCTGGCGTGGTTCGCCGCCGCGCAGGCCGAGCGGCTGCCCAACGAGCGCCGCACCTTCGGCTACCATCGCGTCGGCATCCTGGTGGCGCTCTTCAATGGTGTGACGCTGGTGGTGATCGCGCTGGTGATCGGCTTCGAGGCGTGGCGGCGTCTGCAATCGCCTGAGCAAGTGCAGCCGGGCATCATGCTCGGCGCGGCGCTGCTGGCCATCGCGGTGAATCTCTTCATCGCGCGGCGGCTGCACGGCGGCGAGGAGAACCTGAATACGCGCGCGGCGCTGCTGCATGCCATCGGCGACATCGGCGCCTCGGCGGCTGTCGTGCTGGGCGCGGTGGTGATCGCGCTGAGCGGCGCGACCTGGGTAGACCCAGTCGTCTCGGTCGCCATCGCCGCGCTGATCGCCTTCGGCTCGCTGCGGCTGATCGTGGAGACGGTCAACATCCTGATGGAGTCAACCCCTGCCGATGTCTCGACAGAGGCGGTAGCGCGCGACATCTGCCAGACACCGGGCGTGCGCGCGGTGCATGATCTGCACGTCTGGACGATCACCAGCGGCATGCGGGCGCTCTCGTGCCATTGCGTCATCGACGACATCCCGCCGAGCGCCAGCGCCGCCATCCTCGACCGCGTGACGGCCCTGCTGCGTGACCGCTATCGTATCGGGCATACGACGATCCAGTTCGAGAGCGAGGCGCACGGCTCGCACGATGGCTTCTGCGCATGCGAGCCAGGCGCGGCGGAGAGCCTCTACTGCGCGCAGAACTGCGGCGGCGGCCTCGATCATCCCGACCACCCCGACCACGCGCGCCAGGCTGACCACAAGCGCGCCCGCCTCTCGTAGCCTCTCAACCATCCTCTCACCTCCTCTCAAAGCCGTTTTGCCGCTTTCACTGGCTACTGGCTGCCCGCTCCCGCGCTGACGGGCCACCCGCAAGGCCCTGAGACGCGGCGCCAGTGCTGGCAGATTCCGTGTGGTGGTCGTGACATGGCGGTGACATGGCGGCGCAACCCGCGCACGTATACTGGGGGTGGGCGTCACAAGAGGCTGACGCAGGATCATCGTTCAGAATGATCGCACGGGGTTGAGAGGAGGCGCCCTATGTCACACGAACACACGACGTTGGCAGGATGGCGATTCTGGAAGCGGCCGCTGCTGGCGCTGGTGGCGCTGGGCCTGGCGATGTCCGTGACTGGTTGCGGCATTGTGGGCCTGGGGACGACGAAGGGATCGGGAAGTGTGAAGGCCGAGTCTCGCGCAGTCAGCGGCTTCACCAGGGTGCGGCTCTCTGGCGCAGGCATCCTCAACATCGCACAGACGGGAACGGAATCGCTGACGATCAGCGCGGAGGATAATCTGCTGCCAGTGCTCACTTCAGACGTGAGCGACGGGACACTGACACTGGGCGTGAAGCAGGGACAATCGATCTCGCCGACCAAGCCAATCACCTACACGCTGACAGTCAAGCAACTCACCGCTTTCGACCTCTCTGGCGCGGCGTCAATTAACGCCGTCAACATCAAGACCGATACGCTGACGATTTCATGTTCGGGCGCAGGGGCGATGACGGTCACGGGTAGCGCGCAGTCGCAGTCAGTAACTATCTCTGGCAGCGGCTCCTATAACGCCAGAGAATTCCAGACCGCCGACTCGACGGTGAAGATCAGCGGGATCGGGAGCGCGACGGTTTCCGCAAGCCAGACGCTCAACGCGACAATCAGCGGCGCAGGCTCGGTGACCTACTATGGTTCGCCGAAGGTGTCGCAGTCTGTATCGGGCGCAGGTTCGATCAAGCAGGGGAAGTGAAACGCGGGTCGTGTGGGCGCAACCGAGTGTATGCTCGCGCGTAAGGTGAGCATGAGCATGCCGTGCCGCGCGCTGTGCGCGACATGAAGACGGCCAGACAGTGGCGAGATGTCGATAAGGAGTGGCGCGATGGCGACAGTTGGCTCTGGGCGAGTGGCAACGGAGACGCGCGAGATCAGCGGGTTCACGCGCATCCACTTCACGAGCGTTGGCGTGCTGCATATCACGCAGACGGGGACGGAGTCGCTCACGGTGAGCGCGGATGACAATCTGCTGCCGCACATCCTGACGCGGACGCATGGCGACACGCTGGAAATCGGGATGGAAGGGCATGTGATCAATCCCAAGAGCAAGATCATCTTCACACTGACGGTCAAGTCGCTGGAGGCGATCGATCTCTCCGGGGCGGCGTCCATTCACGCCAGCGCCATCACCACCGACACGCTCGACGTGAACTTCTCTGGCGCGGGCAAGATGGAGATTACTGGCAGCGCGCAGACGCAGACAGTGGTAGTGTCAGGCGCGGGCGGCTACGAGGCGAAGGACTTCAAGACCGCCAGGGCGAGCGTGAGGATTACCGGAGCGGGCTATGCGCAGGTCTACGCCAGCGAGACGCTGGATGCGCGCGTGTCGGGCGTAGGCAAGGTGACGTACTACGGCCCCGCGGAGGTTCACTCGAAGGTGACGGGCATCGGCTCGATCAAGCCGGGGCGCTGAGGGCCTCTCCCCCTGTCCCCCTCCCCTTGCGAGGGGAGGGGGGACCCAATGCGAGGGTTTGTGCGCAGGGCAGGCATGACTGCATCGCTGTGCTGGCAGGTTGCTCGCCGTGCGCTACTCGTCGGTGGTGGGTGGCTGGGTGGGCTTGAGTTCCTGCCAGCCTGCCACTGATTCATCCATCAGCGTGATGAGCTGCTGCAGCCGCTCCATCACCATGGTGATGTTGGCGCGCTGGCGGCTGTAGCCGTCGGCGGTCATCTCGCGCGCCCAGGCGCGCAGGTCGTCGTCGCTGAGGTCATACCACTTCAGGTCGGCTTGCAGGCGCACATGCACCTTATACGCTGGGTCGAAGAGCTTGCCCTTGCCGGGCGCCTGCTCGGCAGACTCGGCGGGCTGCTCGCGCGCGCCGTGCAGCTCGGTCGCCAGCGCATCCACCTCGCTCAGGCGATAGAAATTACCCTTGCCCACGCCGGGGTAGGCTTTGAGCCGCTGCTCGCGCACGAAGGCGAGCAGGGTATCGCGATCGACATCCAGCCGACGCACGGCCTCGCTCTCATCGATGAAGGAAAATTTACTGGGCCGGTTCATAACGTTGTCTCCTGGACGCTCTGCTCGTCCTCAGGCTGCGCGAAGAACATCAGCAGTGTGCTGCCATACGCGCGCTCGTCGTAGAGGCGCAGGCGAGTGAGCGCGACCGCCGCGATGTCTGGGCGCTCGCGCGGGTGAATCTGGACGACGACAAGGCCGCCGGGCGGGCTGAGCGGCGCGCGGTCGAGTTGTTCGAGGGCGCGGGCAGCCATCTGCTGATATTGTGGCGGCGCGACATAGACGATGTCGAACTGGCGGCGCCGGGCATGAGCGTCGCGCAGGAAGGCGAAGGCATCGGCGCGGATGACCTCGGCGTTGGCGTCGAGCCGCGTGAGCGCCAGATTCTCGCGGATCAGCTTGATGATGGCGCCGCTCAGCTCGACGAAGGTGGCCGCCGCAGCGCCCCGGCTGAGCGCTTCGATGCCGATCTGGCCAGTTCCCGCGAAGAGATCGAGGAAACGCGACTCCACGATGTCGGGCGCGAGGATGTCGAAGAGCGCCGTCTTGACACGGTCGAGGATGGGCCGCGTGTCGAGGGTATCGGGCGCCTTGAGGCGACGCCCCCTGGCGCTCCCCGCGATGACGCGCATCTCAAGCGCCTCCCTGCGACCCAGGCGCTCCAGCGTCGGCGCGCGAGCTGGCCGAGGCGGAGCGCCCACGCGGGGCGGGTCGCGGCGCTGGCGGCGGCTCCTGCGGCTCGCTGGCGGGCGCGCTGGCGGCGGGGCGACGCGGGGCGGGCTTCGTCGGCGGCTCAGCGGGCTGGGCGGCGGGCTTCGCGGTGGGCGATGCGGGCGCGGGCTGGGCGCCGCCATGCTGCGCGAGCCACTCGGCGCGCAGCAGATTCAGCACTGTCTCCACCTCATCGGCGAAGGTATCGAGCTTGCCCCAGCGAATCAGCTCGTCGTATTGCTCGGGGCCAATTTTGTCGGGCGTGAGATTCCACACCGCGCGGATGACGCCAGCGGTCTTGGCGTCGCCCAGCTCGCCCACGACCATATTCGCATACGCATTGCGCTGCTGGGCGCTGGGCTGGCCGCCGGTGTGCGCGGCGCGCAGTGCGGCGATCACTTCGCGCGCGCGGATGATGGCAGGCGGCTCCTGCGGCTCCTGCTCTGCTGGCGACGTGGCGGGTGCGGCGGCCGGCGCGGCCGGCGGCGCGTTCAGGTCATCTGGCACGTCGTCGAGCGCGGCGGCGGGAGCCAGCTCTTGCGGCGCGAACTCCTCTTCCTCGGCGGCGGCGAAGTCGTCGTCCAGGCCGGGCAGGTCGTCTGGATCGGGATACGATACCTCGAAGGTGGGGCCGTCGTCCTCTTCCTCCTCGAAGCGCGCGGCGTCGGCGCGACCGATGGGCGCGGGCATGGCGGCCAGCGCGGCGGCGCGCTCATCCGCGCTGGCGGGCGAGAGGGCTGGCGGCTCTGGCGCGGCGCCGTCTCGCAGCGACTGGCGACGCAGCAATTCGAGCGACTCGCGCAGGTTGAGTCCATCGAGCGAGCGCACCTTGAGGCGCTCCATCACCGTGCGGGCATCGAGGCCCAGATCGCGCACCGCCGTCAGGAACTCTGGGCGGGTGAGATCAGGCCCGCCGCTGGCTGGCGCGATGGCTGGCGCGGGCTGTGGCGTGGCGGCGCGAGGCGTGGGCTGCTCGGCGGGCTGTGGCGCGGCGGGACGACGCGCGGGGGCTGGCGTGGGGATAGGAGCTGGGATGGGTGCGGCTGGGGTGGGCGCGGCGCTGACCTCGGCCAGGTGCGCATCGAGACGCTGCGAGAGGCGGCGCATGCCCGCGTCGGCCTCGTCGAGCAGCGCATCCACCTCGTCGGGCGTGGCGCCGGGGCGCAGCGGCAGCGCCATCTCCAGCATGCGAGTCTGCCCATTCACGCTGAAGGTGACAGATTGTCGCAGCCAGATATGGTCAGCGTCCCGCATATCGTGGGGATCGCGGGGGGTCGAATCGTTTCGCACTGCCAGCCTCTCTTTCCGCGCCAGTGGCGCCCCAGTGGCATCCTGTAGCGTATCATATCGGCGCCCTCACCCCGGCCCACTCCCAGAGGGAGGGGAGCAGGAGGGTTTAATCAGCCGTGTCGCTTCAATGCACAGAGCCTGCCAGAGAGGACGAGCGGCGACGGAGCGGCGGTCACGCGCTGGGGTGAATGCGCTGCGGCGCCGTGAAACCAGGACTACCGAGGCGCACTCACGACTTTCTCATACAAAAGGCGTATCATCGTTTTAACAACCGCTTACCATTGGCGCGATTATTGGCGCGCTGCCTGACCAGAGCGACACTGGCGCCCACCCACGGAGAGGATGAGACGACTCGATGGATCCGTTCCAGCCGCTGGTATCGACGGAGCTGCGCGATAATTGGAAAGCTTTTCTGGACATCAATGGACTGGCGGGTCACTCGGCCACGCTCGACCGCGTGATGGTCTTCGGGGCGAATGATCTGATCTTCGCGCTGCCGCTCGTGCTGCTGCTGGTGTGGTTCGCGCTGGCGCGCTGGTCGCCCTTCAGCCGCTGGCTGGCGAAGCGGCTGGGCGCGGGCCAGGCCGAGCGCGAGCGCTGGCTGGGGCAGCGCGCGCTGCTGAGCGCGGTGGTCGGCGTGGCGCTGGCGCTCTGCCTGAACATCCTGCTGGGCGCGCTGATCTTCGAGCCGCGCCCGTTCATCTCGCATCCCGGCGGCGTGCATAAGCTGATCGCGCACGCAGCGGACGCCTCCTTCCCCAGCGACCACGAGGCGGTCGCGATGGCCATCGCACTAACGCTGGCGTTCTATGCGATCTGGCTGCTGGGACGCTTCGCACGCGAGCGTGCGGGCAGCCAGCGACGCAACGCCAACACGCAGCCAGCCAGCGCGGCGCGGCTGGGGCGCGTGGCTCCGGCGCTGCTGGGCGCGCTACTGGCGGTGGCGATGGCCGTCTTTATCGGGTTCTCGCGCGTCTACGTCGGCGTCCACTATCCGGTGGACATCGTGGGCGGCGCGGTCTGCGCGGCGGTGGGCGTTGCGCTGGCCTTCGGGCTGCTGCCGCTGACCCAGCACATCTTCCAGCCGGTCGTGCGGCTGGCGACGGCGTTGCGGCTGGCGTAAGCTCCGCAGGTGGGGTGGCGCTCTCGGCCTTGAAAGGCCGGAGCACGCGACGGGGGCCATGAATGGCCCACTGCGTCTGCCTGCGGCGGCGCGGAGCGGGGCATGTACGCCCCACTCGTGCCGTGCGTCGGCCTTTCAAAGCCGCAACTCTGCCTCAGTCGGCCATTGATGGCCGCGACTCCTCACCGCGATCTCCTCGCAGTTGACACATGGCGCGGCGGGCGGTCATGATGTGGCCACGCGGGGCGCAGCGAGGCGACCGCGACGACGACGCCAGGGATGGCAGGCCAGCAGCGAGCGCGTGGCGGCGTCGTGCGGCGTCGCATAGCGCGGGAGGTGTGCTCCTCATGCAGACGACGTCAGGCGTTGAGACCGTTCCCCACCAGGTTGGCGCGAAGTCCGGGAGCTATGTGAGCGGCGTGAGCGATACGCCGCTGCTCGGCATGACGATTGGCGACGCATTCGACCAGACCGTGGCGCGCTTCCCCGACCACGAGGCGCTGGTCTCGCGCCAGCAGCATCTGCGCTACACCTGGCGCGCATTGCAGGATGAGGTGAATCGCTGCGCGCGCGGGCTGCTGGCGCTGGGGGTGAAGCAGGGCGACCGCGTCGGTATCTGGGCGCCCAATCGCGCGGAGTGGGTCGTCATCCAGTTCGCAACGGCCAAGATCGGCGCGATTCTGGTCAACATCAACCCCGCCTATCGGCTGCACGAGCTGGAATATGCGCTGAATCAGTCGGGCTGCTCGGCGCTGGCGCTGGCGCCCAGCTTCCGCACAACCGATTACACGCAGATGGTGCAGACGCTCTGCCCGGAGCTGGATCATAGCGCGCCGGGGCAACTCGACAGCCATCGCCTGCCGCGCCTGCGCCATGTGATTCGCCTGGGCGAGGAGCGGGCGCCGGGGATGTGGGTCTGGGGCGAGGTATTGGCGCGCTCGCAGGAGGTCAGCGAACAGACGCTGGCAGAGCTTCAGGCGGCGCAGCAGTTCGATGATCCGATCAACATCCAGTACACCAGCGGCACCACCGGCAACCCCAAGGGAGCCACGCTGAGCCACCACAATATCCTCAACAACGGCTATTTCGTGGCGCATCTGCAAAACTTC
>DATBTW010000250.1:0-17253 GCA_036559055.1 Ktedonobacterales bacterium
GGCGCGCGCGATCTCCAGGCGAGCCGCCACGCGGCTGAGCGCCTCACGCGCGGAGAATGGCTTGATCAGGTAGTCATCGGCGCCGGCCTCCAGCCCTTCGACGGTGGCTTCTTCGCCAGCGCGCGCCGAGAGCAGCATGACGGGCAGATGCGCCGTCTGCGGGTCAGCGCGCACCGCCCGCAGCAGGCTGAAACCATCCATCTCAGGCATCATGACATCCACCAGCGCCAGATCGGGTCGCTGGCGACGGATCAACTTCAGCGCCTGCGCGCCATTGGCCGCCGTCTCCACGATATAGTGCGTGGAAAGCAGCCGTTTCAGGTAGTCGCGCATATCGGCATTGTCGTCAGCCAGCACGATGCGCGCAGGCCGACGATGCTGTGGGCTGCTCGCCTGCGGCGCCAGCGCGGCGCTCAGCGCGCGGTCGTCGGTCGCGTCGCTCGCCGCTGGCAGCGCAGGCGCCGCGTCGCTGGCGTCCCCGGTGTCGCTCGCTTCTGGGAGCCACCGCGCCGCTTCCTCCAGGTAGGGCGCTGCCCCTAGCGCGGTGGAGACGAGGGCGCCGCTGGCCTGCACACGGTCAGCAGGCAGATGGGCTGCGCCCACCGGCAGCCGGACGAAGAGGGTCGTCCCCGCGCCCTCCACACTCTCGACGTAGATATTGCCGCCGTGCAGATGCGCCAGCTCCTGCGCCAGCGCCAGCCCGATGCCCGATCCCTCATGCGTGCGGGCGCGCGCGCCCTCGACGCGATGAAAGCGCTCGAACAGTTGCGGTAGCTCGTCGGCGGGGATGCCCACGCCCGTGTCGCGCACCGCCAGCTCGACCGCCGTGCCATCGCCGCAGGCGCGCAGCGAGACGGTGACGCTGCCCTCGAAGGTGTATTTGAAGGCATTGGAGAGCAGGTTGAAGACGACCTTCTCCCACATATCGCGGTCAACGTAGACCGTCGCGGTGATGGCGCCGTCCAGCGGCGGGCAATCGACGGTCAGGCGCATGCCCGCGCGCTCGATCAGCGAGCGAAAGGCACTGGCCAGCTCGGCGGTGTAGGCGCTCAGGTCGGTTGGCTCGTAGGACGCCCGCGTGCGCCCGGCCTCGATGCGGGCGAAGTCGAGCAGCGAATTGACGAGCTTGAGCAGCCGCAAGCCGTTGCGGTTCATCACCTCCAGCCGCTGGCGCTGGGTCGGCGTGAGCGGCTGCTCGGTATCCTTGAGGCTGTCTTCCAGCGGGCCGAGCAGCAGCGTCAGCGGCGTGCGGAACTCATGCGAGACATTGCTGAAGAAGGCGGTCTTGGCGCGGTCTATGGCCGCCAGCGCGTCGTTGCGCCGTCGCTCCTCCTCATAGGCGTGCACGCCGGCCAGCGCCGTCGCCAGGTGCCCGGCCAGCGTCTCGAAGAACCCCTCATACTCCATGTCGAGCAGGCGACGCGGGCTGACCCCGGCGATGAGGATGGCGCTGGGCGCCGCTTGCCCTGGCTCGGTCACTGGCAACGCCAGCGCTTGCTCCGGCGCCAGGTCGCGGGGCGCTTTGAGTGGCGCGCCGCGCATGCGCTCGCGCACATGCGTGATCAGCTCGCGCTGCCCGGTGCGGGCGATCTGCGCCAGCGGCCACGGCGACGCCCCCAACGCGTTGCGGCCGTCGGAGCCGGGCGCTGCCAGGTCGATCTGCGCAGGGGCCAACGGGTGGCCACTGGCGAGGCCCGCGCTGGCGGCCAGGCGCGCCAGATGGCGCTGGTGATCGAGCAGGTAGAGCGCGGCGAAAGGAACGTCGTCGGGATCGGCGGAGAGGATGCGGGCGGCGCGCAGGCAAGCTTCCTCGGTGGAGCGGGCGTCGGTGAGGCTGGAGGTGAGATCGCGCGCCAGCCGCGTGCGCCGTGCGGAGAGCACGCGCTCGGTCGTCTCGGTGACGGCGGTGAAGATGCCCATCACGACGCCCGTGTCATCCTGGATGGGGCTGTAGGAATAGGTGTGATACGTCTCCTCGGGGAAGCCACTACGCTCCAGGAACAGCAACTGATCGTCGGACCAGGTTGGCTCGCCCCTGCGCAGCACGCCCTCCAGCATGGGGCCGATGGTTGGCCAGATCTCCGACCACACCTCGCGCCCCGGTCGCCCGGCCGCCCACGGGAGCTTGATGCCCAGTGTCGGCGCGTAGGCGTCATTGTGGAAGACGATGAAATCCGGCCCCCACCAGAGGATGATGGCATGCCGACTGGTCAGGCAGATGCGCACGCTGGTGCGCAGCGACTGCGGCCACGTCTCGACTGGTCCCAGCGATGTCTGCGACCAGTCGATCGCCGCCAGCCGTGCGCCACTCTCGCCGCCGCCCGCGAACAGCCGATCGCCGCCGTGCGATATGGCGGGCGACGCTGGATTCAGCTGATCCATGGCTCCCCTTCCCTCGGGCTGATGCGCGGCGGACTCACACGCGCCGGGAGCCGAGCGCATCGCTGGCGCGCGCGACGGTGGCGAGCAGGTCGTCGAGATGAAACGGCTTGACGACGGTGGCGAAGGTTTGTCTGGCGATCAGTTCAGCGTCCTCTGGGTTGGGCTGATCGTTGCGCGCGGACATGAAGATGACGGCGGTGTCGCGTCGTATAGCAGCAGGTTCCTCGCCAAACTGGCGCAACGTCTGGAATCCATCGAGCCGCGCCATCATACGGTCCAGCAGCATGACACGCGGGCGCGGCTGTGCGCGCACCAGTGTCAGCGCTTCCAGCCCGTTGTCGGCCTCCTCGACTTCATAGCCAGCCTCCTCGAAGAGAAAACGCAGGCTCTCGCGGATGTCCTGGTCGTCATCGACTATACACACGCTTGGTTGGCCCGACTCAGCCATAGACCCAACTCCACATTCGTCCACAACGTCACCTCGCGCCGCAACATATCGTGTCGCAGGCGCTCCCAGCGGCGACGCTGTGGGTCGCAAGTTTGTGGCCAATGGTTGAGTCGCCGCTCGCCTGTGCGCGAGCAATCAGGCGCGCATGACCAGCGGGCCAGCGACGCCGCGCAGCGCGTCATCCAGCGCGGCGTCGCCGGGGCTGGGCGTCAGGCTCAGCAGGATGACCGCATCGCCGAGCGCATCGAAGCGCCAGGAGGTCTGCGCCTCGATCTGCGCCAGGCGTCCGGCGCGCAGCTCGATGGAGGCCGCAGCGGTGGATGGCGCCTCGCCCGCGTCGCCGCCGACCGTTAGCCGCAGCCTGCCACGCAGCGCCTGCGCGCTCACCTCGCTGGCCAGCGGTCGCGGCGCCAGTGTCTGCCCGGCGCGCAGCATCACCAGCAGCAGCCGCGCGGCGCCCGTCTCGGCGAGTGTCACGACATGTGGTCGGCGCTCATCGAAGGTGGTCAGCGCGCGAAAGTCGAACAGCACGAAGTTGGTGGCGCCGCTGGCGCCCGCCGCGCCCGGCTGCTCATCTGGGCGACCGCCCGCATACCCGGCATCATCTTGTGGCCCCATAGACGCTCACGCCGCTCCCGTCATCTTGCTCAACTGCCGCTCAAGGGTTCCTGGCGCATGTACGCACAGATGCGCAAGCCTGGCAAGCTGGAAGCACAGGCACGGAGTCACGGGCGAGTAAACCCGCAACTACGTGGCCCCGCGGGCCGCCCTGAGCGCGCGGCTTCAGCCGCCAGCCAACAGGATCAGGCGACGCCATCGGGCGAGTTGGGCGTGAAGCGGCAGCGCCCAGCGCCCGCGAGGTCGCAGTGGTCGCGCATCGGCGTCCCCGCGACCTCGCTGACAACGGCGGCGGCCAGGCGGCAGACTTCAGGATGGGTGGGGGTCAGCGCCTCCAGCACGCAGCTATAGCCGCAGACGCTGAACTGCCCGTCGCGCTCTTCCACCTCGGCCAGCCCGCCCAACTGATTGAGCGCGGCGGCGGCGGCTTCCATCCGCTGGCGCAGGTCGTGTCCGTCGCCCGGCGCGTGGCTTGCCAGCGCTGCGCCGCTCTCGGCGGCGAGCCGCTGGCCGCTCTCGCGCAGGATGTCCTCCACCTGGGCGGGCGGCAGGCGCCTGCCCAGGGCAGCCAGCATGCCATCCAGCACGGCGGCGTAGGGGCGCGGGAAGAGCTGCTCAGCCTCAGGGGTCAGATCATAGGACGAGGCGGGCTTGCCGGCGCCACCACTGCGGCGCACCCCGCTCTGCCGCACCAGGCCGTCGCGCTCCAGCGTCGTCAGATGCGCGCGCACCGCGTTGTCTGTCAGGTCGAGTTGCGCGGCGAGTTCGTCCACCGTACGCGGGTCGCGGCGCAGCAGGGCGATCAGCCGACCGCGCGTGCTGGCCAGGAAACGCTGATACCAGTTCCCGACCATCCGTGGCGCTCCTTTCGATTGTCATGGGTCGCGCCTGACAGAGCGCGCCGCAGCACACAGGCTCATGCGGCCCCATCACCTTCAGCATAGCCATTGCATGGCGAGTTTGTCAAATAAACACAATATTACATTGACAAATTAGCAAAACACGGGTATAGGTCTATACGAGACCACCGCAACGCGCGTCATTACCTCGGGGGCCGCCAGCCCGACGGCGCCACGACGAGACGAGGCGATCAGGGCGATCAGATGGAGAGCACGAGCGCGCCAGCAGGATTCGGCGGTCTCAGAGGAGCGCAGAGCATGCGTGAAGTCTCGCACGAGGGCGCCGATGACACGGCGACCAACGTCAACCCCCAGCCGACGGAGCCAACCCCCTCGCTGACCGACAGGATCAGCGATAGTCTGCAAAACGTCATCAAAGCCGTGATCGGCTCGAACCGCCAGCCGCCGCGCCGCCTGAAGAGCCTGCTGCATGGCACATGGCTTGGGCATCCGCTGCACCCCGCGCTGACGGATGTGCCGATTGGCGCGTGGCTGCTGGCGGTCATCCTGGACATCATCTGGCTGGTCGCGCCAGCCGCGCAGAGCTGGGCGGGGCGCGGCGCAGAGGTCGCCGTGATCGTCGGCGTGCTGGGCGCGGTGGCCGCCGCCGTGACGGGCTTGGCCGACTGGAGCGACACCTACGGCGCCGAGCGCACGGTAGGGCTGCTGCATGCCGCGCTCAATACACTGGCGCTCGTTCTCTTCATCATCTCGGCGGCGCTGCGGCTGGGCGCGAGCGACGGCGCCAGTGTGGCCGCCATCACGCTGGACTTCATCGGCCTCATAAGTGTGCTGGCGGCGGCGTATTATGGCGGCGACATGGTCTTCGACAAGGGGACGGCGGTCAATCATACGGCGTGGGAGGCGGGCGCCGAGGAGTTCGAGCCAGCGCTGGCGGTGGCCGATCTGCCGGAGCATACGCTGCGCCGCGTGACGGTGGCGGGCGTTCCGGTGGTCGTGCTGAAGACGGGTGAGCGCTACTTCGCCATTGCGGCGACCTGCACGCACGCTGGCGGCCCGCTGGACGAGGGCGAGCTGCAGGCGGGCGACGTGGTGCAATGCCCCTGGCACGGCTCACGCTTTCGCCTGCGCGATGGCAAGCCGCTGACAGGGCCAGCCACCATCGCTCAGCCGCGCTACGAGACGCGCGTGCGCGACGGTATGCTGGAGTTGCGCCGCGCCTGACCGTGGCCCCCACCCCGGCCCCTCCCCCGCTATGCGGGAGAGGGGCGCTACGGCGCTACGAGCGGATGATCTATCGGATAGAGAGAGGAGCGCAGAGCATGCGCATATTTCTGGATACGGCGGATATCGCCGAGATCCGCGAGGTGGCGCGCTGGGGCATCCTGAGCGGTGTCACCACCAACCCTACGTTGATGAGCAAGACAGCGGGCAAATCGCACGAGGCGGTCATCCGCGAGATCGCCGAGCTGGTGGATGGCCCGATCAGCGCGGAGACGATCAGCCTGGATACGGACGGCATGCTGGCGGAGGCGCGACGCTTCGCGGCGTGGCATCACAATGTCGTCGTGAAGGTTCCCTCAACCCCCAACGGCTGGGCCGCCGTGAAGCGCCTGGCCGAGGAGGGCATCCGCACGAATGTGACACTCTGTTTTAACGCTAATCAGGCGCTCTTCGCGGCGCTGGCCGGCGCGTACATCATCAGCCCCTTTGTCGGGCGGCTCGACGACACCTCGGAGGATGGCATGCAGGTGGTGCGCGACACCGTCGCCATCTATCGCCAGCAGCATCTGGAGACGCTGGTGCTGGCCGCCAGCATCCGACATCCGCTGCACATTATCGAGGCGGCCAAGGCGGGCGCCGACATCGCGACCGTTCCCTTCAAAGTGCTGGAACAGGCCGCGAAGCATCCCCTCACTGATAAAGGCATCGAGGCGTTCCTGAAGGACTGGGAGAAGTTCCAGCGCGAGCAGTAATCGCCATCTCCGCTTCACCCGCCCGTTGCCCCCACCGCCGATCACGCACAATTTCACATCCACGCCTCAGCCTGTTTGTCGCCGCCTGCGGGCGCATGGGATAGACTGAGGCGTGCGCTGGAGATCGGCGGAGGGCGCGCCGCCACAAGACCCGCCTGCGCAGGTCCACGCCCGCTCCTGCGTCCGCGCAGGTGGACCTTGCGGGCTGCCAGGCCCTTCAGGCGCGGTTTTAACCGCCGCTGGCTCGCTCGCGTCTCGTTTCCACAAGCAAGCGCCAGGATCGCGCATCTTGCAACAGCGGTTCATTCGCGGCGAACTGCGGCTGAGCCACCCCATCGCCAGCCTGCATTTCAGCGCGGTCGCGCTCGGCGCCGTTCGTTAAGGTATCATGAGAGCGCCGCATCGAGTGGGTCGGCGTTGACCAGCGCTAGCAGAGGATCGTATACAGCGATATGGCGAATGACCTCCCGAACGAATCGACGGCGACGCCGCTGGCGCGCGCCGACCTGCACCTGCACACCAATCTGGGCGATGGCACAGCCAGCCCGCAGCGTGTGCTGGAGGTCGCCCGCCAGCGCGGGCTGAAGGTCATCGCCGTGACCGACCACGACCATCTGGAAGGCGCCAAGCGCCTGCAAGACCTGATGGAGCGCGACCAGGTGCGCGATGTGCAACTGATCTGGGGCGTGGAGACGACGACGCGCGATGGCCACTTCATCGGGCTGTTCATCCGCAAGGCGCCGCGCTTCCTGCTGCGCGCCGAGGAGGCTATCGAGCAGATCAAGGCGCAGGGCGGGCTGTGCGTCATCCCACATCCGATGGGGCGGCTGGTACCGAGCCTGAGTCGCCGCAAGATCGATGATCTGCTCAACCGTGGCTACCAGATCGACGCCATCGAGCTGTACAATCCCTCGCCAGCCAACGCCTCGATGCGCGCTGAGGTACGGCGGCTGAATGGCCAGTGGGGCATGGCCGCCACCGGCAGCAGTGACGCGCACTTCTGGCAGCACATCGGCGCGGGCTACACGCTCTTCCCTGGCCAGACGGCGGAGGATGTGCGCCGCGCCCTCCTCGACCACACCACGCGCGAGGGCGGGCAGGAGCGCCCACCGGAGCGGCTGCCGATCTCCGCCTATGTCGCGCAGAATGTCTGGTCGCTGATCATTGATCCGCCGCGCAAGCTCTCGCGCATGGCGCTGCATCGCGGCGAACAGTAGCATCACCTGGCGATGCGTCGTCCCCGACTGCGGCGGAGGGATACTGAGAGGGGAGTCTATTTATGGCCACATGGTATCAATTGGCGCTCTATGTTCACATCATCGGCGTGCTGATGCTCTTCATCGCCATCGGCGCGGAGGCGCTGGTGGTGTGGGGCATTAGTCGCGCGCAGACTCTCGACGAGATGCGTCTGTGGCTGCGTTCCACCAAGGGGCCGGAGAAGCTCTTTCCGCTCGCTGGGGCGCTGATCTTGGTCGCGGGTCTGTACATGGCCATCACAGTGTGGCATGGCACGCCCTGGGTTGATCTGGGGCTGCTCGGCCTGATCGGCTTCTCCGTCGCCGGAGCGGTGGTCAATGGTGGGCGCTTCAAGGTACTGGAGAAGGCGACGGGCGCGAGTGGCGCGGGCGCGCTCGGCGACGACGTGCGCCGCGTGGTCGCCAATCCCACACTGCGCATCTCGCTGTGGGCGATGTCACTTGGCGCAGTGGGCATTGTCTACATGATGGTGGTCAAGTCAGACTGGATCGGTTCCATCGCGGCGCTGGCCATCTCAATAATCCTCGGCCTGATCGTCGGCGCGCTGGTGGGGCGGCGTGGCGCGGCAGCGCCGCCGCCGATGAGCGACGAGCGGGTGGCGGCGCGCTAGCAAGCGCGGCGTGGTTCTGGGACGGGTCGCGGCCATCAATGGCCGACGCACGGCGCGAGATGAGGTATACATGCCCCGCGTGGCGTCGCCGCAGGCGTGCGCGCCTCTGCGGCTTTCAAGCCGCTCGCCGCGTGCTCCGGCCTTTCAAGGCCGAAAGCATCCTCCCCCGCGCGCCTTGACCCTCCCTGCGCGGCGGGCATACAATCGCCGCAGACGTGGCTTCAGCCTCCAAAACTCCCCTCTCCTGTGGGAGAGGGGCTGGAGGTGAGGTTCCGATGGCGAGGAGGACGCGAGGCGATGGCGAGCGATGGGGGCGACGACGCCTCTCTGCTGTTGACAATCGACGTGAGCAACACGGGCATCAAGTTTGGGCTGTATCCCACCGACGGCGGGCCGCTGCGCGCCCGCTGGCGCATCGCCACGGTGCGCGAGAAGACCACGGATGAGTACGCCATGTTGCTGGCGCAGCTCTGCGCGCATGCGGGCATCCGGCTGGAGCAGATTTGCGATGTGATCATGGCGAGCGTCACGACGCCGCTGACCCCCGTCTTTCAGGAGCTGGCGGCCACGTACCTGCGGCGCGAGGCCATCGTCATCACCCACGAGGCGCCGCTTGGCGTGCCGCTGCTGGTCGATAATCCCTGGGAGGTCGGCGCTGACCGCATCATCAGCGCGCTGGCGGCGCATCAGCTCTATGGCGGGCCAGCCATCGTCATCCAGTTTGGCACGGCCACCAGCTTCGACTGCGTCTCGGTGGAGGGCGCCTTTCTGGGTGGCGCCATCGCTCCGGGGCTGGGCATCTCGGCGAATGCGCTGGCCAGCGCCGCCTCGCGGCTCTATCAGGTGGAACTGGCGCCACCGCCCGCCGCGCTGGGGACGAACACCGTCCATAGCATGCAGTCAGGCATCGTCTTTGGGCATGTTGGGCTGGTTGAGGGGCTGGTGACGCGGCTGCGCGCCGAGCTACCCGGCGGCGCCGAAGCCCACGTGATCGCGCATGGTGGGCTGGCCGACTTGATGGCCGGAGTGACGCCCTGCATCGATGTCGTGGACTCCAACCTGATCCTCGCTGGCCTGCGCATCGCCTATCAGCGCCTGCGCGGCGAAGAGCGCCCCACCCAGCGACGCACGACGCGGCGCGAGGGCGGGCGCGACGGCAAGTAGAAGGGACTCGCGATGAGCGATCTGGCAGACCTGCGCACGGAATATATGCAGCGCGGCCTCGAAGAAGGGCAGATGGACGCCAACCCGATCCGCCAGTTTCAGCTCTGGTTCGACGCCACCGTGGCCGCCGGACATCCGGAGCCGAACGCGATGGCGGTCGCCACCGCGACGCTCGATGGCGCGCCCTCCGCGCGTATGACGCTGCTGAAGGGGCTGGACGAGCGCGGCTTCGTCTTCTATACCAACTACGAGAGCCGCAAAGGCGGGGAGCTGGCGGCCAATCCACGCGCCGCGCTGATCTTCTTCTGGGTGCTGCTGGAGCGCCAGGTGCGCGTGGAGGGGCGCGTCGAGCGCGTCACCGCCGCGGAGTCGGATACCTACTTCCACAGCCGACCGGCGGGGAGCCAGCTTGGCGCGGCAGCCTCGCCGCAGAGCCAGATCATCGGCGGTCGGGCCGAGCTGGAGCAAGCGTATCGCGCGCTCGAAGAGACCTATGCCGGGCGCGAGGTTCCGCGTCCGCCGCACTGGGGCGGGTTCCGCGTGATACCGCAGGTCATCGAGTTCTGGCAGGGGCGGCCCAGCCGATTGCACGACCGCCTGCGTTACACCCGCGCGCCCGATGGCGGCTGGCGCATCGAGCGGCTCGCGCCGTGACCCCCACCCCCAGCCCCTCCCCCACCAGGGCGGGAGAGGGGAGTACAGATTCCCCCTCACCTCGCGGGAGAGGGGCTGGGGGTGAGGTTCCGCGTCCATTCCAGAGTCAGAGCAGGAGAGCAGAGCATGAGCGTTTCCGATGTCGCACGCCAGGCGAGCCAGAACACGTCGGTCGGTGAGCCGATCATCCAGCGGCAGCCGATCACGCCGGAGATGATGGCCTCGCTGCGCTATCCACATGATCCGGCGCTCTCGCCCGATGGCAAGCAGGTGACGTTCACGTTGGCGGAGTGGGCGCCGGGGCAGCAGCGGCGGCGCATGAGCCTGTGGGTGGCGGATGTGGCGGCGGACGCGAACACGGGCGAGTCGGCTCGCCTGCTGGTCGCCAGCGAGAAGAACGATCAGTACGCGCGCTGGTCGCCCGATGGCCAGAGCATCGCCTTCCTCTCGGATCGACCCGACGAGGGTGGCTATGGCAAGCCACAGCTCTACGTCATGGCGGCGCAGGGCGGGCCTGCGCGTCGGGTCTGCGCCATGCCCAATGGCGCGCAGGCGCTGGCGTGGTCGCCCGATGGCCGCCGCCTGGCCTTCACCACGCTAGAGGGGCCGGAGCCGAGCAGCGATCCCATCGAAGTGACGCCGGGCCGCCACACCCGCCTGTGGACGACACCCCTGGCAGGCGGGCAGCCCACTCCAGTGACGCCGCCCAACCTGACCGTCTGGGATTACGCCTGGTCTCCGGATGGCGCCGACTTCGCGCTGTATTACAGCGAAGGGCCGGATGAGACGGACTGGTATCGCGGGCAGGTGGGGGTGGTCGCGGCGGGCGGCGGCGCGGTGCGCCAGCTCACGCGGCTGACTCGCCAGGCGTCGGCGCTGGCATGGTCGCCCGATAGCCAGCGCATCGCGTATGTCTCTGGCGAGTGGAGCGATCATGGGCTGGTCGGCGGCGATGTGTTCGTCATCCCGGTGGCGGGCGGCGCGGCGCGCAACCTGACGCCAGATGTGAAGTTCAGCCCGGGCTGGGTTCAGTGGCTGCCGGATGGCCAGCGGCTGCTGTACTGCGGCTGGGACGGCGTGGCCGCGCAGATCGGCCTGCTGGATGAAGCCAGCGGCGCGCTGACCACCCTGGAGCGCGGCGTCTCGAATGGTGAGCGCGGCCAGCCCCGCCTGAGCGCCAGCGCCGGTGGCGGCGCCTTCGCCATGCTGTCGAGCAACGCGCAGCATCCGGCGGAGGTCTATCATGGCGCGCTCGGCGGAACGGCTGAGGCGCCGGAGGGGATCAACTGGCGGCGAATGACGCGGCTGAATCCGCTGGCGGAGGAGACCTGGGCGCACGTCCCATCGCAACTGCTGACCTACGCAGGCGCCGATGGCTGGGAAGTGCAGGCGCTCTACACGCCGCCGTTGCATCACGAGGGGACGGGCGCGCCGCCGATGATCCTGGTCGTGCATGGCGGCCCGACCTCGGCGCACACCGACGACTACGGCGGCTGGATCAATCAGGCGCTCGTCTCGGCGGGCTTCGCCATCCTGCGGCCCAATCCGCGTGGCAGCATCGGGTGCGGCGTGGCCTTCGCCGATGCGGTGCTGGGCGACATGGGCGGCAAGGACTACGAGGATCTGATGCTGGGCGTGGATGAGGCGATCAAGCGCGGGCTGGCCGACCCGGAGCGGCTGGGCATCGCGGGCTGGAGCTACGGCGGCTTCATGACGGCGTGGGCGGTGACAAAGACGACGCGCTTCAAGGCGGCCATGATGGGCGCCGGGGTCAGCGACTACCACAGCTTCCACGCGCAGACGAATATCCAGGATTGGGATGAGCGCTTCCTGAAGGCGGCGCCCAACGAGCAGCCAGAGATCTATCGCGAGCGCTCGGCCATCACCTTCGCGAAGCATGTGACGACGCCGACGCTCATCGTCCACGGCGAGAAGGACCCCTGCGTGCCGGTCAACCAGGCCCACGCCTTCTATCATGCGCTACGCGAGCAGAGCGTTCCCGTCGAGCTGGTCGTCTACCCGCGCGAGGGTCACGGCTTCGTGGAGCGCGACCACATCGCCGACTGGGTAGGCCGCATGATCCACTGGATGACGACGTATCTGCGCGGGTAGCGGTGGAATAGCGTCACATTGGATTGCGTGTACCTCGCACACTGAGGGAAGAGCGTGATCGCCCATGGCGGGTCAACTGGCTGGTAGCGGCGACCGCCCTCAGCAGACGGCGCTGACTCCGCGAGACCCGATGGCGCCAGACGCGACGCTGGCGCCCAGGCTGCTCTCGGCGCCGCTGCTGGCCCTCGCGATTGTCGCCGACTTCGCGCTGACGGGCGGGGCGGTCGCGGTGTTCGCCCTGGGCTGGCTCGTTCCCGTGCAGCGCGCGACTGGCGGCCTCATCGACGTGACGCTGATCGCCAACCTGATCCTGTTCGCGGTGGTGGTCGTCGGAATCGTCTTCGGGCTGGGGCGATTGCGACCGCGTGATGTGGGGCTGCGCTGGGAGCGGCTCGCCCCGGCGGCGCTGGCGACCATCCTCATCTGGGTCTGGATGCAGGTCGCGATTGGCGTGTGGAGTCTCGCCAGCGGACAGGGCCTGGCGATCGATCCCGCGTGGGCGCGCTACGGGGCGCTCGTCGTGCTTGGCAACACGCTGGGCCAGTTCTTCGGCAACGCGCTCTACGAGGAGATGATGTGGCGCGGCATGGCGCTGCCGCAGTTCTCTCGCCGCTGCGCCAGACGATGGCCCGCAGCGCGCGGGCTGAGCATGGCAGCGCTCATCGCGGCGCTGGTCATCTCGCAGGGACTCTTCGCGCTGCGTCACATCCCCGTTCGGGTGTGGCAAGGCGCCTCGCCAGGCGATCTGCCCACAACGATTGGTGAGGTCTTCGCCATCGGGGTGATCTTCGCGCTGCTCTACCTGCGCACGCGCAATCTGTTCCTGGTGATCGGCATTCACGCGCTCTACGACGCGCCCACCGCGCTGCTGGCGCATGGCGGCGTGGCGGCGCTGCTCGCGCTGGGGTTGGCCGTGCTGATCCTGCTGCTCTGGCCGCGCGCTCTTCTGGGGCCACTGGCCAAGCATCAACTCCCCTCGCTCTCTGGATGATGGGCAGGGGTGGAGGCCGCGCCAGGCCTCATGCCTCACCGCGCTTGACGGCTGGCCCCTCGCCTCAGTAGCATTGAGCCAACGAGCCAGCGCGTCTGAGCTGCTGGCCGTTGCGGTCGGGGGAGGCGCCCCGCATGAGCCAGCCAGGCCACTCGGACCAATCGAATCTGTCGGGCCAGCCACCGCCCATCGGGCTACTGCGCCTGCGCGAGGCCGATGTGGTGCGACTCTGCGGCCTGAGCGCGGCGGCGCAGGGGATGGATCTGCTAGCCCGCCGCGCGCTGACCCAGCCCCGTCGCGATGGCCCGCGTCTGTCTGGCGTCACGACGGGAGCCAGCGCGGGAGCCAGCGTGGCGGATGAGGCGCCGGTGGAGGCGTGGGCCGAGTTGACCGGCGAGCCGCCGCAGATCGGGCTGCTGTGGAGCTGCTCGCTGCACGCGCCGCCAGCGCAGGCAGGTCAGCAGGCAGGCCAGCAGCCAGGGCGGCGCGGGCCGGGCTGCGAGCATGTCGCGGCCATTCTGACCGCCTGGATTCGCACGCCCGCCGACTTCGTCACGCCGCTGGCCGAGGCGCCCGAGCCAGCGCCTGCGCTCTCCTCCGAACTGATCGAAACGGCGCTACGCGATCAACGCGACCGCAACGACCGCCAGGAGCGCGCGGAGGCGCAGCGCGAGGGCGAGCGCGAGGTGGCCCAGCCACAGCAGGCGCGGTTGCTCAGCATGCCGCGTCAGGCGCGCCCGCAGGCTCCCGCGACGCTGGGCGACGAGCTGCGTCGCCTGCCCGCGCTGGAGATCAGCGCCATCGCCCGCCGCACGCTCGGCGTGGAGATGGAGGAGGCGGAGGCGCGCACGAAGCTGGAAGCGGCGCTGCGCGATCCGGCGTTGCTGCGGGCGCTGGTAGCGCGGCTGGATGCGGAGGCCGCCGAGGCGCTGGCGTGGCTGCGACTGGCGGGTGGCGCGCTGACGGCGGCTGATCTGGATGCGCTGGCGGCGCGCGCGGGTCGGCCCATCAGCGCGTTGCGTTCCGCCTTCACTACCCTCGAACGGCATGGTCTTGTCTTCGCGGCGGTGACGCCCTCTAGCGGCGGTGAGGCGGGCGACGAACACGGCTGGCGGCGGCTGAAGGGCTGGCGCCTCGCCCCCGAGACGCGCGACGCCTTGCCACGCGAGCTGCCCATCCCCATCATCGAGCGCCCCCTGCCAGCGCCGACCAGCGCCGGAGGAGCTGGCGCGCGCGCGCGGCTGCGTGTGGAAGCAGGCTCGGCGCGGTCACTGCTGCTCGCGCTGGCGTTGCTGGCGCGCACGCCTGCGCCGCTCGGCCCGTTGGCCCAGCCGCTCCTCGCGTCCAGCCCATCGGGCGTGTCGGGCGGCGCTGAATCGGCGCGGGGAGAGCGGCGTGGTCGCTCAGGCTCCGCGCTGATGCCCGAAGACTTGCCCGACGGGCAGGCGCAGGAACTGGCGCGCGGCGTTGGCGTGGATGTGGCGATTGCGCGGGTGGCGCGGCGCACGCTGCTCTGGCTGCGCGCGCAGGATGACGCGGCAGCTCCTGCCGCTGATCTGGCGCGGGTTCCTCCGCCCGCGCGCCCGCACGCCTATCGCGCCAGCTTCCGGGTCTGGCTGGCGGCGCGCTCGCCTGCCGAGCTGATCGATCTGGAGCGTCAGACCAGGCGCGTGCGGCTGCGCTATGACCACACACACGACGCCTTTCGGCCTGCCGCACTGGCGGAGGAAGCGGCGGAGGCGCGCGCCTGGCTCGTGCGGCTGCTGAGTCAATCACCGCCGGGGGCATGGCGGCGCGTCGCCGACCTGCTCGACCTGATCTGGCGCGTCCATCCGCTCTTTCTGCGCGGGCGACAGATGGCCTTCAGCGCGCCGGCCTGGCGTATCGAGCGCATCGCCGATGGGCGGCCACTACGCCCGACCGTGCGCGCGGAGTGGGATTCGGCGGAGGGCGTCTACATTGCGGCGCTGCTGGCTGGCCCGCTGCGCTGGTGGGGCGCGCTCGATCTCGCCAGTGACGAGGAGGGCGCGCCAGTCGCCTTTCGGCTGACGGCGCTGGGCCAGTTTCTGCTGGGGCAGACGCCCGATGAGGAACTGGAGCGGCGCGCATCAGCAGCGCTCAACTTCGACTGGGGGCCGATGGCCACGCTGACTCGCGATGGCGCGCTGGCCACGCAGCCGCTGGCGGCCGTCCCCCCGCTGCTCGATCTGCTGGATCGCTGGGCCGCCCCGCCGACGCTGGCCGGCGGTCGGCTGATCTACAGCTTCGGCGCCGATCAAGCCTGCGCGAACTTCGATCTAGGCCTGCGCCCGGAAGATGCGCTGGCGACGCTACGCACGCTGGGGTTGGCGCGAGCGGCGCAGACGCTGGCCCCACGCCTGGAAGGGTGGCGCGCGGGCTATGGTGACGCGCGGCTGACGTCGGGCCTGACACTGGTGGAGGGACGAGACGAGGCGACGCTGCGCGAGGCGCTGGCCAAATTGCCGCATCTGGCGCAGCGGGCGCGCTGGCTCAGCCCCAGCCAGGTGGCGCTCTCCGCAGCAGATGGCGCGGCGTTGCGTGAGGCGCTGGCACGTAAAGGGTGGGAATTATGAGCGCTTCGCATCCCTCGCCTGTCGCGCCGGGGCTGGCCGAGGCGACCCGCTTGCAGCGCGATCTCTATCTCTACTGGTCGGGCGTGGCGCGCGCGGGTGGCGTCGGGCTGACCGGGCGCGGCTATGTGGCGCGTCCGGCGCTGCGGCGCCTGCGCGACGACCTCGCGACGGGCGCGCCAACATCGCCAGCGGGCGCGCCTGCCGATGGCGACGCGGCGGAGGCCGAGCAGCCTCGCTTGTTCTTCATCCGCCGCGCGCTGGAGCGCCTGGGGCTGCTGCGCATCAGTGGCGGCGCGGGCGAGCCGCAGCGGCTGGAGGCGGCGGACGCGCGGGCGATGGGCCGCTACCTGGCGCGCTCGCTGGCGGAGCGCTCGCAAGCGCTGCTGCGGCTGTGGGTGGGGGCGGGCTGGTGGCCTGACCGCCTCGATCCGCGCGCCGAGGCGCCGGGGCTGCTGGCTCCCGCGCCGCCACGGGTGGCTGTCGCGCGGCGTCGCCTGCTCGAAGACATCGCGGCGCTAGACCAGGGCGCGATCATTCCCGCGCCAGGAGCCGCGCGCCCCATCCGCGCATTGGCCTCGCATGGCCGCGCCGCGCGCCGTCGTACGCCGACCCATCCGCCCGCGCGCAGCCTGACGAGCCTGGCGCTGGTGGGCGATGAAGCGGCGGCCTCGGCGCTGGCTGGCCCGCTGACCTGGCTCGGCGTGGTCGTCTGGGATGACGTGGCGGGCGAGTGGCGGGCGGGCCTGCCCGGCGCGGCCCTGCATGGCGACGAGCGGGGCGAAGGGCATGGCGACGAGCGCGACAGCGCGGCGCTGGTGGAGACGCATGGCCGCGTGGTAGCGCAATCTGACCTCAGCATCATCGCCTACGCGCCATTCAGCGCGCCGGAGTTGCTGACCCTCGATCTGTGCGCCAGCCGCGAGGCGCTCAGCCAGACCGCGCGCTATCGCGTGACACGCGCGGCCTTCAGCGGCGCGCGCGACTTCGGCTGGGATGCCGCAGAGGTCGCGCGCAGACTGGAGCGGCTGATCGGCGCGCCGCCGCCGCGTGCGCTGCGCGTAAAGCTGAGCGATTGGGAGCGGCTGGCCAGCCGCCTGCGCCTGGAGGATGGCGTCACCCTGCTAGAGACGCCCACGCCTGAGACGCTGGATGCGCTGCTGGCCGACCGCGCCAGCGCCGGCTGGGGCATACGCCGCGTGACGCCGACCGCCGCAGCCATCGCGCCAGAGGCCGCGCCGCGCGCTCGCGCCTGGCTGCTGCGCCACGGCTGCCTGCCCGCGCTGCGCGAGGAGTGAACTGGAGATGATCCACCACTGGATCGGCGCCTATCAGATGCCCAAGGGAGTGTGAGCATGGCCTGGGTGGTACGCGCGGGAGAAGCGAGCGCGCAGAGTCTTATGCAAGGCTACGCTGAACATAACCACATTCCCGGCCTCTATGGTTTCTCAGTGCAATATGCTCCTGGCCTCAGCCTTGATGATTTGGCCTTGTCGGGACGGTTTCCTAACGCGACAGTTAGCTTTGAGGACGAAGCTGTCCTTCAGGCTGCTCTTACTCCAATTGGATATCGTATACAATTGAGGAGCA
>DATBTW010000251.1:0-2518 GCA_036559055.1 Ktedonobacterales bacterium
CAAAAGCGCCGCAGCCACCACCATCAATTTATACTTCGCCAGCAATGCAAGCATGATCTCCCTCGTCTCGCCTTCTCACTCCAGCCGCTCGACTGGAGCGTCTGCGAGAGAGTCTAGCCCCCACGCCTGAAGATGCGCTGAGGAACAGGACGCCTCTGGCTGAGAATACGCTGAGCGGGCGGCGCACGCCTCGGCCACTCAGGACGCCGAAGGCGGCGCCGCCAGGCCATCGAGGAAGGTCTTCACCGCCAGCGTGGCCTGCTCGCGCCATTGGATGCGCTCCGGACTCATCGCCCACAGCAGCGCCATCCCCTCCCAGATCGCGATGAGGCCGACCGCCAGATCGTGCGGATCGCCGCCCCGGAACTCGCCGCGTTCGATGCCCTGCGCCAGCAGATGCGCCACCAGCGCGGCGTACTCGTCGAAGACCTCGCCCATGTACTTGCGCACGGTGCGGTCGCGCGCAGCGATGGCGTAGAACTCCAGCATGACGGGCATCGCCCGCGAGAAGCGGTCGATCTCGACTGCGAACCTCTCCGTGACCTGCATGAGGCGTTCGCGAATCGGGCCATCGTCATGCTCGGCGGCCAGCGAGCTGCGCATAGCGATGTTGAAGATGCTGGTCAGCAGCGCGCCGATGAGGGCGTCTTTGCTCTTATAATACAGATAGAGCGCGCCCTTGCTTAGCCCCGACGCCTGGGCGATGTCGTCCATGCGCGCCTCGTGGAAGCCCTGACGCGCAAAGACTTCCAGCGCGGCATCCAAAATCTGCGCACGCCGCTCTTCACTCACGTCCGGACGCGCCATCATGGCCTCCATCTGCCCGACTCAGCTCGCGCACATGCGCGCAGGAGGGCCGACCCACTGCGGCCCTCCTGCATATTGTAGTCTCACCTGCCGCGCGCATGCGGCGCACGCTGACCCGCCAGCCTTCAGCCAATCGCAGCGGATGGCGCGGCGGCGATGGCGTGTGGGCGACGTCCGACGTTCCAGGCGCGCGTGCGCAGCCAGAAGAAGAACAGCCCCAGCAGCGCCAGCGCCACGAACCAGATGGCCGTACTCGCTAGCCCGTAGCCCGTCAGCGAGTGCGTGAAACCGCCGCCGACGTAGATTTGCGTCGGGCCATACGAGGGGAAGTATTTCAGTTCCGGCTTGTTGGCCAGTGGATTGTCCACCGGATTCTGGAAGAAGCTATCAAACAGGCTCACCATGATGACCAGGAAGAAGCCCGCCACCTCACTCGTGACCAGCGCGCCCAGAAACAGTCCGAGCGCGCCGTAGATCAGCGTGGCGCCGAAGAAGCCCACCCAGATCATCGCCAGCGACGGTGGCCGCCAGAAGATCAGCAGCGCCAGCGCGGCGTACAGCGCCACCAGCGCCGCTACTACCACCATCGCCGTCAACTTGGCTAACATCAGCGTCGCCTGGCGGTAGCCGCACAGCACGAGCCGACGGTCGAAGGTGGCGCTGGAGCGTGTCTGCGCGAAGAGCAGAAAGCCCACGATCAGCGTGATGGCGTTCAGGCCCGCCGTCATCAGCGTCAGATCGTGACTGTTGACCTGCAAGAGCTCGCCCGATCCGGCATACTTGAAGGCCACCGGCGTCGAATCGATCAGCGCGCCCAGCAGGAAATACCAGAGCGGTACGAAGACCACCAGCAGCCCCATGGCGAAGCGGTTGCGCGCCAGCTCGCTCAGTGAGTAGCGCGTGGCCGTCAGATAGGCGCTCGGCGCAGAGGTCGGCGCGGAGTTGGATGCAGTCATAGCGCTATGCTCCAGTCGCCTGCAACTGCCCATCCGCCAGCGTATAGAGGCGGTCGAAGCGGCTGCGGTCATAGACGAGATGCGAGATCACCAGCACGGCGCGCCCACGCGCGCGTAGCTCGGCGGCCAGTTCCCAGAAGCGCAGATACGTCTCCCAGTCGAAGCCCTGGTACGGTTCATCCAGCAGCAGCACAGCGGGATCATGCATCAGCGCGATGGTCAGGTTCAGCTTCTGCTTCGAGCCACCGCTGAGCGCGCGCACGGGCGTCTCGCGATAGCGGGCGAACCCCAGCCGCTCCACCAGCGCGTCGGCGCGCTGGGTATCCGCCAAGCCATAGGCGGCGCGAAAATAGTCCAGATGCTGCGCCACGGTCAGCGCTTCATTGAGGACAACGGACTGCGGGCAGTAGCCCAGCGCGCCATCCAGCGCGACGGAGCCGCCGCTGGGGCGCAACTCGCCCGCCAGGATGCGCAGCAGCGTCGATTTGCCTGCGCCGTTCTCACCGACGATGCCCACCAGCTCCCCTGTGGCCAGCTCGAAGGAGACATCGCGCAAAACGGCCCTGCGTCCATAGCGTTTGCTGAGGTCGCGCGCAGCCAGCGCCACGCGCCCGGCCGTCACGGCGTCGCCTACGCCGTCGGCCACTGTCGAGGACATACCTATCCGCTCCTTTGCTGCGGCGCAGGTCGCGCGCCCCGCGCAGAAGTTACTATGACTGACCGGTCAGTCATAGTGTAGTCGAATGGCACGCCCG
>DATBTW010000252.1:0-20561 GCA_036559055.1 Ktedonobacterales bacterium
AGGGCGTGCCAGTCGTCGCGGATGTCGCTGCCGCACTCACACATCAGCCCGATACGCTGCTCATCGGCATCGCGCCAATAGGCGGCAAGCTGCCCGACGCCTGGCGCCCTGGAATTCTGAACGCTATTGAGCATGGGCTGACCATTGTCAGCGGGCTGCATTTCTTCCTCAGCGAGGACCCAGAGCTGGCGCAGGCCGCCCAGGCCCACGGCGCGACCATCTGGGACGTGCGCCGTCCGCCCGACGCGCTGGCCCAGCGCATCCGCGAGGGGACGCCGCACCGCGCAGGCAGCCACACGGTCTACTTCTGCGGCACCGACTGCAATGTCGGCAAGATGACCGCTTCCTTCGAGCTGTGGCGCGAGGCGCAGCGACGCAATCTCTCGGCAGGGTTCGCCGCCAGCGGCCAGACCGGCATCATGATCTCTGGCGCGGGCATCCCCGCCGACCGCTTCATCAGCGACTTTCTCTCCGGCGCGGTCGAGGCGATGACACTCGATTTCACCGAGCGCTACGATTGGGTGTTCGTGGAGGGGCAAGGCTCGCTCACGCATCCCGCGTATTCTGCTGTGACGCTCGGTCTGGTACACGGCAGCGCTCCCGACCTGCTGATCCTTTGCCATCAGGCGGGGCGCACGGTCGTCCACGGCTACGAGGACACGCCGCTGCCCTCGCTGGCCAAAACCCGCGAGATCTACGAGTCCGCCGCTGGCTGGCTCAAGCCCGCACCGGTCGTGGCTATCGCCCTCAACACCTACATGATGCCCGACGACGAGGCGCAGGCGGCCATCGCGGCGGCGCAGCGCGAGACTGGCTTGCCCACCTCTGATCCGGTGCGCTATGGCGCAGGCGCGCTACTCGATGCCCTGCTGGCGCGCAGCGACCTGCACGCTTGACATCTCATCCAACCGCTATTCTCTGGAGCCTGGAACTCATGAACCTCACCGCTCACACGCTCGACCTCACGCTCACCACGCCGTTCCGCATCGCGCGTAGTGTGCAGACGCTGGCGCACAACGTCCTCACACGCATCGATGGGGATGGCGTGGAAGGCATCGGCGAGGCAGCGCCATCTGGCTACTACGGCGAGCGACGCGAGAGCGTCTTCATGGCGCTCAGCGACTTCGCTGAGCGCATCAACCTCGATCTCGATCTGATCGAAGACATCGTCAACGCGATGGATCGCCGCCTGCACGCCAACGCCGCCGCCAAGGCCTCAGTCGATATGGCGCTCTACGACCTGCTCGGCAAACGCCTCGGCGCGCCTGTCTATCAATTGCTGGGGTTGAATCCCGACCGCACGCCGCTGACCTCCTTCACCATCGGCATTGATGAGCCAGCCGCGATGGCGCGCAAGGCCAAAGAGGCCGCCAAAACCTATCGCATCCTGAAGATCAAGCTGGGAACCGACCACGATCTGGAGATTGTGCGCGCCATCCGCGAGGCGACCGATGTGACGCTACGTGTCGACGCCAACGCCGCCTGGACGCCCAAGCAGGCGATTCGCGTCATTCACGAGCTGGAGCCGTACAATATCGAGTTTGTCGAGCAGCCACTGCATCCCGCCGACCTGGATGGCATCCGCTTCGTGCGCGAGCGCGTGACGCTGCCGATTATCGTCGATGAGAGCTGCGTCACCGAAGAGGACATCCCACGGCTGGTCGGCGCGGTCGATGGCATCAACATCAAGCTGATGAAGTGCGGCGGCATCCACCACGCGCTGCGCATGATCCACACGGCGCGCGCGCACCATCTGAAGGTGATGCTCGGCTGCATGATCGAAAGCTCGCTGGCCATCACAGCGGCGGCGCACCTCAGTCCGCTGGTGGACTACGCCGATCTCGATGGGCATCTGCTCATCAGCGATGACCAGTGGGAGGGCGTGAGCGTCGAGCAGGGCAAGCTGGTCTTGCCAGAGCGCGCTGGGCTGGGTGTGCGCCCACGCGACCACGACGCCAAACGCCAGGCAACGGTGGCCGCCGCTTCGTCGAGTCGGCATCCACGCCGCGCCACGCCACCCGCCGACGAGGAGGAGGAAGAATAGCGCTATGGAGCTGGATTTCGACGAGGCGCTGGCCCTGCTGCGCGAACAGAACATGAATGACAGCCTGGTGCGCCACGGCATCGCGGTCAGCGACGCCGTGGCCGCCTATGCACGCAAATTTGGCGAGGATGAGAATAAGTGGCGCATCGCAGGGCTGCTGCACGATGTGGACTATGAGAAGCATCCCACCATCGAGGAGCATGGCAAGATCGGCGCGCAATGGCTGGCCGAGCGCGGCTATCCGGAGGATGTCGTCCACGCTGTCATCGCGCACAACGACTATCACGGTGTGGCCAGGGACACGCCGATGGCGCGTACCGTCTTTGCCTGCGACGAGCTGACCGGGCTGATTACCGCCGCCGCGCTGGTGCGCCCCGACAAAAGCATCCACGGCCTGGAGGTATCGTCGGTGCGCAAGAAGATGAAGGACAAAGCCTTCGCGCGCGGCGTCAACCGCGACGACATCATCAGGGGCGCCGAAGAACTGGAGGTCGATCTGAACGACCACATCGCCTTCGTCATCGCCGCGATGGACGCCGACGCCGAGCGGCTCCATCTGGCTGGCGCAGGCGCATAAGCTCCCATTACAGTCGAACCCGCAAAGCCCCTCTCCCGCCGCAGCGGGGGAGGGGTTGGGGTGGGGGCCAGCCCCAACTAACAAGCCTCTATGGAAGGATGAGGAGACTGCATGATGTCTGGTGCGCCTGACAAGCAGTATCTCGCCACCCAGCAATACCGCGACGCGAGCAATCTGCATGCGCGTGGCTCGCTGCATGCCCGCTTCGGAACCAATCACTACCCGTGGTTTCGCTGGGTCTTCGATCAGGCGCTGAGTGTCGCGCCCGCCAACGCAGACATCCTGGAGGTAGGCGCGGGGCCAGCGGGCCTCTGGCGCGAGAATCTGGATCGCCTGCCCGCTGGCTGGCGTATCACGCTGACGGATCTCTCCGAGGGCATGGTGGCGGAGCAGCGCGCCGCTCTGACCGATCAGCCCGCGTTCCGGCACGCCATCGCCGATGTCGAGGCGCTGCCCTTCGCCGATAGGAGCTACGATCTGGTCATTGCCAATCACATGCTCTACCATGTGCCCGACCGACCCAGAGCGATAGCCGGGCTACGGCGCGTGCTGCGCCCCGGCGGCGCGCTGGTGGCGGCGACGAACGGCGCGCACAACATGCGCGAGCTGGACGATCTGATCTACGCCGTCACACCCGACGCCGCCAGCGCCGAATGGCGCGCCAGCTTCCGTCATCCCTTCACGCTGGAGAACGGCGGCGAGCAGCTCACGCCTGCTTTCCAGGGCATCGAGATACGCCGCTACGAAGATGGCCTGGATGTGACGGAGGTCGAGCCGCTGGTTGCGTATGTCCTGTCGATCGACACGCCCGCGTTCCGCCTGCCAGAGACTAGGGCCGCCTTCGAGACACGCATACGTGACCTGCTCGCGGCCCACGACGGTGTTTTCCACATCACCAAGAGCGTCGGCATGTTCGTCGCGCGACGGCCCTGAGGCCCCGTCGCGCCAGCCCGAGAGAGCGCGTAGAACACTGAACGGCACGCGCTATGCTATCAACTCGCGTCAATGCTGAACGCAGCGAGACCCAAAGCTCATCTCATTCTCAGGCTCATCTTATCAATGGCCACTATGCTGCCGAAAACGGTGCGCCGCAGGACGCTCGCATGCAGGCAGAATGAGACAGAGGGAGTTCGCCGATGAGTCAACACGACGCGCTTGCCCTGCTCGCGCTCACACTGGGCGCGTTCCTCATGCCACTGCTGGCTGAGCGCATTGGCTGGTTCAGCGCGCCGTGCGAGATGATCTATGGCATCGTCGTCGCCAATCTGCTTCCCCAGTTGCGCTTCGATGGCCAGTTCATCAGCACACTCAGCGAGTTTGGATTCCTGCTGCTACTCTTCCTGGCCGGGCTGGAGATCGACTTCGACATGCTGCGCCATCAGGGCGCGCGTGCGCTGCTCACGAGCGGGCTGGCTGCGCTGGGCATCCAGGTCGGCGCGCTTTGGCTCACGCTGATCCTGCATCTGCCCGTGATCTACGCGCTGCTGGTGGGCGCTGTCTCCGTCACCGTGCTGATGGCCATTCTGCATGAGGCGGGGATGCTGCATCATCCGCTGGGGCAGCGACTGCTTATCATCGGCGCGCTGGGCGAGTTCTTCTCAATTATCGCCGTCACCGCCTACGACCTGATCTATAGCTACGGCCTCAACTGGCAGCTGGCCATCGCGGCGGGCAAGCTGGTGGCGCTGCTCATCTTCGGCTATGTGGGGCTGCGCGCGCTGATGGCCCTCTCCACCGTCCGCTCGCGCACCATGCGCCGCGTATTCTCCCTGCGCGACAGCTCTGAGCTGGGCGTGCGGGCGGCGTTGGCGCTGATGCTTTGTTTCGCCGCCGTTGCGCTGATCTTGCGTGTCGAGGCGATTCTGGCGACGTTCATCGCGGGCGCAATCTGCAGCTTCGCCTTCCGTGGACGCAACCTCGTCACCGAGAAACTGACGACGATGGGACAGGGATTCTTCCTGCCGATCTTCTTCATCACCGTCGGGACGCAGGTGCGGTTTATGAATCTGCTCTCGCCTCAAGCCCTGACGCTGCTCTTCGCCGTGACGTTGGGCCTGTTTGGTGTGCGACTGGCGGCCATTCCGCTGCTGCGGCTGGCGGGCGTCGGCCTGAGCCAGGCGGTTCCCGCCGCGCTGATGCTCTCGGCGCCGCTCTCGCTGATGGTCGCCATCGCGCAGGTTGGCGTGCGGCTGGGCGCGCTTACCAACGCGACGGCGTCGGCAGCGCTCGGCGCCAGTATCGTCTCGGCAACGCTCTTCCCGCTGCTGGCGCGTCCGTTCCTACTGCACGAGGCGCGCATCGGCAGGCGCGACGGCGGCGGTTCGACGCAGCCGCTGCCGCTGCCCATCGAACTACCCACGCTCGACCAACTCGCGCACGACGAGGCCACCGCATAGCGACTTCGCGCGCACACCGTGTAGAATACGCTCCTGTCAGACGGCGACAGTAGGAAGGCGCAGGAGCATCACATGAGCAGCGCGGAGCAGGGCGCGCCCATAGCGCCCAACGCATATTTCAGCACCAATCCGCACGATCCCTCGAAGAAATGGTCCAGGCTGCTCACCGAGTCGCTCGGGGCCTTCTTGCTCACACTGGTCGCCGCTGGCCCGAGCGTCATCAGCGTGGCGACGGGCGTCACGATCAGCCAGCCAGCCGCCGTAGTCGCGCCGGGGCTGGTGGTCATGGCGCTCATCTACACCGTGGGTGATGTCTCCGGCGCGCACTTCAACCCCATCGTCACACTGGCCTTCGCGGTTCGTCAGGACTTCCCCTGGAGGCGCGTGCCCGGCTACATGCTCGCGCAGTTCGTGGGCGCTATTCTGGCGGCGGGGCTGCTCCGCGCGCTCTTTGGGAATGTAGGACACCTGGGCGCAACTCTGCCCAACCCGCGCACGGGCGACCTCGCCGCGCTGGTAATGGAGTTCGTGCTGACCTGCCTGCTCGTGACGGTAATTCTGGGCACGGCGCACGCGGATCGCCTGGTGGGCCACAACGCCGCGCTGGCGGTCGGCGCGACGATCGCGCTCAATGGCCTCTTCGCCAGCCCGGTCAGCGGCGCCTCGATGAATCCCGCGCGGTCGTTCGGCCCCGCGCTGGTGAGCGGTGATCTGGGCAGCGTATGGATCTATTTCGTCGGGCCACTGGCAGGCGCGCTGCTCGCCACGCTGATCGCGCGGGCGCTGCACGGCCAAACGAACGATGCGGCCCGCCGCGCCGCAAGCGGGAATTGAACTTCTATCGCTGCACACGCCCGGGCACAGCGTAGCTGCGTCCACGTCAGCGAACCGTCGCGCCGCGCAGCCGATACCAGAACGCGCGCGCCAGAATGGCAGTGAAGATAGCCCCGCCCAGCGGATGCGTCCAGCCGTAGCGCTGTGGGATGCCCAGCATGCGATCCGTGGCGAGAAGCAGTGGCGGTTTTCAGGTGTTAGTGATCAAAGAGCGCCAGGTGATGCGTGCGCAGATAGTCGGCCAGTTGCTGATCGCTCAACGGGATTTGACCTTCTAGAATGTAGAGCTGGAAGCATTCGGCACTTGGGGAGGGAGTCTGCAGCATACAGGACTGCTGGGTACGCATGGAGCCTAGCCACTCGTCGGCCATGCGCGCGCCCGCAACATCGGAGGCGAGACCGGCCGCCGTGCAGATGAGTAACAGTGCGAAACCACAGGCGACCGCCCAGCGCGCGTGTCGCGGATCAGGTAGGACACGAGAGACCCCTACACGGCGCACGTCCGTGACGATGCGCCCGATCACGACTGCGCTGATGACGGCGAGGGCGATCCACCACAGTTGCGAGAACTCTTGATAGCGCGACAGAAGTGCGAGTCCATTGCCATAGGAGGCGCGCCCAAGCGTCGTAACGGCGGTCGCCAGGATCGAATATGCCGCCAGCTCGATCCACACTTCCAGGCGCCGCAGTTCGCCCGAGAGCCGAGAGGCGGCGTAGAGGGCCAGCCCCAACGCAACGAGGCCCAGCGCCCCGAAGAACCGCGCCTCTGTCAGGTTGAGTGACGCCACTGGAGCGCCAAGCGCCGCCAGGAAGAACGCCGCGAGGTGCAGCGGAGACGTCAGCGATCCGTGGGGTAGGCCAATCACGTATGGCACGCCAATCAGCAGCGCGACTGCCACCCACATCCCCGTCCGCAGGCGGCCAGAGCGCACGGCGCTGGGCAAGAAGGCGGCCCACACGCACAACCCACCAAAGGACGCGAGTGAGGCGATCACGGCCCCCAGCAGCGCCAGGGTGAAGCCCTGCCAGCTCGCGGCGCGCTGCCCCAGGCGGTCAGCCTCAGCGCGCCGGTGGAACCCGTACATGCAACAGCAGATGCCCAGGATCGTCCCAATAAAGGTCAACTGCCACGGAAAGAACCAGTTTTCGTACTGAGCGAACGAAAAATAGAGCAGCGAGAGCGGGATCAGCAGGGTAAGCACGATGCGCCTGCTGCGAAGCGTGGAGAACATGCAGGCAAGCAGCAGACCACCTGCCGCTATGGCAACGACAAGATCGACCGACATCATGACCTGGCGGTTCCAATTGCTGACGTTGACAAGCAGTAAATCGGCCATGCGCGGCCACACGATCCGATGCGTACGGTTGTGGAGCGCCCAAAAGTCAGCGATGGAGAGCGTGCCAGCATCCTGGCTCCGCAACAGCAGTACCAGGTTCCACTCGTCGCCCCACGGCACACGAGGTGTTTGCCTCCAGATGACAGCGAGTAGCGCCGCGATCTGAGCGAGCGGAATGCATACCGCGAGCGCCATCAGCGCCAGATGCTTGTTCAATCGGCGAGGAATCGGCGCGTACCACTTCCTTGAGCGTGCATCTGCCGTTTTGTGCGGCGCCGGCGTTGGCGCTGCGATTGTGCCAGTAAGACGCTGTTGGGAAGGCTGCATTCTATCGTCATTCTGATCTTGCATTCGATTCGTCACGGCACAGCTCCTTGCTGATTCGCTTTGCTCACTCTACTGGCGCGACGCCTGATCTTGGCCGATCACGTTTTCACCGGTCAGCGATACCATTGAGATGTGATCGACTGATCAGGCAGTCTCGGCTTACGAGAATTGATCGAACTTGAGTCGCTGTGGACGCGCACTGGTCTGCGTGGCAATTCTAGCACGGCACGATACCGTGAGCAGCACGGTGGCATGTGGCGTGGTACCAATGAGGACACAGGTGCAACTGAGGGGATCCCTGGACTGGATGAGTCACGTACACACAGCTTGATGGCTTGCCGGATACTCACGAGCCGCCTCCGCTGCGGGCGGGTGAGTCCTATCTCGCAGAGAGGGCGCACGCCACCCGTCTCGCGGAACTCCTTGATTGACAACTCCCCACGGCTAAAGCCGGGGGATTCCTGCTTCACCGGGGCGCGCCGGATTGGGCATGGCCCGCCCCGGTCTTACCGCCTCTCCACAGGCGTTCACCGTGAGTCCCACGGCAAGCATGTTCTTCGCGGCGTTGATGTCGCGATCATGCCGGACACCACACTCCAGGCAGGTCCACTGGCGTACGTCCAATGGCAAAGAGTCGAGCACATGCCCACAGGCATGACAGCGTTTGGAACTGGGATACCAGCGGTCAATCTTGACCAGTGTCCGTCCGTACCAAGTCGCTTTGTACTCCAGTTGGCGCACCAGCTCGCCCCAGCCGACATCGCTGATAGCTTTGGCGAGCGTGTGATTGCGCACCATGTTCTTGACCGCCAACGACTCCACGCAGATCGTTTGGTTTTCACGAATGAGACGTGTTGTCAATTTATGCAGTCCGTCGCGGCGCTGGTCGGCGATGCGGGCATGCTCCCGCGCCACCTTCAGGCGCGCTTTCTCGCGATTCCTGGAGCCTTTTTGTTTGCGGGAGAGGTTGCGTTGCGCATGCGCCAAACGGTACTCGCTACGACGCAGATGTTGAGGATTGGCGATTTTCTCGCCGGTGCTCAGGACCGCTACGTCTTTCAGCCCGACATCCATCCCTACCATAGCAGTGACGACAGGCAGCGTCTCAATCTCTTCCTCGACCAGGAAGGAGACGAAGTAGCGCCCGGCGGTGTCTTTGCTGATCGTGACGGTGGTGGGCGCGCCAGTGAAGAACCGCGACCAGTGGATGTTCAGCGGCGCATCTATCTTCGCCAACACAAGAGCGCGGGTCTGTGCATCCCAGCGAAAGGCGCTGCTGGCGTAGGTGGCCGCTTGCCGTCCATGCTTTTTGTGGAAGGTGGGATACTTGGCGCGCCCCTCGAAGAAGTTGCGGAATGCTTTGTCCAAGTGGCGCAGCGCCTGTTGCAGCGGCACACTGGATACCTCATTGAGCCACGCAGTCTCTGGCTGCTGCTTGAGGGTCGTCAGCGCCGCCGACGCTTCATGATAGCCGATGCGCTCTTGCCGCTGGTAGTACGCATCGGTGCGCAGACGCAGCGCCCAATTGTAGACGAAACGCGCGCAGCCGAACGTCCGCGCAAGCACCGTGGCTTGTGCGGGCGTCGGGTAGCACCGATAGCGGTACGCACGTTTCTGTTGCATGTTTACAATTATAATACAGAGGTTGTAAGCATGCAATGGGCGGTAGTCCTATTGGTACGGCTGGCTTCGCCTGCGGGCGACGCGGCTTGCATCCCCATGCCTCAAGGCAGGGGGCTTCAGCCGCGATTTTGATAATCCAGGCTAGACCAGCACATCTACAGCAACTTGCGGAGCAGGCGGGAATCGAACCACTATCGCCGCGCGCGAGCAGCCGTGGCGTAGCTGCGTCCACGCCAGGGAACCGTCGCGCCGCGCAGCCGATACCAGAATGCGCGCGCCAGAATGGCAGTGAAGATAGCCCCGCCCAGCGGATGCGTCCAGCCGTAGCGCTGTGGGATGTCCAGCATATGGTCGAGGTAGGCGCGATAGGCTAGCGTCGCGGCCACCGGAGCCGCGCCCGCCAGCGTCAGTCGCGCGTTGCGCCGCAGCAGCCCACTCGCCAGCGCCGCGAATGGCGCGATGGTGATGAGAGGAAGCCATGGCGCGAGTAGCGCGAAGATCAGCGCGCCGCCCGGAGCGCCCGCGACGGCGTTCTTGCTCCAGCCATCCCAATGTCCGGCCAGCGAGCGATACATCGCCGTCGTCACCAGCGAGCGTCCATCCACCAGCAATAGCCGCCCGCCGCAGCGCTTCACTCGCCGTGCCAGCGCCAGATCGTCCACCACCGTGCCGCGCAGCTCATCCGTATCGTAGCCGCCGATCCGATCATAGAACGCGTGGCGAATCATCAGAAATTGGCCGTTGGCGATGGCGACAGGAATATGCGGGTTGTTCACCAGCGAAGGCGAGTACATGAACGAGATGCACATAACGGCGATGGGCATCAGCGTGCGATTCCAGAAGCCGGGCAGATCCTGCGCCGCGCTGATGCTGAAGAGATCGGCGCCGTCACGCTCGGCGCGTGCCACGGCGGAACGTAGCGCGGCGGGCGCATGCCGAGTATCGGCGTCGGTAAAGAGCAGCCACTTCCCGCGCGCCATCCGCGCGCCGACGTGCAGCGCGTGCGGCTTGCCCGCCCAGCCATCGGGCAGCGATGTGACTCGCGCCACGCGCAGGCGCCCCGCTGACACGCACTGGAGTTGCGCCAGGATGTCGGGCGTGGCGTCGGTCGAGCCATCATCCACTACGATCACCTCGAACGAAGGATGATCCTGCGCCAGCAGCGACTCCACACAGCGGCGGATATTCTGCTCTTCGTCGCGCGCAGGCACGATGACGCTCACTGCGGGCGGCTGCGCTGACGCCGGCTCCGGCGGCGCGCCGGGCGGAACGCTGAGCGGCGCGACGCTGTGGAGATCGGCGACGGTGCGCGCCAGATTGAAAAGATAGAATCCCGTGACGCCCGCCGAGAGCCACGCGAGACTCCTGGCGGCCAGCCGGGCGGGGCCACGCGGTGAACCTGATGCGCTCGATGCGCTCGACATGTTACGCTCCTCAATGATGACGCGCCTTCCAGTCCGGATGATAGCGAACGCCAGCCGCCAACGCCAACCATCGACACTCTGTGGAGGATGTCACCATGCCAGCGCGCATAGATCACGTCATCATCGCCGGAGCGTCGCTAGAGGCGCTCGAAGTTGCATTCTCTCGGCTTGGCTTCTCAGTCGTCGGCGGAGGGGCACACCCACACCTCGGCACGCGCAACCGCATCATCATCCTGGGCGACGGTTACATCGAGCTACTGGCCATCGCCGACCCCGTGCGCGTCTCTCCCGCCCTGCGCCAACGCATCGCGGACGGCGTCGCATGGGTAGGCTACGCGCTGCAATCCGACGACATCGCGGTTGAAGCGCAGGCCATACGCACCCATGGTGTAGATGTGCACGGGCCAACGGCTGGCCGCCTCGTCGCGCCGGATGGCTCAGCGCGCGGTTGGCGCGTCGCCACGCTGGGGAGCGATGACCTCTGGGCAGCGGCGCTTCCCCTGCCCTTCCTGATCCAGCATGACAGCCTGGGCGAGACGCATCGTCGGGAGCTGGCGGGCGCCGACCCCATCGCGCCGCACCCCAATGGCGCGCGACGTCTGCTGGGCGTCACTCTGCGCACGGCGAACCTCGCTGCGCTGCGCAGCCGCTATGAGCGTGCTTTTGGTCTGGCCCCAGCAGCAACGCCGACCGCCGCGCGCTATCCACTTGCGGGTGGCAAGGAATGGATCGCCCTTGAGCGCGCTGATGGCTCAGCAGCCGACGCGGCGACCACGACGGACGCCGCCGAGATGAGCGTCCGGGTGAGCGCGCCCGACCTTGCCGCCGTGGAGCACATGGCGCGCGCCGCCAGATTCGCCTGCGTCACGCGCGCCGATACGCTGGCCGTCTCGCTGCCCGGCAGCGGCCAGGTCGCATTCAGCGCCAGCGCATGACTCCACGGCGCGCAGTATCGCTACGCCATCTCAGCTCTTGCGGGCAAAGAGGAAGAGCGCGCCAGGACCCTGGAAGAGCGCCAAATGTTCCTCTGGCACGCCAGCTTCACGGGCATACTGCTCCAGATCGCGCCGCTCAACGCTAAATTCTGTGAAGCCAGCGGCAGCGGCCAACGCGCCAAATTGTTCCGCGTCATAGAAGCTGATGCGCGAAGCGGCTGGCTCAGGCGCGGCAGGTGTGCCGCGCAGCTCCGGGTCGCTACCCAGCGCGATGAATCGCCCGCCCACGACCAGCGTCCGGCGAATCTCGCGCAGCGCGGCGACTGCATCGGGCAGATGCCCTAGCACACCCGTCATCACCGCATGTGTGAAGGTCGCATCGGCAAACGGCAGGCGCTCGGCGCTGGCCTGCTGCACGCTCAGGCGGCCTTCCGCGATCGCGTCGTGGTTCTGCTCGCTGGCCAGCTTCACCATATCCAGGCTGTGATCGATCGCCGCCGCGCGACAGCCACTCTTCAGTTCCTCGCGCAGCAGCGCGCCGCCACCGCAACCCACCTCCAGCAGATAGGACTGCGGCGTCAGATCGAGTTCCGCCAGGATGACGCGGAAGTTGGGCCAGTGGTAGAGCGGATCGCCGTAGATGGCGCGCGCCATAGCGCCAGTAGGGCGTCGACCCATCCGGTCGATCAGCCAGTCCCCGAAAGCGACAGGAGTGGTGGCCCGCAGCAGTGGCGCTGCGGCCTCGCCCGCGAACCAGCCCACCAGCTCTGCTGAATCGTCGATGAGCGCGCCCCAGCCGCGCTGCTCCAGTGTGATACGAGCGCCCTCGCCGTCCGGCTCGACCCGCAGCGCCACCTCTGTCTCCAGCTCTGGCTGCCAGTCTGCCGGGCGCCAACGCAACCGCGCCTGCTGGCCAGGCGTCCACTCCGCCACGCGGCCCACCTCGAACTCGCCCTCCGTCAAGCGCCCATCTGTCCCTGGCTCGAAGCGCATTCCCACGCGGTCCAGCGCGAGCGCTAGTTCCTCCATCATCACCTGGAAGGCCGCCTGTGGGGCAAGCGCGCTCTTCATGCTGACCGTCACCGTCGTCGTGGTAGCGTCTGGCATCTTGACACCCTCATCTACTCCAATACTCCAACAATGCAGCGCCTCATCGCTGAGCGGCACGCAGGATCATCAGTGATCATTCTCCTCGCGCTCTTCGCAGGCGGAAGAACAGGGCCAAACGGGCGCTTGACGTGCGGTATGATGAGGCTCGCATCGCGAGCAGCAGCGATGCGCCGCCGAACCACTAGCCACGAAGTGAGCAGCCCACCATGCTATCCGCCGACAACGCCGTAGCCCTTTGCCAGCTCCTGGAGCAGGGCGCCATCCGCTTCTGGGTGATGGGTGGCTGGGGCTTGGATGCCCTGCTCCGGCGCCAGACCAGACTGCACAAAGACCTCGACATTCTGGTATTGCTGGACGACCTGACCCGGCTCCAATCTTTGCTCGACGAGCACGGCTTCGTCCGCAAGCTTATCTGGAAAGAGAGCCGCTGGGTGGAGATGGCATCTGGCCGCTTGCCGACCGCATTCGTTGCCGCAGATATCCAGGGCCGCGAACTTGATGTACACATCATCGAGGCCACGACGGGTGGCTCCATCATTCAGCATTTTGATCCTCCGTGGCCATTCCCTACCGATATTGCAGCGCAAGGTCGCATCTCCCGCGTCGCTGTCAGCTGCGTCTCCCGCGAAACGCAGATCGCTATGCACACGGGCTACAGCTTGCCAGAGAGTCACCTGCGCGACCTCGAGCTACTGCGGGCTGATGGCTGAGTGGTCGAGCGGCCGCAACCATTGCTATCCATCTCATCCTCATCAGTCGCGGACATTCGTCCCCAATAGGCTACGGCTATAGGAAATTACCGACAACAAGGGACGACTGCCTTGAGCAGAGCATGAATGCTGGTTTCCGTTTCTATCACCCTTCGGTGAAATGTCACTCTGTATGGCTTCAAACCCTATCGCCTCCGGGGCCAATGCATTGATCCGGTAGATGTGGGCCGTACCGCTTACCGATCATCTCTCACCCTGGCGGAGTCATGCGGACACGCCATGTGCTTCCCACTGGTTTCCAGGAGAGTCATCATGCCAACTCGCGCAGAGATTCTGGACACACTTGCGGCGTCGCAGACGCAGGTTCTGGCGTTTTTTCAAGGGCTAAGCCCGCACGACCTGGAGCGCCCGGCAACGCCGAGTGACGTTCCCGGAGCTGCTCCCTGGCGCGCCAGGGATCATTTGGCGCACCTGGTGCAAAATGAGCGCAACATCCAACAATTGCTGCGCCGGATCCTCGCCGGTGAGACTCGAGACGCTTTCTTACGCAGTCAATACCCAGAGGACATGCCGCTGCCCAGCGTTCTGGGCGATTGGGACGCGCTGACCCCGGAGGAGCAGGAGCGACTGGAGCTGGCCGTCGCCCAGCTCAATCAAACCCGCCTGAACGCGCGCCGTGACGACAGTCTGGAGCTGCTGGTAGCGGAGCACCTGGCGGCGCGGCAGGACACTGTGGACCTCCTGCGCCAGTTCACCGATGAGCAACTGGCCGCTGTGGTACCCTCGGTCGTTGGTGAAGCGTCCGTCGGCGACATGTTTGCCGGGAGAGCGGGGCATGCAGCCGAGCACATCACCTCGGTTGAGGAAGGATTACATCAGGGCGTTCAGGGCGCGTAGAGTGATTTCTTTCTTCTCCAGTCGGAGCCATCTTGACCATATGCACGGACGGCCGCAGGGATATGTCTCGCGATATAAGCCATACCCCTGCTGGCGCCCGGGTACTCGTAATCCCCGAAACATAAATCGGCGTCTGCCTCGTCACTGTTTCTTGCCCGCGACGCCTGATGAATGAATGAGCCTCGTGGCGCCTCGACGCCAGAAGACACGGCGGCTACTGCAGCAGCGCGGGGCCGCTCTCGTCGCCGCCTGAGAGCCGCAGCGGCCCGGCCGTGGCGCCGACCAGCACTGCCAGACTGTCCGGCTCGTCGCCCAGATCGATAATCACCTCGTCTCCTGCGTGCACCTGCTCCTTCAGCAGCGCCTCGGCCAGCGCATCTTCGATTCGCCCCTGCGCTTCGCGCCGCAGCGACCGCGCGCCGTATTCGGCGTTGAAGCCGCGACTGATGATGAGGTCCTGCGCGCTCTCCGTCACCTGCATCGTGATTCGCTGGGCCGCCAGCCGCTCACGAATCTGGTCGAGCAGCAGCCCCAGGATGATGCGCGCCTCGCGCCGGGTCAGCGCATGGAACAAGATGATGTCATCCAGCCGGTTCAGGAACTCCGGGCGAAATGCCCGCTCGATCTCGGGCATCACAACCTTGCGCATCGCCTCCTCAGCAGCGTCCTCAGCAGCGTCATCGCCAGCATGCGTCTGGAAGCCGATGCCAGAGCGATGTGTCAGCGCCTCGGAACCGAGGTTGGTCGTCAGGATGATGATGGTGTTCTTGAAGTCAACTTTGCGCCCCTTAGCGTCGGACAGCGTGCCATCCTCCAGAATCTGCAGGAGCATGTCGTAGACCTGCGGGTGCGCCTTCTCGACCTCATCGAACAGCACGATGCTGTAGGGGCGCCGCCGCACGGCCTCCGTGAGCTGACCTGCCTGGTCGTAGCCTACGTAGCCCGGAGGCGCCCCAACCAGCCGCGCCGCCGTGTGTCGCTCCATGAACTCGGACATATCCAGCTTGATCATCGCGTCATCCGAGCCGAAGAGCGCCTCGGCCAGCGCGCGCGCCAGCTCCGTCTTCCCCACGCCCGTCGGCCCGGCAAAGACGAATGAGCCAATCGGCCGACGGCGGTCGCGCATGTCGGCGCGCCCGCGCCGTACCGCGCGCGCCACCGCATGCACGGCCTCGTCCTGACCGATCACACGCCGTTGCAGCGTCGCATCCAGTTGTAGCAGCCGGTCGGAGTCCCCGAAGCCAGAGAGTGTCGTCGGGATGCCTGTCCAGCGGGACACCACTTCGGCGATATCCTGTGGCGTCAGAGTCGGCTCATCATCCTCGCGCAGCAGCCGCCATTCCGCGTCGATCTGCTCCAGCCGCTCGCGTACCTCGGCCTCGCGGTCGCGCAGATCCGCCGCATCCGAAAATTGCCGCGCACGGATGGCGCGCACCTTCGCGTCGTGCAGCCGCTCCAGTTCGTCGCGCAGGGAGTTGGTTTCTTTGGGCGCCACCGCGCGCGCCACGCGCAGCCGTGCAGCCGCCTCATCCATCAGATCGACCGCTTTATCTGGCAGCGAGCGATCCTGGATGAAACGCTCAGAGAGTTTCGCCGATGCCGCAATCGCCTCATCCGAGACGCGCACATGATGGAAGCGCTCATAGCGCGAGCGCAGCCCGGTCAGAATCTGGATGGTCTCAGGAATCGTGGACTCTGGCACGGTGATCGGCTGGAAGCGTCGTTCCAGCGCGGGGTCGCGATCCATGATCTTCTTGAAGTCGTCCTGCGTGGCCGCGCCGATCACCTGAATCTCGCCGCGCGCCAGAATCGGCTTGAAGAGATTGGCGCCGTCGATGGAGCCTTCCGCGCCGCCTACACCGAGCAAACCTTGCAGTTCGTCGATGAACAGGATGACGTTCTGTGCCTTCAACAGCTCGTCTACGACCGCTTTCAGCCGCTCCTCGAAGTCACCGCGATACTTGGTGCCAATCGTCAGCAGCCCGACATCCAGCAGCACGATACGCTTATCATGCAGCTTCTCTGGCGCGCTCCCCGCGACGATACGCTGGGCCAGCCCCTCGGCGATGGCCGTCTTGCCCACGCCAGCCGCGCCCACCAGCACCGGATTGTTTTTGCGACGGCGGGTCAGCGTCTGCATCACCTGAGTCAGCTCATCTTCGCGTCCGATCATCGGATCCAGCTCGCCCGCGATGGCGGCGGAGGTCAGGTCGCGGCTCACCATATTGAGTGTGGGAGTCATCCGGTAGCGCGCGGCGTGCGATAGCGCGAAGCCGCTATCATCCATGCTCGACCTCAGCAGTTTGGTCTGCGTGCGTGCGCCGTCGTAGGTGACGCCGAAGCTTTCCAGCACGCCCGAAGCGATGCCATCGGTATTGCGCAACAGGCCCAACAGCAGATGAATCGATGCTACTTCCGCAGCGCTCTCGGCGGTGGCCTCGGCCTCCGCGTCGGCGAGCGCCTGCTTCGCCTCGGGACGCAGCGTCGGCTCAGAAACGGCGCCAGAGACGCCATGCCCCATGATGAAATCGAGCGCTTGACGCAACCGCTGCACATTGACGCCCAGGTTATTCATCACCGCCAGCGTCAGCGCATCGCTGGCGTCCACGATGCCGCACAGGATGTGCTCGCCCCCGATAGCGCGATGCTGAAGTCGGATCGCGACGGCGCGCGCCTGCGCCAATGAACGCCGAGCGTCCGCACTGTATTGATCGAACCGGCTCACGTCGCCCTCCTGTCTGGTTGCCGCGCTTCTTCAACGCCGCCGCCAACCTTTCGGTCTGGTCAGAAGGGCACCATGCAAGGCCTGTGCCAATGCGCCTCGCCAGAGGAGCGAAGGGCGCTCAGATCACAGTGCGGCGATGGTCGCGCTCAGCGCGTCGCGTACATCCTGCGACCGCAGCCTGTCCCACGCCTCGTCCACCCGCGCCCTCAGATCGGCGCGCTCGCTCTCCATATCCTTCCGCAGCGCCGCCAGTCCCTCATTTGCGGGGCGCGCCTCGCTCATCTCGGTGACGAGCCGCAGCGCGACAGTCAGATCCTGCACATCGCCCAGACGTGACTGCGCCGAGGTGAGCGCCTTGCGTACAGGCGTCACACCTTCGCCGAGCGTCGCAGTAAATATCTCCAGCGCGTAACGCAACCGCTTGCAGGTGATGCGCAGTTGGTGCAAAATCGGCGGCTCGGCGTCGGCGATGACTGTCTCGTAGCGCAGCACGCGCTCGTAGCGCGGCCACAGCACGCTGCCGACGTAATGACGGGTCAGCGCGCATCCCTCACCACTGGCTGGCTGCGCTGGATCTGTAACAAAGCGCTCCAGCTCCGCGAGCAGCTTGGCGTATTTGCGCTTATTCAGCCGCTCCACCAGCCGCTCATAGCCTGCCAGCCGCCGCGAGGCCAGCAGGTCGCGCAGCTCCTCCACATCACGATCGCGCCGCGCATCAGCGCCGATCCAGTCGCGCACACGCTGGAGAAAGATGTCCAGATCGCGGATAACGCCCAGCGCGTCGGCCACCGCGCCAAGCCGCTTGCGCAGAGAACGCAGCGTCGTGTCGTCGTACACGCCCGCGCCTTCGAACGCCTGGAGGGTGGAGCGAATGCGCCGCGTGGCCACTCGCATATCGTGGATGGCGTCGGGCTCGCCGCTCTCCAGCGCGAATCGCTGCGCGCGTCGCATATCGCGCAGCCGCCGACGGATGATATGCCGAACCAGCGCATCCAGTGGGGTGTAGCCATCCAGCGTCCAGCGAGCGTGCCGGAGGAGGGCCAGGCCACGCTCCAGCTTGGAGCGCGGCTCCGGCGCGAGCGGCAGCGTCTGTGCGAGCATGTGGCAGAGCGTGTCGAGGTCAGCGCGCGAGCCACTACCCTTCAGCTCCAGCTCCAGTTCATGGATCGGCTCGCGGCGTCCCGCAGCGATGATCTCGCCGGTATCCAACGCCAGCTCACCCACCACACGTCCGCCGCGTCGCACGGCCCACAGCCGTCGCTCCACTTCCACCCGCAGCAGCGGCTCCAGCGGCTCACCTTGCGCCATCGCCGCTACCGCCTCGCCGATCTCGCGCGGCCAATCGCGCGGGTCGAGGCTGGGCGGCCCCGCCAGCTCGGCCTCCAGTTCCTCGCGCTCCAGCACACCGCCCACGCCAGCGCTCGGCCCCTTCAGCGTCAGGATGCGTCGCTCGCCGATGGCTCGGATGCGCAGCGCGTGACGTGTGCTGGTGATGGCGCGCGCAGGGGTATCGAGCAGCGTGTCGCTATGGCGCTCGACGCCCGCGCTACGCAAGGTATACGGATGGAGCGCCAGCTTCATCAGGCTGGCGGGATCCAGCGCGCCTGTGATGGCAAACTTCGCCTCGACCTCCACGCCGACCCTCCAATTGCGATGCAGCCGTGTCGGGTGAGTCCGCCTGCTTGATCCTGAGTCCGCGCAGGCGGAATACCCAGCGGCCCGCAGGCCGCCCCCCAAGGCGCGGTTTCAGCCGCCGATCATCGACATCGAGCGAGTGGTGCGGCGGAAGCGCTTGTCGCCGATGTAGTGCTTGAGTTCCTTGTGCCAGACGGCCTGGCGCAGAGCCAGCTCGATCTCCTCATCGCTGGCGTCCGAGCGCAGCAGCCCACGGAAATCTGTCTCGACCTGTGCGAACAGGCAGGTGCGCAGTTGGCCTTCCGCCGTCAGCCGGATGCGGTCGCACTGCCCGCAGAATGGCTCGCTGACTGGATTGATGAAGCCGACCTCGCCCACGCCATCGGCGAAGGTATAGCGCCGCGCCGTCTCCGATTTGTCGGCGCTCAGCACCGGAACCAGCGGGCCAAACTCCGACTCGATGATGGCGCGAATCTCGCCCCCGGTCAGGATGTCCTCTTTGCGCCAGATCTGGTCGGCGTCCAGTGGCATGAACTCGATCCAGCGCACCACATAGCCAGTGCGGCGCGCAAAGTGCGCAAAGTCGATCACCTCGGCCTCAGTGAACCCACGCATCGCCACGGCGTTGATCTTGATGGGGCGGATGGTCGGACAGTCCTCTAGCGCGCGCAACCCGGCCAATACTTGCTCCAGCGCATCGCGCCGCGTCAACTGCGCGAACCGCTCGCGCTCAAGCGAATCGAGGCTGACATTGATGCGCGTCAGCCCGGCGTCAGCCAGCGGCTGCGCCAGCTTGGGCAGCGCGACACCGTTGGTGGTGAGGCTAAGACTGGTCAGGCCAGGGATGTCGCTCAGCATACGCACCAGCGTGGGCAGGTCGCGCCGCACCAGTGGCTCGCCCCCTGTCAGCCGCACCTGCTCGATGCCGATGGATGCGGCGATGCGTGTCAGCCGCGCCATCTCCTCGAAGGTCAAGATGTCGGCGCGCGGCAGCCAAGCCAGCCCCTCGGCGGGCATGCAATAAACACAGCGGAAGTTGCACTTATCCGTCACCGAGATGCGCATATTGCGGATGCGCCGCCCGTAGCTATCGACGAGCGGCCCCTCCAGCGCCTCTGGCGGAGGTGTCTCGTGATGGTCACGCCCGGCGGAAAGATCGCGCAGCGCGCGGCGTATCACCTTACGATTGCCATCTGTGTCTGTCATGCCATTCTCGCCTCACAACGTCGAAACACCACGCGCGCTACCCGATGGTCTGCCCCGGTTTGATGTCCACCACCTCGACCGCGCCAAGCCCGAACGAATCCAGCGCTTCTTTCAGCGCGGCTGGCGAGCCAGTCAGCGCCGGGAAGGTGGCGTAGTGGATCGGCATAATGGCTGGAACCTTGAGCAGCTTCATGGCGTAGGCGGCCTCGCGCGGCCCCATCGTATAGAAGTCGCCGATGGGCAGGATGGCGAGATCGGGCTGGTAGAGATCGCCAATGATCGCCATGTCGCTGAAGACATTCGTGTCGCCAGCAGCGTAGATCTTGAAGCCATTCTCACAGGTGATGACGTAACCGACCGCCTCACCCCCATAGATCACCGTTTCGCCGTCGGTGATACCGCAGCTATGGTCAGCGTGCGTCATCGTCACCTTGACGCCACCCAGATCGAATGTGCCGCCTTTATTGAAGCCAACCAGATTCGCGACGCCCTTGCTCTCCAGCCAGCCCGCCGTCTCCGGGATGGCGAGCACGTGCTGGGGCTGCGCACTGGCGGCCGTGGTGACAGCGTCGCCGATGTGATCGAAGTGGCCGTGGGTGATGAGGATGTCGTCGAGCTTTCCGACCGTCTTCAGGTTCTCCGGACAGGCCGGGTTCCCCTGAATCCACGGATCAAGCATGATGCGCTTGCCGCCCGGCGTGCGCACCACATACGTCGCATGCCCATACCACGTAATCTGCGCACCCTTCAGATCCATCGTGAGCGTCTCCTTTGACCTGTG
>DATBTW010000253.1:0-9226 GCA_036559055.1 Ktedonobacterales bacterium
CCTGATCGATCCCTCCGCACTGCCCGCCTGGGTCACTGGCAACGGGCCTGCCGAGCAGGTCTTCTCCTCCACGCATGGCTGGAGCGCCGCCAGTACCGCCGCGGACTCGTCGTTTGGCGTTTCCGATCAGGGCTACAACGCTGGCCTCAATCAGGGCAATCAAGGCAATCAGGGCGCCGAGCAGGCGTATGATCAGAACCAGCCGGGCTTCGAGCAGGGTTTCGATGGCGACGAGGGTGGGCAGCCCGCCTGGGGCGACGCACAGTACGATGCGGATGGCGCGACCGACGAAGCGCCCCGCGAGCGGCGCGGCCAGCGCGGCGCTGGCCGCCAGCGCGGCGCTGGCGGCCAGCGGCAGCCGCATGGCAGACCGCTCGGCGCGGAGGAGCTGCCGCCGTGGCTACGCAACCAGGCGGGCGCTCCGGCGCCCAACGCGCCCATGTCTTCGGCTGAGCGCAATCCCTGGGCAAGCGCCGCAGCCCCGATGGACGCCTGGGAAGAAGACGAGCCGTGGGATGCGCAGGGCGACGGCGGCGCGCAGGGCTGGGGCGAGGCGCCGCAGTGGAGTGACGCGGGAGCCAGTGAACAGGATGGCCACAGTGGCGCGCCGATGGGCGGCTGGGGCTATGAGGAGCCTGCCGACGACTGGAGCCAGCAGCGCATGCAATCCGCCCAGCCGCGCCGCCGCGGGGAGTGGGACGACGAGCCATCCTATGCTAGCGGCGCCCATCCGGGCCATGGGGACGACCGCTATCAGGACGACCGCTATCAGGACGACCACTCTGCGGATCGCTACAGCCAGGCGCGCGATGGATACGACGAGTACGACAGCGACGACGAGTACGACGATGAGCCATCGGATGGCAAACGCGGGCGCGGCTGGCTCGGATTCATGCGGCGCAATAAGCGCTAGGGCAACGACACCGGTGGAACCTCCACCATCATAGAGAGCAGGGAGACGGAAAGGGTGGCTGATGCGATCCGCGTCACTGGGCGCCCACAGGAGAGCGCCGTGCGCCGACCGGCGGCGATCCGCTCGCTATTGCTGGTAGATTGTGGCTCGGTCTTCACGACCGCCGCATTGGTCGGCCTGGTGGATGAGCAGCCCCGCATGCTGGCGCGCGCCCAGCGCCCCACCACCAGCGCCCCTCCCATCGCCGACATCATGGTCGGCGCGCGCGACGCCATCGCCGAGATCGAGCGCGTCACCGGGCGCCCGCTGCTGCGCGAGGGCCAGCTCATCACGCCGGAGCAGGGAGATGGCGCAGGCGTCGATAGCATGACGCTCGTGACCAGCGTCGGCGGCCCGCTACGCATCTTCGCCGCTGGCCCCGGACGCGATACCCTCTCGGCGCTGCTCTACCGCTCGCTGGCGGGTCTCTTCTCACAGATCGAGCCGCTGCCTGCGCTCGAAGGGCCGCCCTACGACGAGCAGACGTTGCAATCCATCGTCAATGTACGCGCGCTCGCGCCACATGTCATCCTCGTGGTTGGGCCGGCCTTCGGCGCCAGTCGCGGATTGCAGTCGCTGGATGCGACGGCCCAGACCATCCGCGCGTGGTACGAGGCGCTGCGCGAGCCAGCGCGGGTGGATGACCCGCCCATCACGCCGCCAGCGGTCATCTTCACTGGCCAGCCCGATGACGCCGCGCAGATGCAGGCGGCCATCCAGGGGAGCGCGCCCAGCGTGCAGGTGACGCAGGCGCTCTCGCCGTCCACGCTGACCCCGCTGAACCGCGCCATTGGGCCAATCTACGAGGCGGCGGCGCTGCGTCCGGTTCCCGGCTATGACCGCCTGCGCAAGCTGGCCGCGACCCCACCGATGGCGGCCATCACATCGCTCGGTGGCGTGGCGTGTTTCCTCGCCCAGCGCTACGCTATGAATGTCATCGTCGTGGATGTCGGCGCTTCTTCGACCGTGCTGGCGGGCGCCACCGCGCAGGGCGAGTTTGTGCCAGGCTCGCAGCCCGTGATGGGCGTTGGGCCGGGAGCGGGTCAGCTCCTGCGCGCGGTCGGCTCCGAGAATATCATCCGCTGGCTGCCCTTCGCGCTGGACGAGAACAGCCTGCGCGAATATGTCTTGCAGCGCATGCTGCGCCCGCACACACTCCCTGGCTCCCCGGTGGAACTGGAGATCGAGCATGCGCTGGCGCGTGAGGCGATTCGCATGGCGCTGCACGCGCCCGGATCGCGGCTGACCGGCCTGCGCCCGATCGACGTGGCGCTGGCGACCGGTGGCGCGCTGGCCAACGCGCCCACGCCCGCGCACGCTGCGCTCATCCTGCTCGACACGCTCCAGCTCCAGGGCATCACGTCGCTGGCGCAGGATAGCGCTCGCATCGCCTCGCTGTTGGGTATGGCTGGTGTGCTGGCGCCGGAGTTCGCGGGTCATGTGGCCGAGATCGACGCCCTGGCGACGCCGCTTGGCCCTGTCGTCACCACCAGTGGCGCCGCGCCTGCGGGCGAGGTGGCCGTCTACGCCACGCTCGAATACGGCGATGGTCACAAGCTGGCGGTCGAGGCGGCGCAGGGCGAGCTATCGCGGCTGCCGCTGGGGCAGGGTGAGCGCGCGCTCTTCTCGCTCCAGCCGCATCCCGACATCGACATTGGGCTGGGGCCGGGGCAGCCTGCCCGCGCCACCGAGCCGATCGAGGGTGGCGCGCTGGGGCTGGTGATCGACGCGCGTGGGCGACCACTGCCGCTGGCCGCCGATCGCGAAGAGCGCATCGCTCAGGCGCAGTCATGGCGGCGAGCGTTGGGCGCCCACGAGCAGGGCGCGCAGGGCAGCCAGGGAGGCCAGCGATGAGTGTCAGCGCGCTCGATTATCCGCACGGGCGACCGATGATCTCGGCGGTCGCGGTGCGGCGTCGGCGGTTGCTGCCGCCTGGCGCCACGCCATTCGTCTCGCTGCACGAGCAAATCAGCCCTGGCCAGGCTGTCGCCGAGCTACGCGCTGATGACGGCGTGAAAGCCGTGCTGGCCGGGCTGGCGGGCCGCGTGGTGAGTGTCGCGCCGGGGCAGAGCGTCACCATCGAGGGCGCCGCCACACTCATCAACGGCATTCTGGGGGTGGGTGGGCAGGTCGCCGGGCCGCTCTTCTTCCCGCAGCGCGGTGAGTCGCTGGCGCTAGTGCAGTTGCCGCGCGGCAGCGTGATCGTCTACCCCGGTCGCGTGCCGTTGACCCTTTTGCAGCGCGCCTATTCCAGCGGAGCCGTCGGCGTGATCGCCGCCAGCGCGTCGGCGCTGGAACTGGAGGCCTTCGCGCGCGCCGACCTGACCGCGCTGCTGGATGGCTTCACGCCGCTAGGCGCGCAACCCCCGCTGACTGTGATGCTGACTGAGGGGCTGGGCGACTGCCAGATGAGCCCGCCGATTTTACGGGCGCTGGAGCAGCGTATCAACGACGTAATCCTGCTGGATGGCCAGACCGAGCCGCGCCGCAACATTCGCCCGGAGGCGCTGCTGCCGCTGCCGATGAGCGCCACGCCGACGGCGATCCCGCTGCCGAGCGCCTTCACCACGGGAGCGCTGGCGCGCGTGACCGCAGGCGAGCGGCGCGGCGTGTGGGGCCGCATCAACTATATCTTCACCCAGGCGCAGCGCTCCGAGACGGATCAATGGGAGCCGAGCGCGCTGCTGCGGCTGGATGATGGCTCGACGCTGGTGGCTCCGCTCGCGCTGCTCGATACCATCGGCTAGGGGCGTCGCCGTGAACTCCATCGCGTTCAGGTCGGCGGCCTCGCTGTCGCTGGAGCAGGTCACGCTGGCATTTAACCTCGGCTTCACCGGCTACTACCTGCCGATGGCGCAGACACCCGACGGGCTGGCGCAGATGATGCGCGAGAATGACGTGCGGCTCGATGCGTCCGTGGCGCTCGCGGTCGAGGGCGAGCTGGCAGGCATCGGGCTGGTGGGGGTGCGTGAGTCGCGCGGCTGGGTCGCGGGGATGGGCGTGGCGCCGCAATGGCGTGGACGTGGCATCGGCAGGCGGCTGATGGAGCGGCTGCTGGCTCAGATGCGCGCGATCGGCCTGGCCCACGCCCAGCTCGAAGTATTGGAGGTCAATACGTCTGCGCTGGCGCTCTATCGCCGCATAGGATTCCGCGCCACGCGCAAGCTGCTGGTCTACCACGGCCCACTGCGCCTGGATGCGGCGCCCGCGACCCGGCGCAGTGGCGATCAGGCGCGCGTGCGGGGAGCATCGCCCCGTGTGGCGCTCCAGCAGTTCGCGGCGTCGCACGCTGTCGCGCCCGCGTGGCAGCGCGAGCAGGCATCGCTGGAGCGCGTGCGCAGTGCGCTGGATGGCCTGGGGCTGTGGGGCGATGGTCACATGCGCGCCTACACCCTCTTCTCGCGCCAGAGCGGCGGCTATGCCGTGCTGGACGCGGGGGCGCTGGCGACTGACGCCGAGGCGCGCCGCGACGACATCATGCGGCTGCTGCGCAAGCTGGCCGTACCCGCGCCGGAGACGACCTTTCGCGCCATCAATGTGCCGCCCGGGGACGCCCTGGGCGCGGCGCTCGAAGCCTTTGGCTGCCCTGTCGTCGTCACGCAGTACGAGATGACGTGCGCCCTGCGATGAGGCCCTCACCCCACCCCTCTCCCTCTGGGAGAGGGGTGGGGTGAGGGCCGTCGGCCATTCGAGAAAGCAGCATGTCGATGACGCTCGATCAGCTCGAAACCTTCGTTGCCGTCTCGCGCGCCCGCAGCTTTTCGCGCGCCGCCACGCTGCTCGATCTCGCCCAGCCGACGCTGAGTGGCCGTATCGCCACGCTGGAGCGCGACCTCGGCGCGCCACTCTTTCTGCGGCGCGGGCACACGCTGGAGTTGACTGACGCCGGGCGCGCCCTACTGCCCTATGCCGAACGCATGCTGGCCCTGCGGGCGGAGGGCCAGCGTGAGGCGCAGCGCGTCATCTTCGGCGGGCTGGGGCGGTTGACGCTGGGGGTGAACCCCACCTGCGGCCAATACGTCGCGCCGAGGCTGGTCGAAGCCTATGCCCGCGCACATCCACTGGAGCGGGTCTGGGTGCGGGTGGAGCGCAGCCCTGTGCTGATGGAATCCTTGCTGGATGGCGTGGTGCAGCTGGCGCTCTGCTCGCTGGCGCAGATGGATGCGCGCGCCGACGTGCTCTGGCGCTACAGCGATCCGCTGCTGCTGGTGGCCGGGCGCGATCACCCGCTGGGACGCGCGGGCGAGTGCGAGCGCGCCGACCTCACGCGCCATACCGTCATCTCGACTCGCACCGGGCCGACCCACTTCGGCCTGAGCAAGTTGCTGCCCGCTGGCGTTGAGCCGCGCATCGAGGCGACGGCGGGCGAGGTGGTGCGCCAGTTGCTCCTGCGTGGGCAGGGGGTCTCGGTGCTACCTGCCATCGCCATCTGGGATGAGCTGAAGCGCGGCGAGCTGGTCGGCGTGCGCCTCCGCGATGCCGAGCTGCCGACCTACGACATCGTGCTGGCGCAGTGGCCTGGCCGCGAGCTGTCGCCCGCCTCGCTGGCGCTGGTGGAGCTGGCCCGCGCCACTCCCATGACGCGCCTGCTGGACGGCTAGCGCGCGATGGGACGGCTCTCGGCCTTGAGCGGCTGGAAGCACGCTACGGCGGCTTGAAAGCCGCAGACACGCGCCAGCGCCAGCCTGCGGCGGCGGCGAAGGGGCATTTATGCCCCATCGTCGCGTGCGTCGGCCATTGATGGCCGCGACTCCGCAAGTGATCCCATAGGACTTCGCGCTGCCAGCCGCGCGCCATTCGGGTATAATGACGCGACCAGGGACAGATGGCGAAACGGGAGAGTTGAGAGTGGCAGATTCCAAGGACCCTCGACGCGCGGAGCGTAGCGGCGCGCTGCCCAATGCGCCCGGCGGAGCGCTGGACGCTGTGGAAGAGCAGCATGAGGCTGGCACGCGCGAAGTCGAGATGTACATCCGCACCTACCAGTCGCTCCTGCGCAGCTCAGGCGAGGTTGGACTGAAAGCGCTGGTGCAGGCGCACTATAACATCGATTCGGTGCTGCATCCTGAGGCGCGCAGCAGCGACCCCGACATGTCGGCCTTCATCTACACCATGCTGCGGCTGCCTTCCGCCATTCTGAATAGCTCAAAGGTGCTGCTCGGTCAGTCCGACGAGATTTTCGCCCAGCACGGCTTCCAGGTGGAGCAGTGGCAGGCGGTGACCGCTCCCGCGCGCCGTCGCAAATGGTTCTATGATGGCAAGAACACGCTGGCGGTCTTCATCGCCAGCGTCAGCGACACGGACGACATCGTGCCGACGCTGGTGGGCTTGCAGATCGAGTGGAACAAGTTTCACTGGCTGCTCAGCGCCGATCCCACCACCATGCAACTGCTGGAGAGTCGCGTCGATCGCTCGTCGCCGGTCTACGCCGAGATCAGCAAGGTGGTGCGCGAGCGCCTGCACGTTAGCATCGAAGATTGGCGCCGCCTCGAAGTGATGTGGGGCGACAATGTGTGGGTCAATCTGCTGGCGATTGGCCGCGAGCGCAAGAACTTCACCCTGCGCATGCTGGGTGGCTCGCATGTTGGCTTCGTGCGCGCCACCCGCAAGTGGTGGAATCCGGTCGCCAAGCTGCTGGATGACGCGCGCCTGCAACGCCGTCCGGTCTACTTCGTCTCCAGCAATACGCATAGCCTGGCCAATCTCTTCTCTGGCGTGGCGCGCCGCCGCGAGGATGAGCTGACACGCTTCGCTCTCGCTGGCGCCGATACCTTCCTGGCAGAGGAGGCGCGCAAGCTGAAAGAGGGACGCGCGCCCGGCAACTGGCAGAACTTTCTCTACTATGGCGCCCGCGAGTATCAGAGGACGCCCGCCGGGCAGGGTTTCGCGCGCAGCAAGCCGGTCGAAGAGCAGGAGCGCGGCATCTGGCAGATCGGCGCGCGACAGGGGCTGGAGATCGACGTGCAGGTGATAGATCTCTCCAAGCTGCGCGCCGACGATCTCGATCCGCGTGTGCGTGTGCCGGGCGTGGAGCGGCTGGCCGACAGCCGTGGCATCATCATCAACATCGACTATCCGCTGGGGATGGCGGCCTATCGCGTGCTGCGTGAGGTGGTGGAGAATCTGACGCAGGTGAAGGGCGTCTACATTCTCGGCAAAGCGGCGACCCTCAACGGCAGCATCGGCGATGTGATGATCTCTAACGTCGTGCTGGACGAGCACAGCCTCAACACCTACTGGCTGGATAACTGCTTCAGCGCCGCCGACGTGGCCAGCAATCTGGTGTTTGGCGCCGTGCTCGACAACCAGCGCGCCGTCTCATCCAAAGGCGCCTTCCTGCAGAACCGCGCCTACCTCGACTTCTATTACCGCGCCAACTACAGCGTGGTAGAGATGGAGTCCGGCCCCTATCTGGACGCGGTCTACGAGAGCCTCTACATGACGCGCTACCCGACGGGCGAGAACATCAACTTCGCGCGGCTGCCCTTCGACCTGGGGATCATCCACTACGCTTCCGATACGCCGTATACCCGTGGCAAGAATCTCGGCGCGGGCAGCCTCTCGTATTACGGGATGGACTCGACCTACGCCGCGACCGTCGCCATCGCGCGGCGCATTCTCGATCACGAGCTGGGCGGTGTGCGCGGCGACGCGGTGGCGCGCGCCGAGGCCATTCGCATGCGACGCAGCGCCGATGGCCGTGGCGCGCCGACGGGCGCCAGTCGCTAGCCAGCGACTTCACCTCCTTCCCCTCTCTCCGTTGCGATGGAGAGAGGGGAAACTCGCTGCCTTCCGGGTTCGCCGCCCCGCAGTGGAACGGCTCATCACCTGTGATATGGTGAGCGGAGCCACGCATCGGTGGGGCTGACTGAAGAGAGGAAGCGGACCATGAGGCGAGTGGTGGTGTCTGAGTTCCTGACGCTGGATGGCGTGATGGAAGACCCCGGCGGCCAGAGCGAGTTCAAGCACAAGGGCTGGAGCAGGCCGTACTGGGATGATGAGATCGGCAAATTCAAGTTCGACGAGTTGATGGCTGCCGATGCGCTGCTGCTGGGGCGCGTCACCTACCAGGGATTCGCGGCGGCCTGGCCCAGCGCGAAGGATGAGGCCGGATTCGCCGACCGCATGAACGGCATAGCCAAGTACGTCGCCTCCACGACGCTCAACAGGGCCGACTGGAACAACTCGACCATCATCAAGAGCGATGTCGCGCAGGAGGTCGGCAACCTCAAGCGGCAGGATGGGCAGGACATCCTGATCGGCGGCAGCGGGCAGTTGATCCAGACCCTTGCCCAGCAGAACCTGATCGATGACTACTACCTGCTGGTCTATCCGGTCGTGCTGGGCAGCGGCAAGCGCCTCTTCCGCGATGGAACCGAGGCTACGCTGAAGCTGATCGAGACGCGATCCTACAACTCTGGTGTCGTGCTGGTTCACTATCAGGCGGCGCCTGGCGCGTAAGTGGCCAGCGGCGCTCCTGGAAGTGATTCAGCGCGCCAACGTTGGCCGCGACGCCGCCCGCATGTCACTGTGGCAGCGCGCCCGGCCCCCAGATCGTGATGGCGCCGTAGACGTTGTCTTGCAGCAGAAGGCGCTTGCCATCGGGCGACCACATGACCGTCTCGCGGCTGGCGTTGCCGACCGTCAGGCCCGACCAGTCGGGCGTGAATTGCTTGACCATCTGCCCACTCGCGGTGTCGTAGACCGACACGGTCAGCGCGCTGGGCGCTGTCGACGTCTGCGCGACGTTGACGTTGATGCTGACCGCTGCCATCAGCTTGCCGTCGGGCCGCCAGGCCACCGCGTACCCCGGCTGCTGCGTGATGTCTCCCGTCGCCTGCGTCATCTGCTGCGCCAGCGCCAGCAGCGCCTTGTCGCGTGGGGCGAGGGTTGGCTCGCTGGGTGAGACGTGCTGCGTGGAGGGTGGCGTCAGGCTGTCGAAGGTGTCGAACACGGACGTGAAATAGGTATACAAATAGCGCCCATCTGGCGAGAGGGCCATGATCGTCGGGCTCCATCCGACATCGTCCTTCACGGGGGTCGCGGTGGCTGGCCCAATCGTTGTGAGGTTTGCCTGCGAGTCCTGATAGAGCAGGTAACCTGGCTGCCACACGCTGAAGCTCTGCCCGCCATCCGGCGTCCCAATTGCGCCGCCAATGGGGGCGCTATCGGTCGCCAGCGCGCCAGCGCTCGTCCAGGAATATGCGCTGGCGGTGGCTGGCGACGGCAGTTGCGCGGGCGCGCCGGACGCCAGATCCCAGCGCTCCGAGACGA
>DATBTW010000254.1:0-5211 GCA_036559055.1 Ktedonobacterales bacterium
CGCCACGCGCTCGCCGCGCGCGATGTCGCGTGTCCAGACGGCGCCGCCCAGGCCGAAGTCCGACTGGTTGGCCAGGCGAATGGCGTCGGCCTCATCCTGCGCGTGGATCACCGCCGCCACTGGGCCGAACGTCTCCTCCCGGAAGACGGTCATCTCCGCCGTCACGTTCGTCAGGATGGTCGGCGCGTAGAAGGCGCCCGGCCCGCTGATCGGCTCGCCGCCGGTCAGCGCCTTTGCGCCCTCCTTCAGCGAGGCGCGTACCTGGCGCTCCAGGTCGTCGCGCAGGTCGTGGCGGGCCATTGCCCCCACCTGCGTCTCGCGATCCAGCGGATCGCCTACCTTGAGCGCCTCAGTGGCCTTGACGAATGCCTGCTCAAAGGCGTCGGCCACCGATTCCACGACAATGAAGCGCTTGGCCGCGATGCAGCTCTGGCCGGTGTTCTGGAAGCGCGCCTTGGCCGCCATCTGCGCCGCCGCCTCGATGTCGGCGTCATCGAGCACGATGAAGGCATCGGAGCCGCCCAGCTCCAGCACGGTCTTCTTCAGCACCGAGCCGGCCGCCATCGCCACCGAGACGCCCGCTGGATCGCTGCCCGTCAGCGTCACCGCCGCAATGCGCCGATCCTTGATCAGCTTATCGACCTCGGCGCCTGGCACGATCAACGTCTGGAAGAGATGCGCGGGCGCGCCGGCCGCCTGCGCTGCCTCGCCGATGACGCGCTCGATCTCCAGCGCACTGCGGGTCACATTGGAGGCGTGCTTCAGCACAGCCACGTTGCCCGCCATCAGCGCGGGCGCGGCGAAGCGGAACACCTGCCACAGTGGATAATTCCACGGCATGACCGCCAGCACCACGCCCAGTGGGCGGAAGGCGACATAGCTCTCCTGCGCGGTGGAGGGCGCTGGCTCATCGGCCAGGTATCGCCGGGCCTCCTCGGCGTAGAAGTCGCAGTTCCAGGCGCACTTCTCCACCTCGGCCTCAGCCTCGACGATCGGCTTGCCCATCTCCAGCGTCATCACGCGGGCCAATTGCGCTTTCTGCGCGCGCAGGGTTTTGGCGATCTCGCGCACGAGGCGGGCGCGCTCATCCAGAGTGGTTGTGCGCCACTGGCGAAACGTCTGCTGCGCCTGGTCGAGCGCCGCATCGATGCGCTGCTGGCTAAATGGCTCGAAGGTTTCGATGACCTCACCGGTCGCCGGATTGATTGATTGGATGCTCATAATCGGTTCCAGCTCCTCGCGCGTCCCAGGTGGCGCAGTCTCGCAGGGCTGCTTGCGCAGCGTGGCGCAGGGATCAGTCCCCCGCGCTCTCTCCGCATCGTATCACCTGCGCTTTGGAAGCGGCATTGTCCACTGTGGCCAACCTGCGGCCTCCAGATGCTTGCGCAACCCAGCAGCGCATGATACGGTGACGAAGCGCCGAATGATGCGCCCAAACGCGAGGAATCTTCCATGCTGACGATGCGCCAATTGCGCGATCTGCCGCCGATGGCCGAGGGCGCGCTTGTCGCTGGCGAAGATGGGCTGGACCGCGAGATCCTGTGGGCCGCTGTGGTCGATATTCCCCAGGCGGACGAGTGGGTGCGCGCCGACGAATTGCTGCTGACGACCTTCTACGGCCTGCGCGACGACGTGGAGGGCCAGGTGCGGCTGGTACGCCAGCTGATCGAGAAGCGCGTGGCGGGGATGGTGGTGGCGACGGGCGCCTATGTCATGCGCGTGGCCGATGAGGTGCGCTGCGTGGCCGACGCCGCCGGATTCCCCGTGCTGGAGCTGCCCTGGCACATCCCTTTCGAAGATGTCGTGCGCGTCGTCTCAGAATATAGCCTCAACGACCAATATCTGCTCTACAAGCAGTCGTTGGCCATCCACCGCGCCCTGACCCGCCTCGTGCTGGAGGGCGGCTCGCTGCAAGACGTGGCGCACGAGCTGTGCGCGCTGCTGCGGCGGCCCGTCGAGATCGACGACCTCTCGTTCGCCATGCTGGCGGAGGCCACCGGCCCCGGCGGCAGCATCGATGAGAGCCGTCGTGGCGCCATCCGCGAGGGACGCAGCTCGCCCCGCCTGCTGGATTATCTGCGCCGCAAGGGGGTTCTCTCGCAGGCGCGCTCGACGCTCAGCGTGCAGCGGGTGGATGTCAGCGAGGAGACGCGGGCGCTGGGTATGACGATGGCGCGCATCCTCATGCCAATCGTCGTGGCGCGGCGCGTCTACGGCTACGTCTGGATCATCGCGGGCGAGCGCGACCTGGAGCCGCTCGACTTCCACGCCATCGAGCACGCCGCGACAGTGGCTGCGCTGATCCTCTTCCGCAATCAGACCACCAGCCAGGCTGAGGAACGCATGGAGCAGCATGTACTCAGCCGCCTGCTCGCCGAAGACTTGCGCCCCGATAGCGCACTGCGCGAGCAGCTCGCCCGCTTCCATCTGCGCCTGGAAGCGCCGCATGTCGTCACGGTGATGGACATCGGCGGCGCTGACCTGCGCACGGTGGAGCTGGCCGCCCGCAACGCCGCGCGCCACGAGAATCTGCCCTGTGTGGTGGGCGAGCGCTCTGGCCGCGTGGTGGCCCTGCTGGAGAGCGCCCGCCGTGAGCAGATCGATCATTTCTGTGCGTTCCTGCTGGAGAGCCTGGGCGCCTTTGGCGCGCCTGACGCGCCGGTGCGGCTGGGCGTGAGCGCGCTGCAGGAGGCGTCCGGCAGCCTGAATCGCGAGTATGAGCGCGCGCTGGAGGCGCTGGCCCTGCTGCCCGCGCTGGGCGACGACCGCCGCGTGGCGCGCTTCGAGGAGCTGGGGTTGCTCCATTGGCTGCACGCGCTGCCGCCGCAGATGCTCGCCGAGAACGCGTTCTCCGGGCGACTGGCGCGGCTGGTGGAGCACGACCGCACGCACGAGGGGCAGCTTACCCAGACGCTGGAGGTCTTTCTGGAGTGCGAGGGCAACGGCGTGCGCGCCGCCGAGCGGCTCTACATCCACCGGCACACGCTCAAGTATCGCCTGCGCCGCATCGAGGAGATCTGCGACGTGAACCTGAGCGATTCGCTGACCAAGCTCAATCTGCGCGCCGCGCTGCTGCTGCGCCGCGTGCGCGCCAGCTATGGCGCGGAGTGACCTCACCCCTGTCCCCCTCTCCCATAGGAGAGGGGGAGTCGGAGTGATTCGCCAGTGTGGCCAATCGGCGGGGAGCAGGGATAGCCAGCGTGGCCCTTGGCGCGCTCCCGACGCCTACGTATGCTGGCGGTGGCATGTCAGGTACCGCACGGGCTAGAAGCCCGACGGCTTGCAGCTTTCCCGTTCGACTCACCTGACACCGGAGAATCCGCGTATGGCCGCCTGACACAGATGGCGGGTTTCTACCCCGTCCGGCCCGGCAGGATCAGGCCGAAACCTCCCCTGCCGCGTGTGCTGGAAGGGCGATCCCTTCACCAGCGCAGGTGCTATTTGAACCGTTGGCCCCGGCGAACCGGGGTGCCTGAGCACACGAGTAGTGTATCACGAAAGGAGGCGCGCAGAATGGCGCGCAAGACCTCCGCCTGCGGGCGGCGGCGCATTCCTCCGCCTGGGCTAGCAGCCCAGCGGCTTCCTGCGCCGTTTTCTGTGAGAGCCGGAAAGCGTATGGTGAGCGTGGCCCGATTCCCCCTTTCCCGCGAGGTGAGGGGGCCAGAGGATGAGGCCGCGAGGAGAGGAAGCAGGCAATGGCGCTGAAGACGCTGAACACCGAAAAGGCGCTGATCGACGGTGAGCTGGTCGCCGCCGCCGACGGCAAGACACGCGCGTTGGTCAATCCCGCGACGGGCGGAGCAGGCGAGACGGTTCCAGAGTGCAGCGTGGAAGACATCAATCGCGCGGTGGCCGCCGCCAAACGCGCCTTCGACGATGGCCGCTGGACGGGGCTGGGGCCAGGGGGCCGCGCCGCCGCGCTCTTCAAGCTGGCCGACCTGCTGGAGCAGCATCTGGACGAGCTGGCGTCGATGGAATCGCGTAATGTCGGCAAGCCCATCAAGCTGGCGCGCGATAGCGATCTGCCCTTCGCCATCGACTGCCTGCGCTTCTTCGCGGGGGCCGGGCGCGTGCTGGCGGGGCAGGCCTCGCACGAGTACATCCCCGGCATGACGAGCATCATCCGCCGCGAGCCAGTGGGCGTCTGCGGGCAGCTCGCGCCGTGGAACTATCCGCTGATGATGGCGCTGTGGAAGATCGGCCCGGCGCTCGCGGCTGGCAACACCGTCGTGCTGAAGCCCGCGCCCGAAACGCCGCTGACGGCGCTGGCGCTGGGCGAGTTGGCCATCGAGGCGGGACTGCCAGCGGGCGTGCTGAATGTCGTCCCCGGTGGCGATGAGGTCGGCGCGGCGCTGGTGGCGCATCCGGATGTGCGACTGATCTCGCTGACCGGCGCGACTGAGACGGGCAAGGTCATCATGCAGGCGGCGTCGCAGTCGCTCAAGCGCGTGCATATGGAGTTGGGCGGCAAGGCGCCATTCATCGTCTTCGCCGACGCCGACCTCGAAGCGGCGGCCCAGGGCGCGGTGGTCGGCGGCTTCGTCAACACCGGGCAGGACTGCACCGCCGCGACGCGCATCTACGTCCAGCAGCCGGTCTATGAGCAGTTCCTCGACCGCTTCAGCGCGCTTGTGCGCGAGATTCGCGTCGGCGATCCCTCGTCGGAGCAGACCGACATGGGGCCGCTGGTGAGCGCGGCGCAGCTAGGGCGTGTGGAGGCGCTGGTGGGCAAGGCGCGTGACAAGGGCAAGTTCGCGCTGGGCGGCGAGCGTGCGAAGGTCGCTGGCCTGGAGGGCGGCTTCTTCTTCCAGCCGACCATCATTACCGATGTGGCCGATGATGCGCCAGTGGTGGTGGATGAAATCTTCGGGCCAGCCGTGGTCGTGCTACCCTTCAGTGACGAGGCCGACGCCCTCGCGCGGGCCAACGCCGTGCGCTACGGCCTGGCCGGCTCCGTCTGGACGCGCGACGTGCAGCGCGTCATGCGTATGACGGCTGCGCTGGAGTTCGGCACGGTCTGGGTGAACGATCACTTGCCGCTGACCGGCGAGATGCCACACGGTGGCTTCAAGCAGAGCGGCTTTGGTAAAGATATGTCGCCCTACGCGCTGGAGGACTACACGCAGGTCAAGCACGTCATGCTGGACAACACCGGCGACGCGCGCAAAGGCTGGCACTACACCATCTTCGGCGACGCTGAATAGCGAGGGA
>DATBTW010000255.1:0-12776 GCA_036559055.1 Ktedonobacterales bacterium
CGACCGCCGCCAGCGAGAGGGCGCAACGCAGCAGGAAATTGGCGTCCATGAGCCACGCCCACTGGCCATTCCCGTAGTCGCTCTCAGCGCGATGCAGCAAGGATAATTCGGGGCGCAGAACGAACAGCAGCACATCAATGACGACGTATAGGATGATGCCCACCAGGCTCAGCAATGCCAGCGTCCGAGCGGCGCCTGTCAGTCGTTCAGTGGTAACCGCCTGCGTCATATTCCCCCACTCCAACAGTCCATAGTTACCACCCATCCACTGGAATATGCCTGCCCAGTACTATGGCTGCTCTGGCAGCGCCAGCGTGAGCGCGCGGAACTGCTCGCCACGGTCGAACTCGTGCAAGAACATGCCGAAGCTGGTAAATCCCGGTGAGAGCAGCACGACATCTCCCGGCGCTGCCAGCTCCCGCGCCCGCTGGATGGCTGCCACAAAGTCGTCATAGACGCCCTCGATGGGGTCGGGGCGACCAGCCCGCGCCGCCGCCGCGCGCACATCGGCGGCGAAGTCATCGGTGGCGCTGCCCTTCAGCAGGATGATGCGCTTGGCGCGGGTGGCCGCCTCGGTAGCCCAGGCGCTGTGGTCGATCTTCTTCGTGTTGCCGCCAGCGATCAGCACCACTGGCTCGCTGAAGCTGCGCAGCGCCGCCACGCCCGCCACCGGCGCCGTGCTGGCGCTGTCGTTGACCCACGTCACGCCGTCCAGTTCGCGCACCACCTCCAGCCGATGCGGCGCGCCGCCGAACGTCTCAATCCCCGCGCGGATGCTCGTCTCACCCAACCCCAGCAACTCCGCCGCCAGCGCCGCCGCCTGCACGTTGGCCACATTGTGCGCGCCACGCAGCCTGATCGCCTCGGCATAGCTGAATGGGCGCGTCTCCGTGGGCCGCTCACGCGGATAGCACACGCCACGCTCGGCGCTGTAGAGCCACACGCCGTCGCTGGGCGCCTCGCCCGCGTAGCGGCTGCTGTAGTCATTATCGGCGTTGAAGATGGCGATGTCGCCGGGGCGCTGGTAGCGAAAGATGCTGGTCTTAGCCTGCCCGTAGTCGTCCATCGAGTCATAGGCGTCGAGGTGGTCGGGGAGCAGATTGGTGAAGATGGCGAGCTGCGGGCTGCGCCGCACGGTATGCAGCCCTTCGAGCATCCAGTTGCCCAGTTCCAGCACGGTCCAGCGGTCGGGCGTGATCTGTGGCAGCAGCGTGAGCGTCTCGATGCCCCCCAGATTGCCCCCCAGCAGTGGATCCAAGCCCGCGCCTTGCAAGATGTGATGGAGCAGCAGGGTGGTGGTGCTCTTGCCGCGCGTTCCAGTGACGCCCGCGATCTTGCCCGGGCAGGCGCGGAAGAACCACGCAATCTCCATCTCGATGCGCTTGCCCGCCTCGCGCGCGATGGCCAGATACGGCGAGTCGCGCCGCACGTTGGGATTGCGCACGACGACATCCGCCGCGCGGAATTCGTCGGGGTCGTGCCGCCCCAGCGCGTAGCGGATCGGCAGCCCGGCCAACCGCGCGACGCTCGGCGCCAGCATCTCCTCAGAGCGCAGGTCGGTCACCGTCACCTCAGCCGCGCCCTGCGCCACGGCATAGCGCGCCGAGGCCACGCCGCCGCCCAGCAGACCCAGCCCCATCACCAGCACGCGCTTGCCGCGCAGCCCGTTGGGATCATCCGCCGAGGTTTCGATGTCATGCCAGTTATCGTTGGATGCGCCGCTCGACACGCTCGACCCCACTCCCTGCTCTGCGCCGCTCGCCTGTGCGCCCATCAGCGCCCATCCATTGTCGCAGGCTGCGCCTCGGCTGGCAACGGCGCCCCGCGAATCAGCTCATTGATCAGCGGATCGAGATAGTAGGTGGCAATCCAGGCGATGGCATCGGCACAGACCGCATCGCCGAAGCCGAACAGCGCGTCGTTGAGCGAGCCAGAGATGCGAAAATCGCCCGCGCCCATCAGCCGCGACGCCTCGCGTGGCGTCAGCAGTCGCGCGTGATAGCGCCCGAATCCCGCCTTGAAGAGAATCTGTCGCCCGCTGCCGCCGCGTGGCGTGCGCAGGCAGCCCGCCAGCCCATCCACCCGTAGCTCAGCCATCGAGCGCCCGCGCCGCATGCGCCGGAAGACAGCGCCATAGCTCCACTGCTCGCCAACGATCATCGCGTCTGCCTGGGCGCGGTGGCGCGCGCTCATCTGGCTGAGCAGATAGCTCGCTCGCTGCTCCGACCACCACTCAGGCGCGTCGTCGGGCAGATCGTCCAGGATCTCCTCCAGCCGCCCGTCATGCTGCGGCGGCGCGGGCAGACGCCGCACTCGCCAGCGCAACGTGGGATTGGCGGCGATAGCGGCAATCAGCGCCTGTGGGCGCAGCTCGCTGACCACCAGCGGCTCCGCCTCGCCCCGCTCCGCACCGAAGAGCGCCACCTGCGCGCCGACGACGAACAGGCGTCGGCGACTCTGCGGCGTGAAGCGCGCGGCGTCGAGCTGGAAGGCGTCCACCGCATAGCCCAGCGCGTCGAGCGCCTGGAGCGCCTGCGCAAAGTCGGCCCCACCGTGCGAGGTGAGGAAGCCTGGCACGTTCTCCAGCAGCACGAGCGGCGGACGGCGCGCGCCCAGCGCCTCCAGCACGCGAATGAAGCCCCAGAACGCCGAGGACTGCTTGCCCGCCAGCCCTTGCCGCGCGCCCGCCAGCGAGAGATCATTGCAGGGGAAGCTCGCCGTGGCCAGCGTCACGCTCGGCACGCGCTCGACCGGAAGTGTATGCACATCGGCCAGCGCAAACTGGCGCTCAGCGATTTCCGCGCCTTCCTCCGCGCCGTAGTGATGCAGATACATCGCGCGCTTGCGCTCATCGATGTCGTTGGCGAAGCTGACCCGCCAGCCCAGCCGCTCCAAACCCAGCCGCATCAGCCCAATGCCCGCGAAGAACTCGGCGCAGGTCTTCTGGGCCAGTCGCGCGCGTAGCGCCACGCCATCATCCAGCGCGCCGCCCCGCTGGGGATTGATCGAATCGGCGATCACGCTCACGCAGCCCTCCAGGTCGTCGCTGATCTGGCTTTCCCACAGGCGGAGCACTGTCCAGCCCATGCGCTGCAATGCGGCGGTCGTCGCATGGTCGCGGCGCATGTTGCGGCGAATCTTGCGCAGCCAGTACGCCCGCGACGCCTCCGCCGATGCCGCGAATTGCTCCTCCAGCGCCGCCTTGCCCCGCCGCCGCCACTGATTGCCATGCCAGTAGTCGCCATCCACGAAGACGAGCAGCCGCGCCGCGCCGAACACGAGGTCAGGCCTGCCGAGGAGATCAGGCGCAGGGTCATCCGCGCGCAACCCTCGCGCCTCCAGCGCCTGCCGCAGCAGCGTCTCGGGAGTGGTATCGTGACCATGTACCCGCCGCATGATGTCCGAGATCTGCGCCGCATCGCGTCGGGGCGCGTTCGGCTTGCCATCTGGCTCAGACATGGCTACCTCGACTGGCGTGAAACAGCGCGACTTGTCCCCCACGAGGAACCACTGGCGAGGCGAATCGCTGCGTAGCAGACGCTCTCGGCCTTGAAAGGCGGGCGAGCGACGGCGGCTTGAAAGCCGCAGAGGCGCGACCGCCTGTGGCGGCACATCTGCGGGGCATGTATGCCCCAGTCGCGCCGAGCGTCGGCCATTGATGGCCGCGACTTCTCCCCGCCTCGCCGCGCCCTTCCAGTGTATCATGGTCGCTGGCGGGCTGGCCGCTCACGGCGCCGAATCACCCGCATCAGGCGACTGTTGCGCCTGGCGCTCGCGCTCCGCCTCTTCCGCGCGCTCGGTCGCCTGCCACAGGTGATGCGCGGCGATAACCATGCCAATGTGCGTATATGCCTGCGGATAGTTGCCTAGCAGGGCGCCCGTGGTGGCGTCCACCTCCTCGGAGAAGAGGCCCAGCGGGCTGGCGAATTGTATCAGCCGCTCGAAGCGCTCGCGCGCCTCGTCGAGTTTGTCCATCAACGCCAGCGCGCTCACATACCAGAAAGCGCAGGCCAGGAACGCGCCTTCGTTGCCTGCAAGCCCATCATCGGAGTTGGCACTCTCACCCGACGACTGCTCAGGCTGGTCACCAGCGGGACGATAGCGATATATCAGCGCATTGTGGGCCGAGAGGATGCGCCCAGTCGTTGTGATGGTGTCGCGCAGGCGCTCATTGTCGGTCGGCAGATAGTCCACCAGCGCCAGGCGGAAGTTGGCCGCGTCTACCGCATCGATGTCATACGCCTGCGTGAATGCGCCAAGTTGGGCGTTGTAGCCGTTCGTGTCGATGTCATCGCGTATCTGCCGCGCTGCGTCGGACCAGCGCGCCGAGCGCTCGTGGCTGACACTGCCAGCAGTGATCTGCAGCGCGCGATCCAGCGCCACCCAGCACATCGCACGGGAATAGACGAACGCGCGCTCTGGCCCGCGTTCCTCCCAGATGCCGCGATCAAGGTCCTGCCAGTGGTCGGCTACGAAATCGGCGATGACGCTGGCGACACCGCGCAGGTCGCGCGGGCTCTCGCGCACGCGTTCGCCCGTGCAATAGCCCAGCGCCTGCGCATAACGCAGCGCGGCGTCGGCCAACTCGCCATAGATGTCCATCTGGCGCTGTTCAGCGGCGCCATTGCCGATGCGCACCGGGCGCGAGCCTTTATAGCCCTCCAGCTCTTCAAGCTCTGTTTCCTGCGCCGCGCCATCCGACTCGCCGCGCAGTGTGTAGAGCACGCGGAACTTTGAGCCTTCATGCACGCCCAGATCATGTAGGAAGTGGAAGAAATCGCGCGCCTCGCTGTGGTAGCCCAGCAAGCCGAGCGCCTGAAGGGTGAAGGATGAGTCGCGCAGCCAGGTGAAGCGATAATCCCAGTTGCGCTCGCCGCCGATGCGCTCTGGCAGCGAGGTAGTGGGGGCGGCGACGATAGCGCCGCTCGGCTCGAACGTGCACAGCTTCAGCGCCAGCGCCGACCGCAGCACGGCGTCCGCATAGGGGCCTCGGTACGCGCATTGATCGGCCCAGGTCTGCCAGTAATTCAGCGTCTCGGCGGCGTCGTCGTCCAGATCGCGTGTCAGCAGGCGCTCCAGCAGCTCCTGCGCCTCTGTTGCGTCGCGGGCGAAGTTGAGCGCCACGCCGAGCCGCTGCCCGGCCTGCAGATCAATCGACGCCTGCAACCGTCCATCCAGCACGCTGACCTCGAACTCTCCCGGCGCGCCTGCTCCAGCCGCACTTGACAGCGGCCTGGCGACGAAGACGAAGAAGCGCTGGCGCTCGTCGTCGTACAGCGTGGCCGCCACGACATGCGGATATTGCACATGTAGCGCGAACCGCGCGTGCCGCTGCGCGTAATCGGGCGTGACCTTGAGCGAAATGGCGATGGTCGCCTCGCCGCGCTCGCAGGTGACGATGCGGTCGATGCGGTGTGCGGCAGCCACATCGTTGCCCAGATCGCGCTCCAGGTGGGCGCGCTGGTGGTGGCTGGACGTCGGCGCCAGTGCCGAGAGGGAGGCGAAGACGCGCTCGTGGGATCTGCGCTTGCGGATGGGCATGAAATCGAGCGTCTTGACCTGTCCCGTCTCACTCATGAACGTGGATTCGAGCACGTTGGAGGCGGGCAAGTAGCGCATCGCGACGTCGCAGTCATGCCGTGGGCGCACCTGGAAGTAGCCGCCACGGTCGGCGTCCACCAGCTTGCATAGCGCCGCCTGGCTGTCGAAATGCGGCAGGCAGAGCCAGTCGACAGAGCCGTTGGGAGCGACGAGCGCAGCCGTGCGACAATCTCCAATCACGCCATAGTCTTCGATTGCCCAGTAGCGCGGTTCGGTTCCCTCCAATCGCGCTCGCACGCCGCCACTCGCCGCCTGTGCCATCTGATACACCTCCTGCGCAGCCCACCTGGGTACCACGACCACATCATCATCGTAGTTGCGAGCGGTCACGCGCGCCTGTAGAGCGTGTGGCGAGCCAATTCGTCACCGCCAGCGGACCCGACTCGCGCGCCGCTACCCTCCATACTATACGCGCGCTTATCATGTCACATCGCGACATATCAGCAAGGCGGGCGCCACGCGCCGCTGCTGCTCGACGCTTGAGCCTGTCATGTTCCACAGCGTATACTTCGTTGATTGATACGGATGAGGAGCAACGTGGACGCCAGCAGGCGAGATACTCTGAATCATCGAGAGCACAGGAGAGAGGCGCAGACGATGACGCGCGTAGTTGTTGGGATGAGCGGTGGCGTGGATAGCTCAGTGGCGGCGGCGCTGCTCAAGGAGCAGGGCTACGACGTCATTGGCATCATGCTGCGCCTGTGGTCGGAGCCAGCCGTCATCGGCGAGGATGGCGTGGAGCTGGTCGCCGAGAACAAGTGCTGCTCGCTGGAATCCGTCAACGATGCGCGGCGCGTGGCGGCGGCGCTCGACATTCCCTTCTACGTCATCAATGTCGAGCAGCCATTTCAGCAGACCATCGTGGACTACTTCTACGACGAGTATGCCGCTGGCCGCACTCCCAACCCTTGCCTGCGTTGTAATCGCCACATTCGCTTCACGCTGCTGCTGGAACGGGCGCTGGCGCTCGGAGCTGACTATCTGGCGACCGGCCACTATGTGCGGGTGGACGATGACCCCACGACGGGGCTGCGTCGCCTGCGCCAGGGCGTCGATATCTCAAAGGATCAGTCTTATGTGCTGCACGTGCTGTCGCAGCACCAGTTGCGGCATGCGCTCTTCCCGCTGGGCACGTATACCAAGCCAGAGGTGCGCGCGATGGCGGCGGAGCATGGGCTGCCCGTCGCCACCAAGGCTGAGAGCCAGGAGATCTGCTTCGTCGCAGCCAATGACTATCGCGGCTTCATGCGGCGCTACGCCGACGCCACCGGGCGCGCCGCGCCGCAGCCTGGCCCCATTCTGGATGCGGCGGGTAAGCAGGTTGGCGAGCATCAGGGGCTGGCCTATTACACTATCGGCCAGCGTAAGGGTCTCGGCGTGGCGGCGCGCGAGCCGCTGCACGTCCTGCGACTCGATCCCAGCCAGAATGCCGTCGTGGTCGGCTCCGCCGCCGATCTGGCGCGCGACACGTTCAGCGTCCACCAGACGACCTGGACGTCAGACGCCGCGCCCAGCGCGCCCTTTGCGGCGCAGGTGAAGCTGCGCTACAAGGCGCCGCTGGTGGACGCGACCGTCATCCCGCTGGCTGCCGGACGCGCCGAGGTACGACTGGCGGCGCCAGCGCGGGCCATCACGCCGGGCCAGGCGGCGGTGTTCTACGGCGGCGCTGATGGCGACGAGGCGCTGGGTGGTGGCCTGATCGAGTAAACGCTGCCCCATCTATTCGTCACGCACAGAGCAGCTTTGGCGCTATAATGGCGCATGGCCCCCTGTGGCCGCACACACTGACCGCACATCACGCGCCTTCGCCACCACGCGACTGGCGCGCACGAATGATTGAAAGGATGGCAGGCCGCCCGGCGCGCCTCTCTGGCGCCTCGGAGACGCTCGCCGCGACCCAGCCACATGGATCAATCGCATATCCGCAATTTCTGCATCATCGCGCATATCGATCACGGCAAGTCCACGCTGGCCGACCGCCTGCTGGAGTTCACCGGCTCCATCGCTAAGCGCGACATGACGGCGCAAGTGCTCGACCAGATGGACCTGGAGCGCGAGAAGGGCATCACCATCAAGGCGCAGGCGGTGCGAATGCGCTACAGCGCGCGCGACGGCCAGGAATACGAGCTGAATCTGATCGACACGCCAGGGCATGTGGACTTCACCTACGAAGTCTCGCGCAGCCTGGCCGCGTGCGAAGGCGCCATCCTCGTGGTGGACGCCACGCAGGGCATTGAGGCGCAGACGCTGGCGAACCTCTACCTCGCGCTGGAAGCCGACCTGGCCATCATCCCGGTCGTCAACAAGATCGACCTGCCCAGCGCCGACCCGGAGCGCGTCATCAAGGAGATCGAAGATGTCATCGGCATCCCCCGTGAGGAAATTGTGCTGGCCTCGGCCAAAGAGGGTATTGGCACACAGGACATCCTCGAAGCGGTGACGCAGCGCGTGCCGCAGCCCACCGGCGCCGCAACTCAGCCCCTGCGTGCGCTCATCTTCGACTCCAAATACGACGCCTACAAGGGCGTCATCGCCTACGTGCGCGTCATGGATGGCTCACTGAAGGTCGGCGAGCGCGTGCATCTGATGCAGGTGGGCAGCACCGCCGACACACTGGAGTTGGGCTACTTCAGCCCGCAGCTTGTCTCCACGCAGACGCTGGAGGCCGGCGAGGTGGGCTATATCGCCACAGGCTTCAAGAATGTGAAAGATTGTCAGGTGGGCGACACCGTTACGACGTCGCGCGCCCCCGCCACTCAGCCGCTAGCAGGCTACCGACCCGCCAAGCCGATGGTCTACGCTGGCCTCTTCCCCGTCGAAGGCGACGATTATCCTCTGCTGCGCGACGCGCTGGAGCGGCTGCGACTCAACGACGCCGCGCTGGTCTTCGATCCGGAGAACTCGGTCGCGCTGGGTTTCGGCTTTCGTTGCGGATTCTTAGGGCTGCTGCACATGGAGATTGTCCAGGAACGGCTGGAGCGCGAGTACAACCTGGACATTATCGTCACCGCGCCCAGCGTCGAATATCTGGTGACGCGCACCAATGGCGAGCAGATCAGCGTGCATAATCCCGCCGAGCTGCCCGCGCCAACCGAGATCGAGAAGATCGAGGAGCCGGTGATGGACATCTCCGTCTTCACGCCCGCGCGCTACATCGGCGCCATCATGGACCTCGTCACCACGCGCCGCGGCGAATATCGCCAGATGAGCTACATCGAGGACGACCGCGTGCATCTGACCTATCGCATGCCGCTGGGCGAATTAATCGTGGACTTCTACGACCAGCTCAAGTCGCGCACGCAGGGCTACGCCTCGCTCGACTACACCTTCGCGAAGTACGAGGCCTCCGACCTCGTCAAGCTGGACATCCTCGTCAACGGGCAGGCGGTCGACGCGCTTTCACTCATCACCCACAAAGACAAGGCCACATCGCAGGGACGCCTGCTGGTGGACAAGCTGAAGGAGTTGATCCCGCGCCAGCTCTTCGAGGTGCCACTGCAAGCCGCCATCGGCAGCCGCATCATCGCTCGCGAGACGGTGCGCGCCATGCGCAAGAATGTGCTGGCGAAGTGCTACGGCGGCGACGTCACGCGCAAACGCAAGCTACTGGAGAAGCAGAAGGCTGGCAAGAAGCGCATGAAGCGCGTCGGCAGCGTGGAGATTCCGCAGGAGGCGTTCATGGCGGTGCTGACGCTGGAGGATTAGGCGCCGACAGGACTGCTCGATGCCTGATAAAGCGCCTCGACCGCCCAGACCGGACAGAACGTAAAGTACGTAAACAACGTAAAGGGCCACCTCTTAGGTGGCCCTGAACTCAGTCTTCTGTAGGAGAATCGAAACCCAGCCTGCGCTATGCTCGCTTCTCTAGTGACTCCTCGGAGTGTTGGAAAAGACGAACGGCCAAACGCCCGAACTGGGCCGAACAGTCGCGCTTCCAAGCCTGCTAGTGGACCAATGGAGGTCATCGGAGCGTAAGGCTCATCCTACTTTGGAGGCCACGCATGCTGCTAAGCGGTTGGCGCTGCTGCCCTGCTAGCCCGCATAACCGGGCGAGACCTGTCCACTTGAATGACCATTCCGAAGAGGCGAATCGGCTTCTTCATTGGGAACATCGGTCGAGTCTCCTTTCCCTAGTTCCACCCTTCGGACGCTGGGTGTTGTACCCTGCGCCACCTCTCGGAGGTACTTTCAGCCTAACATGCCACACAAGATATGTCAATGGCCGATCCAATATTTGGAGGCTGATCTGAGGCCTCCTCTGACTTCCCGTGTCATCGCACGCGCTGATCCATGGGCCGTCGCAAACACGCTGCGCACCCAGCATTCATGGGCGCGCAGCGTCGTTCATGGGCACGGCGCCCAGGATAAGCCGGGGGATTGTGATGGGGGCGCGAGCGAGCCGCATCACAGGATTGAGAGGCGCGGCTCACTCCTCCTCGTCGAGGTCTTCGAACTCCTCGTCGGTCTCGTCTTCCCAGTCATCCTCATCGTCGTCGAACTCTTCGTCATCGTCGAACTCATCATCGAACTCTTCGTCGTCGAGTTCTTCATCGCCGAGGTCGTCATCATGCTGGTTGACATCTGGCTCGTTGACCGACTGCGCGCGCGGGCGCCCGACCGTGACATGAGGATCCTGCGGCGACTTGCTGAGTATGCTTGTCACGATACGCCTCCAGTGGGGAACTCCTGTCGTCATGCGGCGCTCAATCACGCGCATTCGTATCTATCCGGCGATATTGTGTCGTCTGAGGCGCCCCCACGTCAACCCGGCGCGGCGGAATCTGATGGAGGTTGATGGATGCGGCAGGTAACGGCCTGAATGGCCCACTGCAGCTCGGCGGCTACCAGGCGCCCGCCGCGCGGGGACGACGCACAGAGGCGGGGTTGGGAGTCTGGCAGCGCGGGCAGAGATCCTGAATCGGCAGCAGGCTGAGGCGGCAGCGCGCGCACTCCGTGGCGATGGAGTGATGGCAATTCTGGCAGTAGACACCGTCTGGCATGGTGCGCTGTCCGCAGGTCTGGCAGACATGCAGCAGCGGCGAGGGCGCCATGAATGACGTGCGACGCTGCTCGCCACCCGCCAGAGCCGCCGGAGCGGCGCCGGGCTGCTCGAAGTGGCCGCCGTGCGCTGGTGGCCGCGCGGCCGGATGCGTGGCGATAGGCGGGGCCGCCCGCCCGCCCTGCGCGCCCGCAAAGACCGACGGAGTCGGCGGGCGACCAGAGTAGTACGGCCCGGCAGGCTGGCGCATCTGCGGGTAGAACGGCGCCTCGTCATCGGCAAAGGGTGAGCGCGAACCGAGCGCGCTCAGTGGCCTGATGGGTTCGCTTACGCTGATCGGCCCGGCGGATGGCGCGATGGACGGCATGGATGGCGGCGGCGCTGGAACCTGGGAGGGCGCGCCATAGCCCGGCGCATAGCCCGGCGCATAGCCCGGCGCGTAGTGAGACGCCTGCCCGCCAGGCGGGGGAAAGGCTGCCGTGCGATCCTCGATCAAGCGGAGGGTGACGAGCGGCGAGAGCATCACGAATGTCTCAGGAGTCAACTGGCACTCGCTGACACGTTGCCCTGCGACATGCAAGCCATTCGTGCTGCGCAGATCGACGATCCACCAGGTCTGGCCCATCTGGCGCAGTTCGGCGTGCTGCCGGGAGATGTGGGGGTAGGGGAGCGCGATGGCGTTGTTGGCCAGGCGACCGATCGTCAGATGGTCGCGGTCGAGTCGCACCTGCACAACGCCATCGGGCGTCTGAATCTCGACGTTCGCCATGCTCGACTACCTTCCACTGCGCGATTCGTGGGAGCGCCTGCTCACGGTCAGTCGCCTGGCCAGCCCATAGCGCAAAGCTAATCAGTACATGTCTGGATTCAGACCTTCGCTCGCCGTCAGTGCGGGCCTACTTGGCGGCGCGGGGGCGCATCATCATGACGATGCCAATCACGGCCACCACGGCGCCAATAGCGCCAATGATCAGCGCGGCATGCGGGAATAGCGTAATCCCCGAGATGACCCAGTGAATCGCCGCCGCAAGGACGATGATGAGCACACCCAATACGATGAGCGTCTGGCTCATGGATTGCCTCTCCTTCTTATCAACGAAGACTGATGCCATTTGGCGCGTCGTCATCCGTTGAGGTCAGTGAATCGCGCGGCCCAGTGCGCCCCGACGCCTGCCGAGCGGGCCGCTCGCATATGGTAGTCTGCGGGGGCCGCGCCGTCAACTCATCTGGCGGAGATTGCTGTATCGCCTCAACTCATCAGCGAGGATGCGCGATGGCTTCCAGCGCATCGGGGCTTTCCAGTGACGAGAGGTCGCCCAGGTCGGTCTTGCCCAGGTGGCGCGCGCGAATCAGCCGCCGCAGCACCTTGCCGTTGCGCGTCTTTGGAAGCTGGCTGACGAACAGCACCGTATCGGGCTTGAGCGCCGGGCCGAGCGCCTGTGTCACGCTGGCGCGCACCTCGTCGCGCAGCGCGTCGCTCGGCTCGACGCCTGGACGCAGCACCGCGAAGACGACGACCACTTCGCCCTTGATGGGATGCGGCGCGCCAATCGCCGCCGCCTCGCTCACATCGGGATGCGCTACCGCCGCCGACTCCACCTCAGCTGGCCCCAGACGCTTACCAGCGACTTTGATGGTGTCGTCGGAGCGACCCAGGATGTACCAGAAGCCATCGGAGTCGATAGCCGCGAAGTCGCCATGTGTCCAGATGCCAGGGAAGCGTGTCCAGTACGTCTCCTCATAGCGCTCCGGGTCTTGCCAGAAGCCGCGCGTCATGCCGGGCCACGGCGTGCGAATCACCAGCTCACCCACTTGCCCGCGCACCGAGGCGCCGCTATCGTCCACCACATCCGCCGACATGCCGGGAATCGCCCCAGAGAAGGAGCAGGGCTTGATCGGCTGGATCGTGACACAACCGACGATGCCGCCCGCCACCTCGGTGCCGCCGGAATAGTTGATGATGGGGCAGCGACCACCGCCGACCACATCCATCAGCCAGTGCCACGGGCCAGAGTTCCACGGCTCGCCCGATGAGCCGAGGATGCGCAGCGCGCTCAGATCATGGCGTCGTACTGGCTCATCGCCCGAGGTCATCAGCGTGCGAATCACCGTCGGCGCGATGCCCATCACCGTCACCTTGTGCCGCTCGGCGAAGGCCCATAACCGATCAACATCA
>DATBTW010000256.1:0-62183 GCA_036559055.1 Ktedonobacterales bacterium
CGCGAGGGATTTGTGGCGCTGGCAGGTAGCGCGGGCTTCCTGCTGCCCGCGCTGGTGGTGGGCGCGCAGGGCGCCGTCGCCGCGCTGGCCAATATCGCCCCGCGCGAATGCCTGCGCCTGCTGGAGCTGTATCAGCAGGGCAAGCTGGAGGAGGCGCGGGCGCTCCAGGCGCGACTGATCCCCGTCAACACCGCCGTCACCTCAGGCTTCGGCGTGGCTGGACTGAAAGCCGCCCTGCAATTCGTCGCGCACTATGGCGGCGAGCCGCGCCGACCATTGGCGCCGCTGGGCGACGGCGAGCGGGTGCGCCTGCGCTCGCTGCTGGCCCAGGCCGACCTGCTCAACACGATGCGCCCCAGCCACTAACCGGCGCTTCCAGGAGATCCGGACGAGTGGGGCGAGGGATGGGGCGACACCCCGCAGAAAAGGCGTTGGAATGAACCTGAGCATACGGCCCCTGGCAAGTGATGAGATCGTGGCTCTGGAAGAGCTTTCCGTCCTGGCATGGGAGCCGGTCTTTGCCTCCTTTCGCCACATCCTGGGGCCACACATCTACCCGCTGGTCTACCCAAACTGGCAGCAGCAACAACGCGAAGTGGTGTTCGAGGCGTGCTCGGATAGCGCACGCTTTACCGTGCTGGTGGCCGAGGTAGATGGGGCGGTCGTGGGCTTCATCGCCTATGAGATCGACCTGGCAACCCTGACGGGCGAGGTGTATTTGCTGGCCGTGCACCCTGACCACCAGAATCGCGGCATCGGTACAGCGCTGAATGTGTACGTCTTCGACGAGATGAAGGCGCGTGGTATGCGATTGGCCGTCGTAGGAACCGGCGGCGACTCCGGCCATGCGCCCGCCCGACGGACGTATGAGAAGGCTGGCTACACCGGCCTGCCGCTCGTTCGCTACTACAAACATCTCTAACGGCATAGGCTGATGCCCACATCAGCGCGGCGTCGCGGCTTCGGCTGCGCAACCACCACATTTTCTTTGGCTGGCTCACGCTGCTGGCCTCGACCGTGCATGCTGTGCTGAGCTTCCCGGAGCTGGGGCAAGTCTCGCCGCTGGAGGTCTGGACGGGCGTGGTCGCGCTGCTCGCGCTGACGGCGCTGGTGGTATCTGGCGCTGGCTCTTGGTTTCATCCTCGCCTTCGCCGCTCACATCTAGCGCCGACCCAGCGCGATTGAACGCGAACGACACGCCAACCCATCTTGAGGTGGTTGGCGTGTCGCATCTGGGACGGCTGACTCTCTATCAGGCTAGAGTGTGGATGACGTCGCGACGGTGGTGTCGCTCCGGATGGGCGCAATCTCCGGAGCCCTGGCGCTGCGCTGATGGGTGGCGTGCGGCTTGAACGGGCTGCGCAGCAGCGAGCGGGTCCAACTCGTCAGCTTGACGAGCGCCTCATCGTGAAAGACCGAGAAGTCATGCCGCTCACCGGGATAGATGACCAACTCCTTCGGCTCGCCCGCACGCACGAAGAGCATGCGCGATGTGGCGGCGGGCGCCACGCTATCCGCTGTGCCGTGCATCAGCAGCAGGCGGCGGGGCGCGATCTCCGTGACCAACTCCACAACCGTGTCATTGGGAGCCAGCGCGGCGACGCCGGTGACGGCCTCGCTGGCTCCGCCAGCGGCGAGGGCGAGTGCCGCCCCCGAATGCCAGCCAATCAACGCCATGCGCTCTACACCCTGTCGGCGCAGCGCCGTCAGCGCCGAAAGCAGACACATCAACCGCTCATCGAACATCTCTGAGCATTGCTCAAGCTGCAACACGCTCACCCCCGCTCGCTGGATGCGCGCCGCCAGCTCATCGAAGAGATGGAATGAGCCTTCCGTAGCGCACGGCGCGTCAGGAATCAGGATGGCGGCGGCGCGTGTCACGCTGGATGGTCGCCACTTGCCACAGACCGACCCGCGAGGTGTCGAGATCGTGATAGCAATCGAGGAGGTTGAGCCAGTTCCCGGCACAGATTGTTCCTTTCTGGCGCATGGCCGCGCGACCAGCCGCAGGGTGGCGGGCTGGCCTCAACAGATGATGCGCTTCACCGCACCCTTGCTATTGCGCTCCATGCTCTGAGCGCGCGAGACAGCGGGTCGCGCCATGCCGCATCGCATAGTGGTGGTGTCTCAGCCCTGGCCCGCACACAGTTACCCGAGTGCCAGCCGTCGCAACTGGACGGCCAATATGCGGGCGTCAGGGAGGGGATTCTTGAACAATTTGGACGCTACTCGCCGCCGCTCACACAACCTTGTGTCGCGCGCAGCCCCGCTCGCACTCACCAGCCAAAGCGAGCGGCCTGGGGTGGGCGCATCGTGCGGAGACAGAAGCATCGATCATCCGCGTCATTGTATCTGGTACGGTCGCATGTTAGCCAGGGACATCCTGGCGAGTGGGACTATTGTGCAGAGGTCGTCCGTTAAAGACTTTACATAACATTAAACAGCCGCCACGCTTACACTATGCGCCGCCCTGGTTCACCACCACCTCATAGGCGCCATCATGTGGATAACTCGCGAACGGGTGGACGACGACCTGCGAGCCGGAGCGGCGAGCGTGTCGTTAGCGCCCACTCGCTCTGGAGCGACTGAGCGGCGCACGCTGTGCGCGAACACCGCGATTTCGTGGATAAATAGCCTATTCGTGTGGAAAAGTGGCCGCCAGTGTAGATAACTTGGCGCGATTGCATGGCCCTCGCGTCCCCCTGACAATCCGCCGAGAGTCGCCTGTGAAGCCATCAGGGCGGTGGATAACCGTGTGGATAACTCTATAGGACTGTGGATAACCCGTGGGAACCTGGGGCGCCGCCTGTCGATGCATGTCGATGCGTGAGTCCGACGATCCGCGAGGGGGCAACGCCTGTGGAGGACCGTGTGGATGATAGTGTGGATGCGCTGGGGATGACGGTGGAAAGTCGCTGGGCTATCCACCACCGCAGTGGATGGCGTTGGGGATGCGTTGTGGACGCTGTGGAAAGGCGCTGGAAGTTATCCGCAGCCATCCACAATTCACCTGCGGATATCCCGGCGTTGCGCAGCGTTTACCCACGTCAGCCGCCCTGGTGGACGGGCTGTCGATAACCCCACGCGCCCAGAAACAGTCAGCGCTGCGGCTTACCCGCCGAGGGCGCTCTGAACGGTTATCCCCACTATCCACCGGCCCTAATACTACGTACTACTATTTCTCTCTTCATTCATCTATAAGAGAAGAAAAGAAGAACGGGCACAGGCGGATTGCGTGTTATCCACAGCGACCCGCTTATCCCCAGGCGCATGTGGATTGTGGAGAACACCGCTGCAATGTCAGCTCCCGGCGTGGAGCGACGCTTCGAGCGCCTGGCGCATCACCGCCAGCGGGGCCTCGCGGCCCGTCCACAGGGTAAACGACTCGGCGCCCTGATACAGCAGCATCGAGAGGCCGCCTGTGGCGCGCAACCCCGCCGCATGCGCCGCGCGCACCAGCGCCGTCTCCGGCGGATTGTAGACCAGATCGAGGATGAAGGCGTCGCGCGGCATACGTCGCAAGAGGTCGATGGGAATCGGCGATGCCTGGAGGTCGCGCGTGCCGACGGGTGTGGCATTGATCAGCAGGCGTGTCTCGGCGAGGGCGGCGGCGAGCGCGTCGCTGTCATCGAGGGCGAAGGCGAAGTCTTTGAGGTGATCGGGCGCGGCGAATGGCCCCGTGGGAAAGACGCCGCTCGTTCCGATGGCCTCCAGGCGGCCAGCCTCTTCGCGGCGGCTGTAGAGCGCTTCGAGCGCCTGGCGCGCGGCTGAGCGTTTGCGCGCCGCCACCCACGGCAGCCCGCCGCGCAGCAGAATGCTGCCCAGCGCCGCCTGCGCCGCGCCGCCTGCGCCCAGCACCAGCGCGCGTAGATCAGGCCGCCAGATGCGCTGCTCGTCGAGGATGCGTAGCAGCGCGGTGGAGTCGGTGTTATATCCCACCAGGCGCACGCCGTGCGGAGTCTCTTCGCGCACGATGGTGTTGACCGCGCCGGCGAGGTAGCGCGCGGTGGAGACGCGAACATCCAGCAGCGGCGCGACGGCCAGTTTGTGGGGAATGGTGACATTGGCGCCGAGCATGTCGGACTGGCGCAGCGCCTCGATGCGTTTGCGCAGGTCGCTGTGGGGCGTCTCCCACAACTCATAGCGGATGTCGAGACGCAGCGCATCGAACGCCGCCTGCTGCATAGCGGGTGAGCGCGAGTAGTCGAGCGAGCGCCCGATGAGACCGACGCGACGCTGCGTGGCGCGTGCCATTGGCGATGGTCTCCGTTCTCCGTGATCTCTGGCGATCTGATGAACTTCGCCCTGCATGCAGTGTACTCAATTGAGCGGATTCTTCGCCAGCATGGCTCGTTGATGGCTCGTTGGCATGGCTTGCTGCCCATGGCTCGACGGTGGGTTCTCACGCCGAGCGATAAGGCGCTATACTGCGCTTACGGGTGTCGCATGGCTTTGCCAGTGCTGTTCGATGAAGATGGATGATATGAGGAGCGGTCGCAGGTGATGGAGTCTCCTATGGTGGGTGGCCCACAGGCGCCACGCCGTCGAAGCTGGCTGATCGTGGCGGCGGGGCTGCTGGCGCTGGTGTTGTGTGTGGCGATCATCGCCATCACGCTTGGCCCGCTTGCGTTGCGACGCCTCACGGGGGGACGTCCAATCAGCCTCCAGCCATCGGCTCCGCTGGTCTGCCCGCAGGCCAGGGCCAGCGACTCCGTTCCCCACGACGCCACCGGGCAATTCAATGTGCAGCCCGTCTATAGCGAGGTCCTCAGCTACGCCCACGACGCCAGCGGCCAGCCGACAGGCCAGCGTGTCCATCTGTGGAGTGTGGACGTGCTGGGTCAGTATCCGCCGATGGACGACATCTTCACCTCGGCGGTCGGCGGCGTGGACGCCTGGGATACCTCGCTCAGCGCCATCGATCCGAATGCGTTCCGCTGTATCACGCAGGATATGCAGAAGGCGGATGTCGCCGGGCAGGCGCTGGCGGTCTTGCAGGCCGCCGCCAAAGAGCTGCCGGGGCCAAAGACATCCGCCTATCTCGTGCCGTGGAATACCGACAAGTTCTACGGCGCCTCGGGCGAGCAGAGCCTGCTGATCCCCTTCTGGGAGTCGGATCCCCTCAATCGCAGCCTGACGCGCAACGCCACCACCGACTGGTTCTATATGGATGGCGCGCTCGACCATGAATATCTGGAAGTGGTGCGCTACGAACGCCTGGGCAGCGAGGGCAACGCCTATCTGACCCTGCTCGGCAACATGGTGACCGATGGCCTGGCCGACAACTTTGCCGAGCACATGACCGGTCAGCCGATTGATTGGGGCATCAGCCCCGCCGAAGAGGCGGCGCTGTGGGCGCAGTTCCAGCCGACGGTGACAGACTATGCCAACCCCAACGAGCCGTCGCAGATGCTCGGCGACTCCGCGCAGGGCATCCCCAACGGCGCGGGCTACGCCATCGGCGACCACATCGTCGCAGGCTACATCCAGAACCACCCCGGCGTGACCTTCAACCAGCTCGTCGGGATGAACGAGCAGACCATCTTCGATGGCAGCGGCTATACGGGCTGAACGGCGTCCCCGCCCCTCGCCCACAGGGCGAGAGGAATCCGGAAACTCCCCTCTCCTCGCGGGAGAGGGACGGGGGGTGAGGTTCAGCGCTAATAGTCGCCCGGCTCATCGGCCATGCGCACGATGCGTGGCGTGAACTTGCCGAGCACGTCGATCAGGTCGGCCTGCGCCGCGATGACCGACTCGATGTCCTTGTAGGCTTGAGGAGCCTCATCCACGCCGCCGCCCAGCAGCGTCACGCCGCGCTCGCGCAGATATTGGTCACGGAGGCTTCTAGTGATGCTATGAAGCGCTGTGCTTCTGCTCATAGCTCTACCAGCGCCATGCGAGGCTGAGTTCAAGGCTTTAGCTTCCCCGCGCCCGCGCACCACATAGCCCGCGTCGCCCATCGACCCTGGGATGATGCCCAGGACATCCGGGCCAGCGGGTGTCGCGCCCTTGCGGTGAACCACAGCGTTTTCGCCATTGGCGAGCCTTTCCATATGAGCGAAGTTATGAACGTTTTCCACCACGGCGATCTCCTTCAGGCCGACCGCCTGCGAGACGCGCTGGTGGATGACGTGGTGGTTGGCCGAGGCGAAACGGCCCGCCAGCTCCATCGCGAGCCAATAATCCTGGCCGGCTTCGCTGTCGAGCGGCAACCACGCCAGCCGCTGAACCTCGCCGCTCAGCCCGCCGCGCTCGCGCACGGCCACATCCAGAAAGGTGTTGGCGATTCGGAAGCCGACGCCGCGCGAGCCGCTATGCGAGAGCAGCGCCAGGTATTCACCCGCCTTCAGCCCCAACTGCGCATCGTCCGCGTACAGTCGGAAGGCGCCCCACTCCACGAAGTGATTGCCGCTTCCGGAGGAGCCGAGTTGCTGGCTGGCCTTGAACTGCAACGACTTGAGCAGGCGGGTCGCCTGCCACGCGGGATCCTCCAGCACGGGATGATCGGGGTGGTCGCCGCGCTCCCAGCCCTCGCGCTGGCCGAAGCGCGTGCGGTCAATCAGCGCGCGGCGGAAGTCGTGCGGCCGCTGCCCCAGCGTGATCGGCGAGACGCCATACACCGAGAGCCGCATGCGGCAGGCGATGTCCACCCCCACGGCATACGGGATGACCGCCTCGTGGGTGGCCAGCACACCGCCGATGGGCAGACCATAGCCAGGGTGCGCATCGGGCATCAGCGCGCCCGCCACGGCCACGGGCAGCCGCAGCGCCTGCTCCATCTGGCTGATGGCGGCTGGCTCGATCTGGTCGGCCCCCCAGATGGCGTAGTCGGCGGGGCGCTCACGCAGGGCGATGTCGTCCTGCCGCTCGACCGGCGCCATGCGGCGGATGACCTCGCGCGCCAGGTCGGCGAGGCGCGGGTCGGCCAGATAGGCGCCAGGGTCGCGCCGCACCGGCTCCAGCCGCGCCAGAATCTCCGCCTGCGTCGCGCCCTCGCGCTCCATCCGCTCGGCGGCCGCCTTGGCTAATCCAATCACTTTTCCCTCAGGCCAGCCATTGGCCTTGAGTATTTTTCCACTCAACATGATGCGTTCTCTATCCTTGTCCGGGCTTGCCTGGGTTGCCCAGGAGCCCGCTCGCCCCGCTGCCGCTCAAAGCGTGCAGGCAGAGCGAGTGAAGATGATGCAAGTGGCGCAGAAACAGCAAAGCGCGGATGTCGCCGCTGGACATCCGCGCGCTCTCTGACTGGCTGGGCCATCGCCGACCCGTCTGGTGGGCCGCTACGCTGAGATCAGCTGTAGTGAGTGGGGATGTCGGAGGCCCGACCGCAGCAGGGCGAGCAGCGACAGAGGGCGCTGAAAGCGAGCTGGAGCCATGGAGACACCTCCTGGTATGCTGGAAATAGCGCACGGCGCTATCTGGGGCGCGTCACATCTGTCATGCTGGTGGTCCGACCGGGGGCCAGGCGCTGTGACGCGGGCGCGGCCACTCGGCGGATGGGACTGTATCACACGCCGCCAGCCCGTGGCAAGGACGCAGAGGTGGCGCGGCCCTACGCGCGGCCCACGACGACCAGGATGCCGGAGACGGTGAGCTGGCTGGCCAGCCGCATGATGGCCAGCTCGGACTGCGACATGCGCTGGCTGATAGCGATCAGCGAGGAGGCGCCGTCGATCTGGGTGAGCAGGCTCCACTGCTCGCGGGTGATGCTGATGGCGTCGCCTGCGGGGTCTACCTCGGCGAAGTCCACGACCATCTCTGGCGCCAGCGGCGGTGGGTTGCGCACGTTGCTGTCACGCTGGCGGCGCTGCGCCTGCTCGATCAGCGGGCCGACGGGCAGCGGCAGCGCCACCCGCCCCGGCGGGATCAGCATGCCATCCTCGAAGAGGAAATCGCCCTCTGGCCAGCCGAACATCGACACCAACATGGTCACGGCGTCGTCTTCCGCCCAGGAGCGCAGCTGACTCTGGGTCAGCACGCGCGCGCTGGTGAGCGCCCGCACTGCCTGCACATCGGGCAGCGTCTGCGCCTTCTCGGCAGGCAGCCCGGTGGCGTTCTCGATCTGCTCTGGCGAGATGAGGCGCGCCCGCAGAAACTGCTGGGCCAGCGGCGGATTCTGGCCAGAACGCTCCACCAGCAAGAGCTGCCCACCGGAGAAATAGATCGCGCCTTCCAGGCCATTGTAGGCCAGGCGCAGGCGTCCGGTGCGCTGCGCGCTCTCGATGGCGTGCAGCACATTGGGCAGCGCGAACTGGCGCAGATTCCCCATCAATGGCATCTCGATCGTTCCTCTCTGCAGGCGGGTGGCGTCTCCGGGTGGCGCGCGGGCAGTGCGCATGCCCGCCTTGCGAGTATACCGCATTCGATGAAACGCGCTGCGAATGACGCCATGGTCGTCCACCAACCAGACCTTTGCATGCCATGTGACCAATCGCACGGATGATGCGCTTCTTGGATTATGAATGGGTTGATCGATCACCGCGCGGTTGAACGTGCGCCTCTTCATCCCCGTGCTCACGATCCCGCTCGCTCCCGCGAGGGCTGATCCCCGTCCTCCACCGGCGCCCTCACAGACGCGATAGTAGCGATGGCAATGCGCTCCTGATTTGCCATGTGACCGACGCCCGTCGGCGCCCCCGCCTGAGGCGTTTTCCCGCGTAGCGGAACGGCACGCTGACGCCCGTCTGCGAATGCCTCGCTACCCTCCGAAGGAAGCTCCCCATGACCATACTTGACCGCAAGACAGCCAGAGTATCCCACCAACACCATCAGACGCAGCGCGTCACAGAGGCGCAGACCTCCATCGCGCCCGCGCTCAGCGTCGTCATTCCCACGCTGAATGAAGCGCAGAATATCGAGGCGCTGCTGCGACGACTGCACCGCGCCATGCAGGACGCCGACATCCTCTACGAGGCGCTCATCATCGACGATCACTCGACCGATGACACCGTGGCGGTGGCAGAGCGAACGGCTGCGGCGCTGGAGGCGCCTGTGCGCGTGCTGCTCAAGCGTGGCAAGCGTGGCAAGACCTATTCGCTGATGCAAGGGCTGGATGCCGCTCAATACGAAGCGCTGGCCATTCTGGATGGCGACCTGCAATATCCACCAGAGGACCTGCCTGCGCTGCTCGCTGAGTTGCAGTGGTCAGACATCATCGTCGGCGACCGCCGCTCGACCTATCCGCTGGTAGATGCGCGCCGCAGCCGCTATAGTCACATCTTCAACACAGTCGTGGGACGCTGGTTGTTCGCGCTCGATACAGATGTGCAGTCGGGCATCAAGGTCTTCCGGCGCGAGGTGTACACCTCGGCGCGGCTGCGCCCTGGCCGCTGGAGCTTCGATCTGGAGCTGCTGGCGATGGCGCAGGAGCATGGCTACCGCATCATCAGCGTCGAGATCGCCATGCAGCCGCGCGGCGCCGGACAGACCAAAACGCATACGCTGGCGGTCGCCGGTGAGCTGGGCATGCGGGCGCTGGCGATGCGCCTCTATCTCGCCACGCATGCGGCGGACGATGGAGCCGCAGCCGCCGCAGTGCCTGCCGCCAGCGAGCAGCGTGACGCGCAGATTCGCGCTTACGAGCGCTGGCTCACGCAGGACGCGGTCGAGAGCGCGCGCGCTCATACCCGTCGCGTCGTGGATCAGTATGTGGCGGAGGCGAGCAAGGTCGTGACCACGACCCGCTGGCGCAAGCAGATCGACTACCGCCCATTCGCGCCGCACCGCCCCGAACATTCGGCGCTGGTCACGTTCAATCCGCTGCAGCTCGGCGCCATCGCGGCGCTCCTCGTGGTTTGGGTGACGTCGCTGGTGGTGTTTGGGCTGGGCGCGCTAGCCGCCACGCTCGGCGTGGTCACGGCGTTCTACCTGCTCGACCTGGCCGTCACGCTCTTTATCTCGGTGAATACGCTGCGTCAGCGTCCTGGAGCGCCGATTGACGACCAGGTGGCGCGCGGCATCCGCCCGGAATACTGGCCCTCCTACACGATTCTCTGCCCGCTCTATCACGAGGCCGAGGTGGCCGCGCAGTTCACGCGCGCTATGCGCCTGCTCGACTATCCAACCGATCGCTTGCAGGTGCTGCTGCTGACCGAGCAGGACGACACCGAGACACGCGAGGCGCTGCTGCGGATGTGCCTGCCCGCGCACTTCGAGGTCATCACCGTCCCCGAAGGCTCGCCGCGCACCAAGCCGCGCGCCTGCAACTTTGGGTTGACGCTCGCCACTGGCGACTTTGTGGTGATCTTCGACGCCGAAGACATCCCCGATCCGCTCCAGCTCAAGAAAGCGGTGCTGACCTTCGCGCGCCACGATGCGACACTGGCGTGCGCGCAGGCCAGCCTGGCCTTCTATAATCCCAACCAGAACCTGCTGACACGCTGGTTCGCCGCCGAGTATGCGCTGTGGTTTGGCCTGACGTTGCCCGCGCTCCAGCGCATGAAGACCTTCCTGCCGCTGGGCGGCACCTCGAACCACTTCCGCGCGCGCATCTTGCGCGAGGTCGGCGCATGGGATCCCTTCAATGTGACGGAGGACTGCGACCTCGGCGTGCGGCTCTCGCAGTATGGCTATCGCACGGCGATGGTGGACTCCACGACCTATGAGGAAGCCAACTCCAACCTGCGCAACTGGCTGCGGCAGCGGTCGCGCTGGATCAAGGGCTACGCGCAGACCTATCTCGTCTACATGCGCCATCCCTTCAGCTATGTGCGTCAGGGCCGTGTGAACGAGCTGTTCTGGCTCCAGATCATCGTCGGGGGCCGCGCGTTCACCCAGATGCTCAACCCGATTCTGTGGCTGATGCTGCTGGTGTACCTGGGATTCAGTGCGTGGGTGACGCCGATCTATCACATCCTGTACCCTGCGCCGGTGCTGTACGGGGCAGCATTCTGCCTGGTCATGGGCAACTTCTTCTATGTCTACAGCTATCTGATCGCCTGCCTCAGCCGACGCCAGTACCTGCTGACCCTCTGGGCGCTCTTGATTCCCTTCTACTGGGCGCTGATGAGCGTCGCATCGTACATCGCGTTCTTCCAGTTGATCACGCGCCCCTACTATTGGGAGAAGACACGGCACGGCCTGCACCTGGCGCCGCGTCGGGCGATGGCGCCTGCTCGGCTGATCGGGCGGCTGGTCGCTGCGCGCGGCGAGCATGCGCAGTCCCGCCGCGCAGTCCGCCGTGCGACCCAGCAGACATCCGCGTGGGCGCCGCGCTGGCTGGCGCCCCTGAGCGGCGCGGTCCATGCGGTCGCGATGGCCGTGATGCAGGCGCCGCTGGCGCGCCAGACACACGAGTATCTCGCGCACGAGTTGACAGTGGCGCGGCGCGACTTCGCGCGGCGCGGACTCCAGCAGGCGACGCTCTCGCCGACCATCTCGCTCCCTGTGGCGCCTGTCGTGGATTTGCTCTCGACGACCCTCATGCCCGCCATCAGCGCGGTCGCCACCGCGCCTGCGATCACAGGCGTCGCAGCCCGCAATCCTGAGCGAGGCACGCGCTATATGGTGGCGTTGCGCCCGCTCGCGCCGAAAGTGGTGGCCGAGGCGGAGCCGCGCAGTGCGCCATTCGGCTGGCTGCGCGACCGCTGGCTGCTCGCGACGCTGCTGACCGCCATCGTGGCCAGCGTGGCCGCCTGCGTCTACTACTTCCGCCAGGGCGACATCCTGCTCTACAACGACGCCGAGTCGCACATGCGCCTGGCGCGCATGCCGTTCGACGGCGTGACCACGGGGTTGGCGCAGCTCGGCTCGGCGTGGCTCCCGCTGCCGCACATCCTCATGTGGCCGTTCGTCATGAACGACTACCTGTGGAGCAGCGGGTTGGCGGGCGCCTGTGTTGGCATGATGGCGTTTATTGTCACATCGCTCTATGTCTATCAGATCGCGCGGCTGCTCAGCGGCTCTGGTTCCGCCGCATATGTCGGCGCGCTGGCGCTGATGCTGAACCCCAACCTGCTCTACTTGCAGGCCACCCCGCTCTCGGAGTCGACGCTGCTGGCGGTCATGGCAGGCGCCTGCTACTACTTCCTGCTCTGGACACAGCGCGACCAACTGCGCCTGCTGCTGATCGCGGCGTTCTGCGGCCTGCTGGCCACGCTGACCCGCTACGAGGGCTGGTCGCTCTTCGCCGTGCTGACGCTGCTCGTCATCGTCGTCAATACGCTCAAGCGTCGCAGCTTCCGTCGCATCATCGGTGAGGCGCTCTTCTTCGCGGCGCCAGGAACCGTGGGCATCGGACTGTGGCTGACCTGGAACCTCTTGCTGACGGGCAATCCGCTGTTCTTTGAGAATGGCCCCTATTCAGCGAGTCGCCAGCAAGCCGCCTACCTTGCGCGCAACCAGCTTCCCACCTATCACAGTATCTCGATGGATATGCTGACCTTCGGCGCCGATGTGCTGGAGTATGCTGGCCCCATCGTCGTGGCGCTAGCGGTCGTGGGCGGGTTCCTCTATCTGCGCCGCGTCTGGCGGCGACCGGAAGGGATCGCGACGCTGGCGCTGATCGCACCCGTGGCGCTATACCTCTACACCCTCTACAAGGGCCAGATCGTTATCTATGTGCCAATTGTCTCGGCGAATATGCCCAGTGATCTCTTCAATGTGCGCTATGCGACCAGCGCGCTCCTCCCGCTGGCGGTCTTTGTGGCGACCCTGGTGGGGCGACGTCGGCTGCTTCAGATCGCCGCCGTCATCCTGATCGTGGGGCAGGCGGTCATCACGACGACAGGTGGCGTGATCTCACTGCAAGATGGTCAGTATGGCCTGTCATGCTTGCAGTTCAAGCAGTCCGACATCTTCCTGGCGGAGCACTACAACGGTGGGCGCCTGCTCGCCGACCTGTACGGAAACCCTCTGGCGCTGGACGTGCTTGACATCCACTACGACGACGTCGTCTATGTTGGCTCATACATGGTCTGGCAGGAGGCGCTCGCGCAGCCGCAGGACTATGTGGATTGGGTCGTCGTGCGGCCAGGCGATGCCGTCTCGCAGGGGCTGGATGTCAACAGCGCATCATTCAAGGCCCATTTCATCCTGGTCGAACAGGATAGTAGCGGCAACCAGATCTATTACAAGCGCGGGCTGCCATCGCTGCCCAATCGGCCCGCTCCCCTGCAATTGATGCGGCGCTATGATCGCTGCGACCCGCCCTACAACATCAACGACCTTTCCGCCTTGACGGCGTCCGGGCATTCATCCGCGCAGGCCATACTCTCCTCTGAGGCGACGAGGAAGACCCTCGCCTGATCGTGAGATCGCGCCGTGTCGTCGCTCAGGCGGCGGTCGAGAGGTATTGCGCCTTGAGCGCGGCGGCGGCCTCTGGTGAAGGGGAGAAGGCGCCGTTGTCCCACGCCCAGAAGAACAGCCCGACGATGTGCTGATCGCCAAAGACCGCCTGCGCCGCTGCGGTATAGGCTGCCGCCTGGAGCGCCGGGTCAGCGGGAGCCGTGGTGGTGTGCTCCCACGGACGATAGAGCGCATCGGTCGCGTTGCGGTAGCCAATCTCGGAGAAGATCAGCGGCTTGCCCGTCGTCTGCGAGAAGCGGTCGAGCATCGGCAGCAGGCTCGCTCTCCAGACCGAGCGAATTCGGTCGGCCGAGAGCGCCTGTGGACTCTGCGCGACCGGCATATACTCCGAGACGCCGATGTCATCGAGCGCTGGATTGCTCAGCCAGCCGGGGATGGGCTTCGAGAGCGAGTTCCAGTTGATGTCGTAGGTCAGCTTGCCGGTGAAGACGCCACGCTCGCGGCTGATGAGTGTATTCCACAGCGACGCTGGCTGTTGCTCCAGCGCTTGCAGCTCCGTCCCGATGCCAAGCTGATCGGCCCCCGCCTGCTGCGCCGCGCGCACATACGGCTCGTACCCGGCCCAGTAGCCGTCGAACCACGCCTGCGCCTGCGTCTCGCTGTCGAAGTAGATCAGGCCCGACCAATCCTGGCCCGCTGGCACATTCAGCACATTCAGCAGCGGCTCAACAAAGACCTTCAGCCCCAGGTGATGCGCGTAGGCGATGCCATCGGCGAGCTCCTGTGGCGTGGGGGTACCGCTGCCGGGGTGGATGGTCGTGGCCTGGTAGCCGTCCTGATAGAGATCGACGACAATCGAGACCCAGCGCGCCCCCGTCTGCCGTTGCAGCGTGACCAGGCCAGAGCGCCAGGCGGTATCTTTGGCGCTGTAGGCGGTCGTGCTCCACTGCGGGAATGCGACGCCCGCCTCGACCTCGGGGCGCTCGAAGGGGATAGGCGTGGGGGTGGGCGGCGCCGGAGTGGCCGTCGCGCTTGGCGCCTTCCCCTGCGCCTGACAGGCGGCGACCAGCGGGCCGAGCGCCATCAGCAGCGCGATGGAGACGATCCTCACGGGCGCTTGCGCGGGCCGACCAGCTCGCCTCCGCCACGCGCCGCGCCACAGGTTCAGCAACGCCAACACCATCTCACGCTCCCCCAGTGCTCCGTGAGCAGTCCAGAGCCGCGCCGCCCACCGCCTGCTCTTGCGCTCTATTGTGCCGCAGCTTCTGGCGGAGGGCCAGATACCATAATGGCTAGCCAATCTTCTCAGCCGTCGCGGCTGGGGACGGCCTGGCCGCGGTCGCGCAGCGCGCTGATGAAGGCGGCGATGTCGATGCTGGTGAGCCGCCGCGAGACCGCCGCGCCCCAGATGTAGCGTCCGCGCTGGCGCCGCTCATTGGCCAGCAGCCGCACGCGAAATGAGCCATCCATGCGCACGAAGATGCGCAGGATGCGCGGGCGCGTGGAGCGGTCGTAGAGTTTGGCGCAGGCGCGGCTATGCGCCTGGAGATCCTCAGCAGTGTGGCTGGGATCGAGCGCGGCGATGGCGGCGCGCTCCTCGGCCACGGCGGCGGCGCGCAGCGCGGGTTCGCGCAGGTTGCGCAGGAAGCTGCGCGCCATGAAGCCTGTGTGCGGCGCCTCGGCGCGTGGCAGCGCGTAATCGCTGAACTCCCAGTAGGCCGTGACCCCCAGCCAGCTATCGCGCCCGCCGGTGACGGCCAGCAGCGGCGCCTCGGCGAAGATGTTGCGCTGGCGGCGCTTGCCCGATGGCGGCTCCAGCGGCTCCAGCAGCAGGCGCATGCCACGCGGTATCGGCCCCTTCTGCCGCACGCCGTGCGTGGTAGGCGTCAGATAGGGATTGCGGCCGCCCGCGCCCGACGTTGCGAGGAGCGCCGCGACATCCACCTGATCCACGCCCTCCTGCGCGCGGGCGATGGCGCGCGCGCGGCGGAAGGGCGCCGTCTGGCCGAGCAGCAGCCGCGATTCGCGCAGCAGTTGCGTCGTGAAGATCAACTGCGCCATCTCGACAGAGAAGCGCGCGACGGTGGCGCGGGCGCTCTTGTCCTCCAACTTATTGGCGGCCAGCGCGGCAGCCAGCGTGGCGCGCTCCTCCTCCGGTCGGCGGGCCAGCGCGGCGTGCGCCAGCTCGGTGACGGTCTCGTATCCGCTGACGATGCCCACTTCGACATCTTTCGCCGTGACGAGCAGCGGCAGCGCGATCTCCAGCTCTTCGTGAAACTCGCTGACGGTGGTGGAGACGCGCGGGATGACGAGCAGCAGCAGCAGCGCCGCCAGCGCCAGGCAGCCGCACGCGATGATGACATCGGCCTGCCCATTGAAGCGCGCGATGAGCACCGAGGTGAAGATATTGAGCGCAGCCCCCACCAGCACCGTGACGACCACCACGCTGATGAACAGCTCGCCCAGGCGTCCCCGCGCGGCGCGGCTCTCCTCCTCCAACGTCGGCGCGCCGCCCGTCCACTCATCCTGCAGATTGGCCATAGCTCCGCTCGCTCCCTCACTCCGTCGTTCGCCTGCCGGGCAGTGTAGCACAGCAAGAACACCGTGGGCGTCGCTCAGTGGCGCAGATCGCCTAGACCATTCTGCCGCTTGACATTGCCTTTGTCTGATGGCCTGACTATGCGGTGCGTGGAGCTGGACGCCAGACGCGATGAGCGCCAGAAGGAGGCAACGCTTCGATGGCCACATACGTCACACTGGTGAGTTGGACCGAACAGGGAGTGAAGAACGCCCAGGATACCACCCGCCGCGCCCGTGAGTTCAGCAGCGACGTGGAGCGACGCGGCGGAAAGGTGCTGGGATTGTACTGGACGCAGGGACGCTACGATATCGTCACGATCGTCGACTTCCCCGACGAACAGACGGCGATGGCCGAGTTGTTGGCATTGGGAAGGATTGGTAACGTCCGCACGGAGACGCTTCGCGCCTTCAGCGAGAGCGAGATGGATCAGATCATCCGAAAGATCTGACGCTCTGCCAGGTCTCGGCGCCCAGCCCCAAGCCGCCGAAGCCTCACCCACCGCTCCTGGCGCCCTCGCGCCGTTAAACTTCTGCCTTGCTTTCCTCGTATATACTCTACTTGGCAGACGAATCCTCGACTCTGGCTATCGCGCCGCGTGACACCTGAGGAGAACGAAGACGATGCTACCCCATGATCAACGCGAACTGATGGGCCTGGACACCTACGAGAAAGAGGCGCGCATACGCCTCGACCCGTTCGACCAGGGGCGACAGGACGACCAGTATGATCCCGACGACCCGCGTTATGAGCGCAACTGGTTCAAGCGCTTCTGGGCGAAACTGCGCAGGCGCTAGGCCAGGCCCGCAGCGCGTGATATACTGCACGCAAGGAAATGTCTGAGCTTGCGCGCTCCACCACGAGCAGGCCGGACATTCTCGATAGCGGGCGATTGCTGAAATTGGCAGACAGGCCAGACTTAGGATCTGGTGGCGCAAGCCGTGCGGGTTCGAGTCCCGCATCGCCCACCCCCGCAGACGCTGAACGCTCCCCGGCTCGGAAGTGAGCCGGGGAGCGTTCAGCGTTCGCGCATCATGCTGGCGCCGCATCGTCCGCCGCTGGCGTGGCGTCACGCTCTTCAATGCGCTGGACGCGCAGGGCCACGACGCCGCATCGCATGAGGTTCAGGATAGCTGCGGCGGCCACCCGGAGAAGACTGGCAATTACCATTACCACGAAATCTCGCCCTGCATCCTGCGCACGGCGACGGGTAGCTCGACGCTGGTGGGCTATGCGCTCGACGGCTTCGGCATCTATGTGGAGCGCGACGCGAACGGGAACCTCCTGACCGACGCCGACCTGGATGCCTGCCACGGACGCACGAGCGTCGTCACCTGGGACGGCAAGCAGGTGAGCATGTATCACTATGACGCCACCGCCGAGTATCCCTATACGCTCGGCTGCTATCGCGGCACGCCTGTTCGGTAAACGCAACCCGCCGCATGATATACTCCCCTACGGATGGCGCTGTGTCCGTGTCCACCCTCGTCCTGCCCGGCTCGCATGCGCCATCAGAGTCATATGCGAGCCGATGAGGGCAGACCTAGCCTGGGAGCGTGGCAGCTATGGACTTCTTCTCAGACCTCATCTCCACTGATCCAGAGATTGCGAACCTCATCAAGGCCGAGGAGCGGCGACAGTACGAGGGCATCGAGCTGATCGCCTCGGAGAACTACGTCAGCGCGGCGGTGCAGGAGGCAGTCGCCAGCGTGCTGACCAACAAGTACGCCGAGGGGCTGCCCGGCAAGCGCTACTATGGCGGCTGCGAGGTGGTCGATCAGGTCGAGACGCTGGCCATCGAGCGCGCCAAGCAGCTCTTCGGCGCCGAGCATGCCAATGTGCAGCCGCACGCGGGCGCGCAGGCCAACGCCGCCGTCTATCTGGCGCTGCTGCAGCCCGGCGATACCGTGCTGGGCATGGCGCTCGATCAGGGCGGCCACCTCACCCACGGTTCCAAGGTCAACTTCTCTGGCAAGCTCTACCACTTCGTCTCATATGGCGTGGATCGCGAGACGGAGATGATCGACTACGACGAGGTCGAGCGGCTGGCGCACGAGCACAAGCCCAAGCTGATCGTCACCGGCTTCTCCGCCTACCCGCGCCGCCTCGACTTCGCGCGCTTCCGCCAGATCGCCGATAGCGTCGGCGCGCTGCTGATGGCCGACATCGCGCATGTGGCGGGGCTGGTCGCCGCCGACCTCTATCCCAACCCTGTCCCGCACTGCCACGTCGTCACCACCACCACCCACAAGACGCTGCGCGGCCCGCGCGGCGCCATCATCCTCTGCACCGAGGAGCTGGGCGCCAAGATCGACAAGGGCGTCTTCCCCGGCACGCAGGGCGGCCCGCTGGAGCATGTCATCGCCGGCAAGGCCGTCGCCTTCAAAGAGGCGCTCAGCCCGGAGTTCCGCGTCTATCAGCAGCAGGTGGTGGACAACGCGCGGGCGCTGGCCAGCGCGCTCACCGAGCTGGGGCTGCGACTCGTCTCTGGCGGCACTGATAACCATCTTATGCTGGTGGATGTGCGCCCACTGAAAGTGACAGGCCGCGACGCCGAGAGCGCGCTGGAGGCCGTCCACATCCACACCAACAAGAACGCCATCCCCTTCGATCCGGAGCCGCCCGTGCGCACGAGCGGCGTGCGCCTGGGGACGCCCGCCATCACGACGCGCGGTTTTGGCGTCGCCGAGATGCCCCAGTTAGCCCGGCTGATCCACGAGGCCATCAGCGGGCGCGAGGACGCCGCGCAGGCCGCCCACACGCGCGAGCAGGTCATCGCGCTGGCGAGCCGCTTCCCGCTGCCGGGGCTGTTCGTCTCCGGCGACCTGGGCGCGGCGCAGGTGGCGCGCTAGCGGCCCCCACTCCCAGCCGCTCCCCCGCTGCGCGGGCGAGGGGAGCCAGACGGCGCGCCAGGAAGGGAATGTCATGCCCGCGATAGACTACACACTGCGCCCGATTGGCTACCTGCGCTCGTCGCTGACCCGGCGCGAGGATGCGCCTATGCAGGGCTTTGAGGGCGCGCCCGATGCCTGGCTCGATCTCGACGCTGCGTTCACAGACGCGCTCGCAGGCATCGCGGCGGGTGATGAACTCATCATCATTACCTGGCTGCACCAGGCGCAGCGCGACACGCTGCAAACGCATCCGCGCGGCGACCAGACGGCGCCGCTGCGCGGTGTCTTCGGCACACGCTCGCCCGACCGCCCGAATCCGCTGGGGCTGCATCGCGTCACCGTGCGCGAGGTCGCCGGTGCGCGCCTGAGGGTCGGCCCCATCGAGGCCATCGACGGCACGCCCGTCGTAGATATCAAGCCTACACTCAGGCAGGCAGCAGACTCCTAGGGCGCAAGCTCGCCCTCTGGGAGAGAGGCAGAATGAAGGTCTGGTCCTCTTCTTTTGACAGCGAGTGCCCGGCGGGGTACACTATACGTATTAGATGACGCGCGGACTTCTGAACACTGACGTTTCTTCCCCGCGATAGTCCTCTGCTTCCGTCTTCCTCACTCGGCCTCGTGCATGGGTTCGCTACGTCCGATGACGTCAGGAACCCCTGGGTGTGACGCTTGTCCGATCGGTGTGGTGACGAGAACCTGGCAAGCCTTTGCGCAGGGCGCAACAAGACGCACATTGTCGAATCGCGTCTTTCCGCTTGCCCGACACAACGAACACGATCGACAAGGATTACGCATGACCACCGAGACCCTCGAACCGTCTATGGCGCTGCCTACCGCGCAGCCGACCGAGACGCCAACCGACTCGACTACTTCAACCATTGCGCCCACCAGCGCCGACGCCGTGACCTCGTTCGCCGAGCTGGGCGCACATCCTCGCGCCGTCGCGCGGCTGGCGGAGTTGGGCATCACGACGCCCACGCTGATCCAGGCGCGCAGCATCCCGCCGCTGCTGGCGGGGCGCGATGTCGTTGGCCAGTCGCGCACTGGCTCCGGCAAGACCATTGCCTATGGCCTGCCGCTGATCGAGCGCATCGATCCGCGTCTGCGCCGCTTGCAGGCGCTGGTACTCGTGCCGACGCGCGAGCTGGCCAGCCAGGTGGCGGGCGTGCTCTTCTCGCTCGGCGGTGGCCGTGGCCTGCGCGTGGCTCAGCTCATCGGCGGGCGCTCCTATCTGCCGCAGCGCGAGGCCCTGCGCATGGGCGCGCAGATCGCCGTGGGCGCGCCGGGCCGCGTGCTCGACCACCTGCGCCAGGGCACGCTCGACCTGAGCCAGGTCACCTTCGCCGTACTCGATGAGGCCGACCAGATGCTCGACGCGGGCTTCGCGCCCGATGTGGAGCGGCTGCTCGCCGCCATGCCGGAGCAGCGCCAACTGGCGCTCTTCACCGCGACTTTGCCAGAGATGACCACCCAGATCGCCCGCCGCTACCTGCATGAGCCGATCACGGTGGACGCCGGGACGCCGGAGAGCCGCCCTGCGCCGACTGTCACGCAGATCGCCTATACCGTTCCGCGCGAACATCGCCTGAACGCGCTGATGACCCTGCTCGACCGCCGCCGTGAGGCGACTGGCACGACGCTGGTCTTTGGCCGCACCAAGCACGGCGTGGACAAGCTGGCGCGTCAGCTCGTGGCGCGCGGCTATCCGGTGGCGGCACTGCACGGCAACATGAGCCAGAACGCCCGCGACCGCGTCATCGGCGATTTCCGCAGCGGCAGAGCGCCGACCCTGGTGGCGACCAATGTGGCGGCGCGCGGGCTGGATGTGCTCTCCATCGAGCAGGTCATCAACTACGAGCTGCCCGAGTCGGCGGACCTCTTCACCCATCGCGTGGGCCGCACTGGCCGCATGGACAACAGCGGCGAGGCCATCACGCTGCTGATCCCCGACGACATGGCGCAGTGGCGGCGCTTCCAGCGCGACCTGGCGATGAAGGTCAAGCCGACGCCGTTCCCGCTGGACGAGCTGGTCATCCCTACGACTCCTGCGGCAGCGCCCATCCAGACGCCAGAGCGGATCGGGCAGACGCCTGAGACGCCAGTCGCAGAAGCTGACGCAGCCGACGAGCGTCGCCCCGCGCCACGCGCCTTCGAGCGCAGTGATCGTGGCGATGATCGTGGCGATGATCGTGGCGGCCAGCGCCGCTGGGAAGATCGCCCGCAGCGCCGCTTCGAGGGGCGCGGCTACGCTGGCGCGCGCAGCCATTCGCGCAGCCACGAGCGAGGGTTCGAGCGCGGCCATGAGCACGGCGACTACGAGCGCGGCGCTGACCGTAGTTATGACCGCGATGACACTCGCCCGGCCCGCCGCGAGGATGCCGTGTCGCGCTGGACGCGCCCGGCCATCGAGAGCGAGCGCCGCGACGACTACCGCCGCGATGCCCGCGCGCCGCGCTACGAAGATCGCCATGAGCCGCGTCGCGAGCGCCGCTCTGACGATCCCCGCGAGCGTGCCTACGATGCTCGCGAAGAGCGCTCCGAGCCGCGTCGCCAGCCCCGCCGCGCTGATCGCCCCGGCGACCGCTTCCAGGCCGAGCGTGGTGAGCGCGCACCGCGCCGTGCCGTCGGCCCGCGCTCCGGCCCGCCCGCCGGCCGCGCGCCGCGCCCGCGCAGCCATCGCCCCACGCGCGGGTAATCGCGCCCATCCCGTGCCATTCCGACGCCCCGCTCCGCAACATAGTGGAGCGGGGCGTCTTGTCTCTGCGTACGCCGTCGTGTACGATGTCAGGACACACAAGAGCAGCCCGCGTCACCTCGTCGTCGGGTCGCTCTGGCTCCTTCACAACCTGACACACTGATGGTCATCCGTAGGTAGCTGAGGTACGAGCGCCCAGAAGACGAGGGCGCCGCGCGTACCTCAGCGTTCTGTGGTTCATCCCGCGACCCACGCTGATTCTGTGGGCCTACCAGGAAGCCAGCCCATGCTGGACATTGCTCCGGTTCGAGATAGCGCGTGGCAGTGGCGCCGCGCGCATATCGCCGCCCCAATTGTCGCCGTCGCGCGGCAGAAAGTGAGCCTGGTATGAGAGTCTTCAATGCAGACAGCATCCGGAATGTCGCCGTCATCGCACATGGCGGGTCCGGCAAAACCTCGCTCGTAGACGCGGCACTCTACGACGCAGGCGCCGTCACCCGCCAGGGCAGAGTAGACGATGGCTCATCGGTCTCCGACACGGACCCCGATGAGCAGAAGCGCCGCATGTCCATCAACCTCACCGTCCTGCCGCTGGAGTGGCGCGAGTCGAAGGTCACCTTCCTCGATACCCCTGGCACAGCGGACTTTGTAGGCGAGGTGATGGCGGGCCTGCGCGTCGCGGATGCGGCGCTGCTGGTGGTCTCCGCCGAGAAAGGCGTCGAGGTCGGCACGCAGCTGGCCTGGGATCACGCCGACGAGTACCAGCTTCCCCGGCTCATCTTCATCAACAAGCTCGACCGCGAGAACACGAACTACGACCACGCGCTCGATTCCCTGCGCGAGCGCTTCGGCTCCAAGGTCGCCCCGCTGACCATCCCCATCGGCCAGGCAGGCGCGTTTACTGGCGTGGTAGACATCATCTCTGGCAAGGCCTACGGCTTCGACGCCGACAAGGTGGTCGAGCGCGAGATTCCCGGCGACGTGCGCGAGCAGATGACCCGCTATCGCGATGCGCTGGTTGAGGCGGCGTGCGAGGCCGACGACGACCTGATGACCAAGTATCTGGAAGGCGGCGAGATCAGCGAGGATGAGCTGCGCCACGCCGTGCGCCTGGCGGTGGCTGGCGGCCTGCTGGCCCCCGCGCTGGCGGGCTGCGCCGCCAGGAACATCGGTGTGCAGAACCTGCTCGACGCCATCGTCGATTACCTGCCCTCGGCGGCTGAGCGCCCCGGCGTCTCGCCCGATGGCCAGCCCTGCGCCTTCGTCTTCAAGACGATGGTCGATCCGCAGAAGGGCACCTACAGCTTCCTGCGCGTCTACAGCGGCTCCCTCAAATCCGACGCGCACGCCTTCAATGTGGATACCGCGACCGATGAGCGCCTGGGCCAGCTCTTGCAGGTGCGCGGCAAGTCGCAGGAGCAGATTCTCGAAGCCCCCGCCGGAGACATCTGCGCGGTGGTGAAGCTGAGCAAGACCCACACCGGCAACACCCTCGGCGCGAAGGATTGCGAGAAGCGCGACGTCATCCACCTGCCAGAGCCGCTTTTTACAGCGGCGGTTCACCCCAAAACGCAGAGCGACCTCGACAAGATGAGCGTGGCCCTCACCCGCATGGTGGAGGAAGACCCCACCTTGCATGTCGCGCGCGACCCGGAGACGGCGGAGACGCTGGTATCGGGCATGGGTGAGTCGCATGTGGAGATTGCGCTGGAGCGCGTGCAGCGCCGCTTTGGTGTCGAGGTGACGCGCCGCGACCGCCATGTGCCATACCGCGAGACCATCAAGAAGAAGGCGCGCGCGGAGGGTCGCCACAAGAAGCAGACCGGCGGGCATGGGCAATTCGGCGATGTCTGGCTGGAGATCGAGCCGCTGACGGGCGACGAGCGCGACTTCGTCTTCGAGAATCGCAGTGTCGGCGGCGTAGTACCGAGAGAATACGTGCCGGGTGTCGAGAAGGGCGTCAACGAGTCGCTGCGCGAGGGATTCCTGGCGGGCTACCCGATGACGCATGTGCGCGTCTGCCTGGTGGATGGCAAATACCACGATGTCGATTCATCGTCGCAGGCGTTCGAGATCGCGGCGCGGCTGGGCATGAAGGAGGCGGTGGCGCTGGCCGCCCCGACGCTGCTGGAGCCGATCATGCAGGTGACGATTCTCGCGCCCGATGAGCACATGGGCGACATCACCTCTGATCTGAACACCAAGCGGGCGCGCATCCTGGGCATGGAGCCGGGCGAGCATGGCATGCAGCGCATCATGGCGCATGTGCCGATGGCCGAGATGCTACACTACGCCACCGATCTGCGCTCCATCACCCAGGGGCGTGGTTCCTTCACGATGGAGATCTCCAGCTACGAGGAGGTACCCACCAACGTGCAGCAGGGCATCATCGACGCCCACAAGAAAGAGGTCGCTGAGAAGCAGGCGGCGCACTGAGCGGCGCCTTTCGCGCAAGACAGAGGGCAAGCTGGCGAACCAGCCTGCCCTCTGCCTGTGTGTCGCGATCTGGCCGCTAATACGAGGTCGCGGCGACCTTCCAGAGGAAGCCATCCGGGTCGGCGAAGTAGCCGAAGTAGCCCCAGCCCGTCTTGGCGGCGGGCTTCACGACCTCCGCGCCCGCCGTGACGGCCTTGCCCATCACCTCGTCCACCTCGGCGCTCGTCGCCACGGTATAGTGGAACGATACTCCACGGAAGCCGGAGCCTTCGGCGGAGACGCCCGCATCCGCCGCCGCCGCCTCGCGCTGGTAGAGCGCCAGCGACGACGAGCCATCGCCCAGGGTGATTTCGACGAAGTGCGGATAGTCTTTCGCGACCGTGCAGCCCAGTCCCTCGCTATAGAACTGCTTCGCGCGGTTGAGGTCCTCGACGCCGAGCATGATGGTGGAGACTGCGAGTGACATGATGGTTGCCCTTTCCTTTTGCGCTTTTCATGGCGCCAGTTTGCGCCTCTACTACCCTGACGTAACGCACCGACGAAATGTGACCGGCGCGTGTGACGACCCCGCGAACCCTGCGCGTCGGTGGCGCCATCCGCTGGCGAGGGGCAGGGGAGGGGGCTTCTGGGCAAACAGGCGCCAAGCCGCTATACTGGGGCGCAGGGAGAACCACCCTGGCGGGTCGCCTCGCGCCCGTGCCTGTGTGCTGACGGGCGATGGATGGCGACGACCACGACGGATGAGGAGCGCCGATGCTGCCACCAGAGCGAACCGGCAGGCCGCCAAAGGCCCGCCCACTGCCCTCCGCGCCCACTGACGGCGCGGATCCGGACGCGCCACGACCCCGCCTCGATACCTCCTTGCGCGTGGAGAACATCCTGCTCAAGGAGTTCGATTACGCCGGGCTGGCCGCTTATCAAGTCTATGAGAATCGCGAGCGCATCTTCAACTTCTACTTCACCATCATGGGCGCGATGCTTTCCGCGCTGGGCGCGGTCTACCAGCTCAGCAACAACACCAAGAACGACCTGCGCCCGCTGGCCGTTGGCCTCTTGATCGCGGGCGGTCTGCTCAGCGCGATCTTCTTCGTGCGGCTGATCCACCTGCGCCAGTCGCTGCGCGATAGCATCATCACCACCTACGTCATCAAAGAGTTCTATATCCAGCAATTCATGGACGACATTCCGAACATCGAGCAGGCGTTTCGCTGGCGGCTGGCCACCATCCCATCGGGTGAGCGGCCCAGCAGCGATACCTCGTTCGTGCTCTATCCTATCGCCGTGCTGGGCTGCATGGCGTTCGGCGTGGCTGCGCTGATTGGCGACCAGGTGCGGCTGGCGACTGGCGGCGCCACACTGCTGAGCAGTGTCAGCCCCACGCAGGAGCCGTGGGCGTTGGGCGCGCTGGCCATCGCGCTCGTGGCGCTCTTCGAGTGGGTGTTCTACCATGCCAATATCAGCGCGCAGAGCGAGCTGAAGAGTCTGGAGCAGCAGGCCGGGCGGCTGGGCATCACCCTGGGCGAGGCCAATCAGCGCCAGAGCAAGACCCTGCTGGAGCGCGTGCTACCCTGGAATCAGCAGCCGCAGGACGATCTGCGCTGATCGTCAGCCGCCATGAACGCGCTGCCCGCGCTGGCTCCCCCCCCCCGCAAAGCGGGGAAAGGGCTTCGGGTGGGGGGCGCGGCGCCCAGCAGCCCGATGTAGCTATCCGCGGTGCGCCAGTAGCGCGCGCCCGCCGCGCCATCGAACGCGGCGATATATTGCGTGTTGTGGCAGAGCGAGATGCCTGGCGGGAACCACTGGCCGCAGATACTGATACTGCGGTAATTCGAGATGGTGGTGGCGGCGAAGACCACGCCGTCGTCGCTTTGGAGCGTAGTGTAGCCCAGGTCGGCATCCTCGGGCTGGCCGCGCCAGACCAACGCGCCATCGCTGACGCGCAGCGCAGTCAGCAGCGTCGAATCCAGCATGTAGAGATCGGCGCCGGATTCGACAGGCGTGGAGAAGGCGCACGAGCTGTCGTGGCTCCAGCGGGCGGCGCCCGTCTGTGGATCGAGCGCCAGGAGTGCGCGCAGGTGGCTCGCGGGGTCGAGGGCGCAGGCATACAGGGAGCTTCTCGTCAGCGTCACCTGTTGCTCGAAATAGGCGCCTGGCGACCCTGGAAGCTGCCGCCCCCAGAGGGTCGCGCCGTCGCTCTGGCGCAGGCTGACCACCTCGCCGGTCGTGTCGTAGGCGATCAGCGTCGCGCCGCGCGCCACCACGCCGAGCGATGGGGGGGTCTGCTGAAAGGTGTTGGTGGGGGTGATGCGCGCACTCCACGCCGCGCCGCCATCGCCGAGGCGCAGGGCGCGCACGACGCCATCCTGTGAGCCGAGGAAGAGCAACCCCGCGCCAGTGGCCAGCGCATCGAAGCCACTATAGGCGGGTGGATTGGGGATGGCGACGCGCCAGGCCAGCGTATGCGAGAAGCGGTCGATGGCGCGCAACTCGTAGGCTGGCGGGGCCGTGCCGGTTCTGACCAGCGCGATCACCACGCCGCCTGCCACTAGCAGTTGCGACGGCGTCTGTTGCCCCGGCAGCGCCATGCGCCAGAGCGACGCGCCATCGCTCAGCCGCAGCGCCAGCAGCGACGCCTGCGACTGATTGGGCTGGGCGAATCCCACCAGATAGACGGCGTTATCGGCGACCGTCCCGGAGACGAGATAGAGGCCCAGCGGGCGCCGCCAGAGGGTCGAGCCATCGTGGCCGCTCAGCCCGGTGACGGTGTCCAGATTCGCGCTATCGGCAGAGAGCGCGACCAGCGTGGCATGGCTGGGGCTGGCCTGCTGCGAGAGCGCCGTGCGGATGGCGCCGAGCTGTGTCGCGCCGCACGCCAGGATCAGCAGCAGCGCCAGGCACGCGCTCAGGATGACGCGCCCTCGTCGCCCCAGCCGCCGGAAGACGCCCGCCAGCCCCAGCAGCGCTACCGCCAGGCAGCCGACGCCCCCCGCTAGCAGATCGAATAGTATGCCTGACATCGCCATCACGCGCCTTCCTCGGCGTCGCGCTAGCGCTGACACGCATGGCCATTGCCGTTCCCTCGCGCATGCGCAGCCTTCTCGCTGGAAGGTACGTCGGCGGGCGGGGAATCATCACAGCAAGGTGGATGGGCTAGCAAGCATGGTCGTGCGGCGCGCAGCCTCACTGACCGAGTGCCTCATCCGTCGAATAGGCGCGCAGTGACATGAACCTTGCCAGCGCGGCGGCTTCCTGCGCCGTCAGCACGATGGTTTGCTCCAGGTCGTGTAGGAAGATACGGCTGGGATGGTTGCGACTGTGCTCCAGCCGCCAGATGTAGGTGCGATCACACCCGAGTCGCTCGGCGAGGCGTTCCTGTGAGAGTCCACGGCGCATGCGCAGGCGCTTGTGAAAGGGGCCGAAGTCGCTCCAGGAAATATCCAACTCCTGAGCTGCCGAGCGTGGATCATGCGCAGATGCGTCCATGGTGTCCGTTCCCTCCCATCTCCGCCCGCGTGTCGGGGGGAGGGGGCGAGCGGATGTGCTTCCTCGTATGTTGCGCCACGCAACGTTGCGTGGCGCAACTTCACAAGCGTACATTCATAGTGTACGCTGGCTGTCAAGAAGGAGGAAGACACAAACCCATATGTGTGGGGACTATCCAGGCAGATTCTGAGTAGCCAGTAGGCGTAGTTTCTGTGAAATTAGATGTTCTGGATAGGAGGTGTACTGCAAACCAGTCATCAACGCTTCGTTGAACTGTCATCCCAACACAAGCGGGATCGCGTGGGAGTCATGCATGGAGGTGGCACGACGATACCAAAGAAAAGGAGCCTCGTATCGTGGCATCGCGGCAGGGCGATACTTGGGATTCTGATAGCGGTCATGATACTCATCGCTGGCGGAATAACGTCGGGGACGGGGTTACTGGCGCGTGGTGGAACCAGTACGGCAGTGTTCGCGACGCCTACTCCAGCCAGTACGATCAAAAACACCGGCGCGCACTCAAAATCGTCTGGAAGATCACCCGGCAGCGGACCAGCGCTTTGGATGGTCATTCCATCGGCATTAGCAGGACATACCGTACACTGGACGCAAGTGAGTTACTCGTATAGGGCCACCAGTCCTGACCCGGCCAATGGTCAGCTTGTGACAGGATCAGTCTGGGAGCAAATTGGCGCCGATGGCATACCAACCGTGTTCTTCGCCAGCTACACGCTCAGCACGGGCGTACCCTTGCAAGAAATTCTGCAAACCAGGAATGGTGTCATGCTCCTGCTGGGTTCGGCGTACGCTGGACAGGGGCCTTCTTGCACCCAGCAATCGCAGTCGGTCAGTGTCGCGCAGATGCGCGCTACGCTGCCACCGTTTGCGGACGAATCAAAACTTGCCAGCCAAGGGTTTAGCAAGACACTCTTGAAAGCCCCGGCCTATGGCGTTCCCACGTCGCGCGATTCCATCATCGGAGTAACTCCAGTTCAGGTATATGGTAGCGTTGGTTCCGCGTATTCGTGGGTTGCGCGTACAAGTCTACAGGGAAACGCGACCGAGGTCACAATCATCGACGCGGACGCCCAGGGGCGCGTCGAGACCCAGGACAGCCAGATCATAAGCGGCGCTGGCGCTATAACGAGTGAGACGCGCACAACATTCGGCGTGCTTCAGGTCTATGCCTCCTCGTCTGTGCCCGCCTCGGTCTTTCCAACGCAGATAGGAAGGGCATGCAATGGCTAAACGCTTCGGGTTGCTCGCGCTATTGGCCGCTTTCGTTCTGACGGTTGTTGCCACAAGTGCGCCTACCGCGTATGCCGAGCCCACTCGCGCAGAGGGCTGGACTGGCTGGGATTGCAAAGTGGATGTAGGCGTCCAGGTTCAGAATGGTTGGCTCAGTGGCCAGGGATGTATCAACTGGACTGACGACAGCAGCTTCGTGTGGGCGGTATGGGCCTCCACGTCAGCTCCGCAAAGCTATGCGATCTACACCGACACGTACGGATATGACCAGTGCGCCCCAAATCCGTACCAACTCGACATGAACACCGGCGCAACTGTCTACAACACGAACTACGGTACCAGCAATGAAGCCGTAGGTTACTACCAGAATTGCGTCGTGGACATAACTACGAGGAGTTCAACGCCAACCTCAGCAAAGCTACATCATCGTCTCAGTATGAAGGCGGCTCAGCCTGGTTCCTTCCCTGAGCGATGACCACAGTGGAGTGGTAGGGCAGGTTCCTGTCACGGTAATGGGCTAGCCCACGATCTCGGTCGTCAGGTTGGGAAGATTACTCGCTGTGGTCCCTGTTTCAGCCCCTCCGGCGGGATCCGCGCCCTCTTCGGCGTCGGGCTGGGCGATGTCGCTGGCGGCGATGCGCTTGAGCACGCTGGTGGTGTCGCGCAGGCGCTGGCCCGTGCCGCCGCGCCGCCAGGCCAGCAACTCCGCCGCGATGCTCAGGGCGATCTCGTCGGGGGTCTGCGCGCCCAGATCGAGGCCGATGGGCGCATGCACGCGCTCCAGGTCGGCGCGTGGCGTCCCGGCGCGCAGCAGATGGCGGAAGATATTGCGCACCTTGGAGGGGCTGCCGATCATGCCGACATAGCCCGCCGCGCTCTCGATAGCCGCGCGCAGCGCCTCCTCATCGGAGCGGTGGCCGCGCGTGACGATGACGATGGCGCTCATGGCGTCGGCCTGGCGCTCGCGCAGCCAGCCCGCGATCTCGGCCACTGCGACCTCGGCGCCCGGCGGCAGCGCAGCCGAGCCAGCGAACTCCGAGCGGTCATCCACCAGCGCCACGCGCCAGCCCAGCGGCGCCGCCAGCCGCGCCAACGCCTGCGCCACGTAGCCCGACCCGGCGATTAGCAGGCGTGGCTCGGGTCGCAGCGGCTCGATGAAGACCTCGATGGTCGCCCCGCAGCTCCCCACACTCTCGCCTGAGTCGGGGTCGAGGTGGTACGTGACCAGCTCCGATTCGCCAGAGCGCAGCAGCCGCAGCCCATCCTCACGTGCGCGGGCGTCCAGGCTGGCGGCGCCCAGGGTGCCGCTCAGCGCGCCGCCTTCGCGCGCCAGCAGGCGAGTTCCCGGCGGGCAGGGGGTCGCGCCATTGACCCGCACGACGGTGAGCAGCGCCACAGCCTGCCCATGGGCCAGCGCCCGAGCGATCTCGTCAAACATCATCGCCCTGCCTTTCGCGGCTGATCGCGGCCATAAATGGCCGTCGCACGGTACGTGGGCATCAATGCCCCTGGCGCATCTCCCAATGCGGCTTTCAAGCCGCCATCCGCGTGCTCCGGCCTTTCAAGGCCGCGAGCGCCAGCCGCGCAGCCCTTACTCCTCGTCCTCGTCCTCTTCGTCGTCGGTCCAGCGGCCCGTGTATGGCCCCTGGATGCCCTGGTGCAGCACGCGCAGCGAGAGCAGCGCGCAGCGTTGCCGCGCCGGGCCAATCTCCACGCCGAGCATCTCGAAGATGTCGTCGGGGGTCAGCGCGCGCAGCTCGTCGAGGCTGGCCCCCTCGATGCGGTCGGTCAGCATCGAAGCGGTCGCCTGGCTGATTGCGCAGCCCCGCCCGCTGAAGCGCACCTCGCGCACATGGTCGTCGTCGCCGACGTTCAGATCGATCTCGATGCGGTCGCCGCACAGCGGATTGGTATCCGCCGCGCTCAGCGTGGGCTGCTCCAGCTTGCCGTGGTTATGCGGCTCGCGGTAATGCTCCAGAATGTATTGGCGATAGATGTCATCCATAGATGTGGTGTTTTCTCTGAACCCGCGCAGGCGGGTCTGGTGGCGGCCCGCAGACCACCTTCAGGCGCGGTTTCAACCGCTGCGCCGCTCACATAAACTATAGCGCAAAGACGGCGCGCGCGTGTTCCAGCGCCTCCGCCAGCGTGTCGATCTCAGCGGAGGTAGTGTAGACGTAGAAGCTGGCGCGCGCGGTGGCCGCCACCTGCAACCGCTCCATCAGCGGCTGCGCGCAGTGGTGGCCAGCCCGCACGGCCACGCCCTCGCGGTCGAGCAGCGTGGCCAGGTCGTGCGCGTGGATGTCGCCCAGCGTGAACGAGATGACGCCGCCGCGGCGCTCGGCGGGCGGCCCGAAGATCGTCATGTCGGGGATGGCGCGCAGCCGCTCCAGCGCGTAGACCGTCAGCGCATGCTCGTGGGCGCGCACCTGCTCCATGTCGAGCTGGCGCAGGTAGTCTACCGCCGCGCCCAGCCCGATCGCCTCGATGATGGCAGGCGTGCCCGCCTCATACTTCCACGGCAGATCGTTGAAGGTCGTGCCCTCCAGCGTCACCTCGCGGATCATATCGCCGCCGCCGAGGAAGGGCGGCATGGCCTCCAGCAGCGCGGCGCGCCCCCACAGCACGCCGATACCGGACGGGCCGAGCATCTTATGCCCGCTGAAGGCGTAGAAATCGCAGTCGAGCGCCCGCACATCCACTGGCAGGTGCGGCGCCCCCTGCGCGCCATCCACCAGAACGAGCGCGCCGACGGCGTGGGCTTTGGCGATCAGCTCAGGCAGCGGCGTCAGCGTCCCCAGCACATTCGACATCTGGGTCAGCGCCACCAGCTTTGGCTTGTGCCGCTCCAGCAGCGTGTCATAGGCGGCCAGATCAAGCTCGCCCTCGTTGGTGATGGGCGTGTAAGAGACACGCGCGCCAGTGCGCTGGGCGGCGAGCTGCCACGGCACGATGTTGCTGTGGTGCTCCATCTCGCTCAGCAGAATCGCGTCGCCCGCGCGCAGATTGGCGTCGGCCCATGTCCGCGCGACCAGATTGATGCTCTCCGTCGTATTGCGCGTGAAGATGACCTCGCGGGCGCTGCGGGCGTTGATGAATTTCGCCACGTTCTTGCGGGCGCGCTCGTAGGCGCGGGTGGCTTCCTCGCTGAGCGTGTAGGCGCCGCGATGGATGTTGGCGTAGGAGGTGCGCGCGAACTGATCCATCGCAGCGAGGACGGCGGTGGGCTTCTGGCTGCTGGCGGCGCTATCGAGGAACGCCAGCGGCTTGCCATTGATCTCGCGCGCGAGGATGGGGAAATCGGCGCGCGGCGCGAGCGACCCGATGGCGCCGATCGCTCCGACAGCTCCGATGGCTACGGCGTCGCTGGCGGTCGCGGATGATGTGGTCGCGTCAGTCGCTTCACTCGCGTCGAGCATGCTGCCTCACTCCTCGCGCCCGCCTTTGGGCGCCTCGCTACGCCTCAGCTACGCCTCAACAATGCGCAGGAGCCGGAAGGGCATACCTCCCGGCTCCTGTTCGGCTGGTCGTCGTCGCAGGGGTCATCGGAGGCTACTTGCTTTCCGCTGCCTCCGCTGCCTCCGGGCCGATGAGCCACTCGTAGCCCTTCTTCTCCAGCTCCAGCGCGAAATCGGAACCGCCCGTCTTGATGATGCGCCCCTGATGCATGACATGCACCACATCTGGCGTGATGTAGTTCAGGATGCGCTGGTAGTGCGTGATGATCAGCACGCCCATGCGCGGCCCACGCAGCGCGTTGACGCCCTCCGAGACGACGCGCAGCGCGTCGATGTCGAGGCCGGAATCCGTCTCGTCCAGCACCGCCATGCTCGGCTCCAGCATCGCCATCTGCAGGATCTCGGCGCGCTTCTTCTCGCCGCCGGAGAAGCCCTCGTTCAGATAGCGGTTGATGAAGCTCTGATCGACTTTGAGAATCTTCATCTTCTCGTTGATCAGCTTGCGGAACTCGGCGGGCGGAATACCCTTGCGCTTGGAGACCTGTCCGGTCGCCTCGTTATTGGCGGCGGGATCATACCCCTCGCGGCGGGCATCCACCGCGCGCCGCAGGAAGTTGGCGACGGTGACGCCGGGAACGGAGCTGGGATACTGGAAGGCCAGGAAGATGCCCATGCGCGCGCGCTTGTCGGGCGAGAGTTCAAGGATGTTGTGGCCCTTGAAGAGGACCTCGCCGCTGGTCACCTGATACTTGGGATGTCCCATGATGACGTTGGCGAGCGTACTCTTGCCGGAGCCATTCGGCCCCATCAGGGCGTGCGTCTCCCCCTGAGTGATCGTCAGATCGACGCCGCGCAGAATCTCCTTGCCCTCGACGCTGGCGTGCAGGCCGCGGATGACGAGCTGCGCGGGCTGTGTCTCGACGCCCGGCGTGGCAGTGGCGGATGTGGTCTCCATAGCCGTGATGCGAACCTCCTCCCGCGCGCAGATGCGCCGGGTGATGCTTCTTCTCGTTCCCGAATCGTTATCGCGTCCGAGCGCGCCGAGCGCCGCGAACGTGGTCAGGCTCCGCTGAGCCGATGTCGCTATGTGAAAGTGGGTTGGCTCAGGCCTGCTGCGCGCCTGCTCCGCCCGGAGCGGATCGCCCGGCGCGTGGCGTCAGGGTGATGAGCCGCTGGACGGCGCGCTGGCTGGCCATCACCTGTTGCACGGCCAACGCAGCGTCGGCCTCGCGCAGCAGATCGGCCAGGGTGATGGCGTCGAGCGTCGCCGTGATGGCGTCGCGCACCCGCGCCCACAGGAAGTGGGTCGAGCAGCCGTCCAGACGGTCGCAGATGACGTCCATCTCGCCCTCGGTCGCGCAGATCATCGGCGCGATTGGCCCCTCCAGCGCGCGCAGAATCTCGCTCATGCGCAGCTCTTCGGGCGACTTCGCCAGCCGATAGCCGCCATGCGCGCCACGGGTGGATTCCACCATTCCGTGCTGGCGCAGGGACCGCACCAACTGCTCCAGATACTGCTGTTGCAGTTCCAGCCCTTCAGCCAGACTGATCTCGGTCAGCGAGCAGGGCCTGTCTCCGTAGTGGCGCGCCAGATGAACCATCAGGCGCACCCCATACTCACCGCGTGTCGATACCCGCAGCATTGCCGGCCTCCTCGCTTATTCCGACTTGCCAACTAGGATATAGCATACCATCGTGCGCGAAGCCGGGTCAAGCAAGGCAGGAATCAGCGAGCGACCTGCGCCTTCGCCGAACGGAAACGCCTCCGGCTCCCTCTCCCTCTGGGAGAGGGCTGGGGTGAGGGCGTTCACCCGCGCACATTCACCTGCCAGACGATGATCTGCGCATCCTGCTCGTCGATCGTGGCGATGCGTGTTCCGTCGGGCGACCAGACGAGGGAGTTGAGGTCTCCGTAGCAGGCCAGCGACAGGACACCAGATAGGTAGGTGTAGTGCGTCTGCGCCAGCGGATCGCTTCCTTTGTTAGCGCGGATGGAGAGGACGGCGGTATCGTTTGGCGCGCAATTGAGCGTGGCGAGCAGCGTGCCATCTGGACTCTGGGCGAGCGTCATGCCCGCCTCAGATCCCGTCGCCAGCGGGATGGCGGCGCTGTTCGCTCCATTCGGCGGATTGACCAGCGGCGGCATATATCCGTCCGTCGCGGGCGCCGCGTTTGTTCCCGGCAGGTTGAGGAATGCGGAGGTGGCCAGATCGGGCGTCACATACTGCCCATCGGCTGACCATAGCCACTGGCTCGTGCGATACAACACGGGGTCGGAGGGGCTGCGCCGTTCTCCGACCACGCCACTGCGCCACGGGGTGATGGCGCTGGCCGCTGGCGTCGTCGCGGAGCTGGGCGCCGCGCGGAGCTGGCCATCGGCGGTCCACTGGTACGATGGAGCGAAGGGGATGGTATCGCCCGTTGTCTGGATGTATTGCTCACTGGCCTGCCAGGCATAGGCCGGGATGTAGGGAGGTGTGGCGCCAGTCAGCGCGCCGGGAATCGCGCTGACGTTTGCGGCTCCGGTCTTCAGATTCCAGGTGATGAGCGGCAGCCCAGCCTGTTCGCCGCTGCCGTTCGCTGGCGCGATAGGCGTCGCCGCCACCAACAGCCGAGGCGGCGCGCCAACGCCCGGCTGCACGATGAGCAGCGCGCCCGCTTCCTGGCGGTTCAGCGGCGCCCCGGTAGGATCAGTTCCCGTCAGCAGTTCATACGTCAGGAAGAGCGCGATGGAGTGACCATCGGGTGTCCAGGCCAGCGATTGGAGGTTGGTGTTCTGTATCTGGCATCCGCTGGCGCCTGCGCACAGCGCGTCGGGGCTGGGCGCTGGTAACGTCTCGCGATGCGTCACATGTCCGGTGGCGCTGTTGAGAATAACGAGCGCAAAGCCCGTGGCGACATTACTACTGTGATAGATTCCTCCGCCGTTTGTGGCGGCGTCGATCTGCGGATTGTAGGCCACGCAATTGTCGGTGGGCAGGTTGGTCTGGCCAAAGACGGCGAGTTGCTTGCCATCGGGCGACCACGCAGGCTGGCTGGCGCAATAGATGATGCCGTTGAGATCGAACCCTTTCACCGCGAGCGCGGGCGTGGTGTTGGCGCCCGGCTGTCCACTGTGACCCGCGCCGCGCAGGATGACGCCTCCGGCGATGGCGACGACGATCACCACAGCTACGCCAATCAGCGCCGCCCTGCGCCAGCGTCGATAGCCACCACTGACTTGCGCATGGTCATCCGCAAGCGCGGGATGCGGCGCAGTCGTCTCTGTCGGCTGCGCATCGGTCTGTGGCGCCGCCTGCTGGATGAGATTACGCAGGGCGTCAAGCCTTCGCTGGCGCTCGCCATCACCCGAATGCTCGCTCATTGCCGTCTTTTCCTCCTGCGGCCTCACCCGTGCACATTCACCTGCCAGACGATGATCTGCGCATCCTGCTCGTCGCTGACGGCGATACGTGCGCCATCGGGCGACCAGGTGATGGGGCTGAGAGCGCCTCCGCAGCCCAGCGATGTGCTCGTCAGCGGGTAGGTGTAGTTCGCCTGCGCCACCGTCTGGCCGTTGCCGACATTGCGGATGGTGAGTCGCCCGGCGCCGTTCGGCGCACAGTCCCAAGCGGCGAGCAGTTTGCCATCGGGGTTGCGCGCCAGGCCAACGTTGCTGTTCGCTTTGATGGCGGCCCAGATGGTCTGGTTCAGTGCGGCGTCTGGCGGTACGACGATCGGCTCCGGGATCAGGCCGGAGGTGTCGGGCGGTGGTGTAGCTGTCTCGCCTGCGATGTTCAAATAGACGCCGAGGTCGACGTTCGGCAGCGCATAGCGGCTGTCCGGCGACCAGAGCCACTGGCTGGCCTGATAGCGAACAACAGGATGCGCCAGGCCCTGCGCGGTATAGACATTGAGCACACCCTGGCGCCAGGGCGTAGTATCACCTGTCTGCGCCTGCTGATCTATCGTCAGCGCGCCATCAACTCCTAGCCGATAGCCCGCAGCGAACGGCGCCGTCAACGGCCACTGGCCACGCTGGATGTCGGCGTAGGTCGAAACGCCAGAGGTCAGATTCCACGTGAACCGTGGCGGGCTATAGATGTTCTGGACGCCGATAGGATGACTGGTATAGCCCAACGCCATGCGTCCAAGCGCGACGAAACTGCGTGGAGCGGCGTCGCCGTCCACAGGCACGGTGATCAACAGTCCACGATCCTGAAAGTGTATGTAGTCGTTGGGAGTGTAGTTGTAGCTCGCGAAAACCGCGATAGTATGGCCGCCTGGACTCCACCCCAACGATTCCGGGCGAGAATACTGGATGTTGACGAACGAGGTAGGCGAAGTAGGCTGAGTTGCGCATGCGTCGTAGCCAGCGCAGAGCAATTTAGCCGACGGTACGGGCAGCGTGATCGTGCGCGCGGCATGGCCGCTGGCGATGTCGAAGATGACGATGGCAAACTTGTCGGGCGCTGGGCCACTGATCGTGGTTTCGCCGTTGCTCGTCTGCTGGATATTCGTCACGTCGCTGTACGGGAAGCAGCCATTGGGCGATGCGCCAACCACCGCGAGCACAGCGAGCTGCTTGCCATCGGGCGACCAGGCTGGCGTGGAGGGACACGAGAACGATCCCGCCGCCGACAGCGAGACGACTTTGCTCGCCAGCGCGGGTGGGGGCTTCGGGCCGAGCCGCAGCCCGCTATTCTTCAGGATGGCGCCGATCACCACGCCGAAGATGACCACCGCCGCGACAATCACCAGCGCGGGCGCGCGCCAGCGCCGCCACCGCCGACGCGCCGTGGTGGCGGGGCGGCGTGGGCTGACCCCCGCGAGTTGGCGCAGCGTCGGCGGAGACGCTGGGGTTAGCGCTGGCGGCGCCTCAGTTGTGGCGGGCGTAGTTGGCTCATCGTGGGCCAGGCTGCGCAGCGCGTCGAGCCGCTGCTGGCGCGCGTCTGGCTCGTTGGGGCGCTCACTCATCGTCCCATCCCTTCGTCATCGCGCTCACATCTCCCCCATTACGACGCCTCCTCGGTGGGCAGATTTACATCGCGGGGCGCGCCCCAGTCCCAGCCGATGCTGTATAATCGGAGGCGAATGTCGCCGCGTGCGACGACAACCCCACCATCCTACCGATGAGAACGAGTGATCGAGGCGAGATAGAGGCGATATGCAAGTCCTCCCACTGGCGCTGTTTCTGGTGCTGCTCGAACTGACCGCCGGGTCGTTCATCAGCCTGTTCCTGCTCGATGTGCGCGGCGACAGCAGCCGCAACTTCATCATCTTCCAGGGCGTGCTGTATGCGTTGGCCGCCCTGCTGACCCTCGGCGCGATGTCTGCCTTCGCCTCGCCACAGATCGTGCATGGCTATGGGCTGGATGAGCCGTGGCTGGCCGGTCAGGGGCCACTGACACTGGCGCTGCTGCTGCTGATGATCCCCTGGAATGTGCTGCTCTGGCTCGACCGCGCGCCACGCCCCAAGGGCGCGCAGCAGGCGCGTGGTCTGCGCGCGGCGCTGGGCGAGTCGCCGCTGCGGCTGGCGCGCTTCGGGCTGGGCGCGCTCGTCTCGCTGGTGGCGCTGGCCGACCTCTTCGTCGTCGGCATGGCCTACCGCACGCTGGCCGCCAGCCGACTGGATGGCGCGCTGGTGGTGGCGGCGCTGATCGCCGGGGCGCTGGCGCTGGGCGGCGTGATGACCGCCATGCTGCTGGGCCACTGGTATCTCAACACGCCCACCGCCTCTGGCAAGCCGCTGGAGTTCGTGACGACGCTGACGCTGGTGGCGCTCGTGCTGGAGATGGCGTTCCTGATCTTCGTTGGGCCGGCCACTATCCACGCCACTGTGCCGGTGACGCACATCACCCCCGGCACGGTCATCCACACGGGCAACGGCAGCCTGGTCGTCAGCACACCCACAGCGGCGCCGGGCCAGACGGCGGGCCAGTCGCCCGCCGACGCGCGCCAGACGCCCATCGCCACGACGGCAATGTTCTGGCTGGAGTTTGTGCTGGGCTTCCTCGCGCCGCTGGGGCTGGGCGGCGCCGCGCTCTACCTGACGCGCGGGCGCTCGTTCCAGTCGGCCACCGGCATGCTGTACCTCTGCGTTTCCTTCATCTTCATCGGCGAGATTCTGGCGCGCGGGCTGCTGCTCTTCCCCATCTTCGGGTAGACATTGGGTGAGGTCGCGAGCAGCGACGAAAATCGCATATCATAGGGGCAGGGCTGACGCATGGAGCGGCGCCCTGCCCCTTGCGTGTGTGAGGCGCGAGCAGCGCGGGCGATGTGCGGGCGATGCAGCCGATGGAGAGGAAGCGGACGCGATGGCAAGTCCTTCTGGCCCGTCTGAGGTCAATCCGAAGATCTTCGGCGCCTACGATGTGCGGGGTGTCTACCCCACCGATCTCAACGACGAGACCGCCTATCGCATCGGACGGGCCTTCGCGCAGTATCTGGGCGTCGAGCGCATCGCCGTCGGGCGCGACATGCGACTCAGCTCTCCGGCGCTGGCGGCGGCCTTCATGCGCGGCATCACCGACCAGGGCGCCGACGCCGTCGATCTGGGGATGACGACCACCGACGAGCTGTACTTCGCCGTCGGCAAGTTCGGCTACCCCGGCGGCGCCATGATCACCGCCTCGCACAATCCCAAGCAGTACAACGGCTTGAAGATGTGCCGCGCCGACGCCGTCGCCATCAGCTCGGAGACAGGCGGGTTCGACATTCGCGATCTGGCGGTCTCCGGGCAGTTCGCCGCGCCGACGCGCCAAGGGCAGATCACTCAGCGCGACGTCTCCGACGACTTCGTGGCGCACTGCCTCTCGTTCATCGACGTGTCGAAGGTCAAGCCGTATAAGATCGCGGTGGACGCCGGCAACGGCATGGCGGGGCTGATCGTGCCGCGCGTCTTCCAGAAGCTGCCCTGTGAACTGGTTCCGCTCTACTTCGAGCTGGATGGCTCCTTCCCCAACCATCCCGCCAGCCCGATCGAGCCGGAGAATACCGAGAAGCTGCGCAAGGTCGTGCCAGCGCAGGGCTGCAACATGGGCATCGCCTTCGATGGCGACGCCGACCGCATGTTCCTCATCGATGAGCATGGGCGGCTGCTGGGTGGCGACATGGTGACGGCGCTGGTCGCCCACAGCCTGCTCCAGACGCATCCAGGGGCAACCATTCTCTACAACCTGATCTGCTCGCGATCCGTACCAGAGGTGATCGAGCGCGATGGCGGGCGCGCCGTACGCACGCGCGTGGGGCATAGTTTCATCAAAGCGCAGATGCGCCAGGAGAACGCCATCTTTGGTGGCGAGCACTCTGGCCATTTCTATTTCCGCGATAACTGGTACGCTGATTCCGGGCTGATCGCCTTCCTGATCGTGCTGGAGCTGGTGAGCGTCAGCGGCAAGACCGTCTCGCAGTTGGTGGCGGAGGTCGATACACGCTTCCGCAGCGGTGAGATCAACAGCGAGGTGCATGACCAGCAGGAGCGCTTGGCGGCGGTCGAGCGCCAATTCGCCGCCCGGGGCGCGCAGATCGACCATCTGGATGGCGTCACAATCGGGTTCCCGACCTGGTGGGCGAATGTGCGCCCGTCAAATACGGAGCCGCTCTTACGTCTGAATGTGGAGGCGGATAGCAAAGACGAATTGGAGCGCCGCGCTGCCGAGGTTCTGGCGGTGATCCGGCAGGCGTAGACACAAAGGTAGATAGCGGTAGGCGACCAGAGACCAGAAGCGACCGCAGGCGTACAACGAGCAAACTAGAGGAGGCTCAGCCGTGGGTGTGCTTTCGCGATTCACGACCTATGTGAAGTCGGTGTTCAGTTCGATGCTGGATCGGGCCGAAGACCCCGGCCAGACCCTCGACTATTCCTATCAGAAGCAGTTGGAGCAGTTGCAGAATCTGCGCCGCAGCATCGCCGATGTGGTGACAAGCGAGAAGCGGCTGGAGCTGCAAAAAGCCCAGCTCACCACCGACATCAACAAATACGATGACCAGGCGCGTCGCGCGCTCTCGCTCAACCAGGAAGACCTGGCGCGGCAGGCGCTGGAGCGCAAGCAGGGCATCCAGGCGCAGTTGTCGGGCTTCGATACGCAGATCGAGCAGCTCAAGGGCCAGCAGCAGAAGTTCCTCGACATGCAGGAGCGATTGCAGGCGCGCGTTGAAGCCTTCCGCAACCAGAAGGAAATGGTCAAGGCGACCTATGGCGCGGCCAAGGCGCAGGTGCAGATCCAGGAGCAGGTGTCGGGCATCTCAGAGGAGATGTCGGATGTCAATCTGGCGGTGCAGCGCGCGCAAGATAAGGTCTTGCAGATGCAGGCCCGCGCCAACGCGCTGGATGAGCTGACGGCGTCGGGCGCGCTGCCAGAGATTGGCTCGCCAGGCGGCGACTCCATCGACCGCCAGTTGGCCGCGCTCTCCAGCAAGTCGCAGATCGACAACGAGCTGGCCGCCATGAAGTCGCAGATGGCGCTGCCCGCCGCCACTGAGGAAGACGCTCCACAGGCGCAGTTGCCGCCCGCCAGCGCCGAGCAGCCACAGCAGTAGCCCGCGCAAAGCCAACCGAGCAGTACACCGAGCGGTATGCGGCGTCGGCGTCGCGCCAGTCTGTGGCGTGTGCCGAGCGACCGCTGAACATGCAGCCACCGGGCGGCGTCCCGCGCGAACAGGCGTGGCGGCGCTGGCTGGCGGAGAAAAGAAGGTGGGCGAGATGGTTGTACGCATCCACATGGAAGATCAGTATCGGCTGAGCGATGCGGCTGTGGTCGAGATGGACAAGCTGGATGACGCGCTGAACGCGGCGATGGACGCGGGCGATACAGCGGCATTCAGCGCCGCGCTGAACGCCATGCTGACCTATGTGCGGCAGAACGGCGCAAAAGTGCCGCTCGACGAGATCATCCCCTCGGATGTCATCCTGCCGTCCGAAGACATGACGCTGGAGGATGCGCGCGAGATCATGGAGAAGCCCATCGCGACGCCCGCCTCAGCGGATTCCACGCCGACGCCCGACTAACGCTGGACACCCCATCACAATCTTGAAGCGGCGCAGGCGCGCTGAGGAATGGCTCCTCGCGCGCCTGCGCCGCTTTGCGCCCTGGCGCTCCTCGCCTGCGCGCGCAGGAGCGGCGGGTGTGATCCTGCTCACATCTGCGATTTGTCGTGAGAGGACAGTGCGCCGACACGCGTTGTACACAGCAGGGATACTGTGTGAATGTCCGGCTCCCTTCATCCGCATGGCCGCTTGGCGCGTGATCGTATGACCACGGCCTGACCCTCTCTGCGTGACCTGAACACCTCCCCTGCCTAACCAGGCGCCGGGGGAACATCGGGAAAGGACTGCTCGGCTCCATGGCTCAGAAGCGCACTCCTGTCACTGCACTCGTCCTGCTGTGTCTGCTCACGACGCTCTCCGCCTGTGGCCAGGTCGCGGCCAAAAAGGCGCCCGCTGCCCCCACACCTGTCCCGTTGCCGAAAGGCTGGAACATGGTGGCCAGCCCGCGCGTGGGCGAGGAGGGCGCCCTGCAAGATGTGGCCATCATCTCGGCCAATGACGCCTGGGCGGTCGGCAGCTACTATGGCGTGGATGCGCTCCAGCGTACCCTCACCGAGCACTGGGATGGCTCAACCTGGAGCGTCGTATCCAGCCCCAACCCGTCCACAGTTGCGAATCAACTCGTCGCCGTCTCGGCGCCCTCATCCAGCGACGCTTGGGCGGTGGGGCAGGCGACGACCGCCCCAACATCCCCGAGTGGGGGACAATTCACAGACGCGCCGATCATCGAGCGCTGGGATGGCAAAAGCTGGGCGGTGACGCCCAACCCCACGCTGGGCAAAGGCGATCACTATCTAACGGGTATCGCGGCGATCTCGCCGACGGATGTCTGGGCCGTGGGCTATTCGCGGGTGGAGAGCGGTAATGGCGTCGCGCAGGCGCCACTGGCCGCCCACTGGGATGGCTCGTCGTGGAAGGTTGTCGCCACTCCTGCCACTGCGGGGTCAGTTGCCAATCTGCAAGCGGTCACCGCTATCGCCTCGAATGATGTCTGGGCGGTTGGCGGCGATGAGGGGCAGGGCGCAGGTTCGCTGATCGAGCACTGGAATGGCTCGGCGTGGGGTGTGGCGCAGGATAATGGCGTGGCAGTGAATGCCAGCCAGCAGGGAACGCTCAGCAGTATCTCTGCCGATGGGCCGAATGATGTCTGGGCGGTTGGGTCAGGCCTGTATCCCTTTGCTGGCGGCTGCGGCAATGGATCCAACGTCATCATCGAACACTGGGACGGGCAGAGCTGGTCCGACGTCAATTTTCCGACTCCAGTCGCTCCCAATAGTGGCTTCTTCGGCTTCAACCACGTCGCCGTGGCGGGCCACAACGATGTGTGGGCGGTAGGCGGCGTGAATACGTACACCCGGAATATCCAGCCCGTCGCCGAACACTGGGACGGAACGCAATGGAGCATCTCATCGCTGCCCTCGCTCTCGACGGCCATCGGGTTCGCGGGCGTAGCCGCCAAACCTGGCGCCGTGTTGGCTGTCGGTCAGACGGCCATCTCGAATGGCTACGGCGCGACGGTCGTGGGGCAGTGGACAGGCAGCCAGTGGACGCGCTTGACCAGTCCCAGCCCTGGCACGCTGACCAATGAGCTGAACGGCCTCGCGGTGATTGGGCCCAAAGACATCTGGGCGGTCGGCGACTCCGCCGCGGGGGCGCTCAGCGAGCGCTGGGATGGCGCACAGTGGACGGTCGTCTCCGCGCCGAACAGCGCCACGTCGGACAACTACCTGAACGCGGTGGCGGGTACAAGCGCCAGCGATGTGTGGGCGGTTGGCTCCGGCGCCGGAAAATTCGGGCCGGGCGTCGCCGAGCACTGGGACGGCTCAGCCTGGACGCAGGCGCAGGTTCCGGCGCATACTGGGGCGCTCAACGGCGTAGCGGCGCTGAATACGACGGACGTCTGGGCCGTGGGCCAATCAGGCGCCCTCCACTGGAATGGCAGCGCGTGGACGACTAGTTCCGGCGCACCCGATGGCCTGCTTGGCGTGACCGCGGTCGCCGCGAACGATGTCTGGGCGGTGGGTGGTAACGTTCCACAGAGCTGCGGCGGCATTAGCCCTGCCATCATGGCGCACTGGAACGGCAAACAGTGGATCAACTTCTCCGGCATGCCGCAGGGTATTCTCTACAGCGTTTCGGCTGCCAGCAGCGACGATCTCTGGGCGGTGGGGGATGGCTTTGGATCTCCGTTGATCATTCGCATGGATGGCAAGCAGTGGAAGCAGGTTACGCTGCCGAGCGCGCTCAGCAAGTCACTGCAGTTTGCGCGGAGTGTCTGCGCGATCTCTGCCAACGATGTCTGGATCGTGGGGCAGAGCGCTCACTCGGGTCTCTCGGCGCTGCACTGGGACGGCCAGAGCTGGACCGTGACCACGCTCAAGGCTCCGGAGCTAGCCAACGATACGCTCAATGCCGTGGCGGCGGTGTCTGCGAACGAGGTCTGGGCCGTGGGTAGTTATTCGCAGTACTATAGCGAGCAGCAGTCGCTGATCGAGCGCTCCATCTCGTGAGGCCACATGCATGTGGGGCACGGCTTGACGCAGCGCCTATACTCATCGAAACTGATGCTGTCAGAGGGGTATAGGCGCGTTTCGTTGAGCGTCGCCCCGCATGATGGTGATGGTTCGCCATTCACCCGCGAAACGCCAACCGTCCCACGGCGCCCGGGGGTGAGCCAGGCATGCAACCTTCTTCGCGACAGCCCCCATCTGCCCAGCAGGCTCCAGATGCGGCAGGTGGCTTCCCCCAGGACGAACGTCAAATCAGCGGGACGCCTGACGCCCGCGGAATCTGGCGCTTTGCCGTACCTGTGTACCTGGGCAGCGCCATGGCGCTGATTCCCTGGATCATTGGCCTGGTGATCGTGCAGCCAGGCGCTGGATACGCGTACCACCTGGATTGGGTGGCGCTCGGGATCGTCGTCCTGCTCACAGCGGGCGCGCTCGCCACGGGCGCGCTCTGCGCGCTCCACTGGCGCCAGGCTGCCATCGCGGCCACGTTCATGGCGACGGTGGCGTTTGTGACCGCCTGGTTCAGCGCGCTGGCGCTCATCCGACACACGAAGACGCTCATCATCGCCTGGATGATCTTCGAGCCCCTGATCTGTCTGATGCTCTGGGTAGCCGTTCGCGTCGTGCGCTCTCGCGATTCCGGATGGAACTTGCCACGCTGGGTTGGCGGCGCGTGCTTTGTCTTTCCGGCGCTGAGCGCGCTGTGGATCGTCGGCTCTCGCGTCGTCGATGCTGTCTTCTACGGGAACAGTCTCTCGACCGTGGTGGAGGCCCGCCGATTGCGCATAGCCTGGGGTGGCCTTGACCTCTTCGAGCTTGTGGCGATACTGGTCACTGTCTACTGTATTCGCCGTGGCTCACCCTGGGTGGTTGTCGCCGCCTCCGTGGTCGGCGGACTCCTGTGCTGCGATGCATGGGTGGACGTCATGACCTCATCAGGACTCGATCAGGCGCTCGGCGTCGCGTTGGCCTGCGTCGAACTCCCGCTTGCCGCGTACTCGCTGGCGTTGGCGGCGCGGGCGACGCACGTCTGGGGAATGCGCGCCGTGTCAAGCCCCGCAGCCGTCAGGCAGGGATGAGCCTCGCTGCTACAGGCGGTCGAGCGGCTGCATGCCCAGCGTGGTCAGGGCGTTGCGCAGGGTCTGCGCGGTGACGCGCACCAGCGCCGCGCGGAAATCCTTCACGTTGGGGTCAGATTCGCGCAGCACGGGCGGCGTGTGGTCGTAGAAGTCGTTGAAGCGTGTCGCCAGATCGAAGGTATAGGCGGCGACGCGGTGCGGCTCCAGCGTCTCGGCGGCTTCGGCCAGCGTGCGCGGCCAGGCGTCGATATGGCGCAGCAGATCCCACTCGCTCTGCTCCAGCGTCGCGGGCAGCGCCGCCAGTGTCGCGGGCGCGCGATACCCCGCCTCGTCCAGCCGCCGCTGGATGCTCTGCGCGCGGGCGTGGGCGTATTGCAGGTAGACGCCGCTATCACCATTCGGGCGTAGCGCCTGATCGACATCCAGCGTGATGATCTGCTGGAGGTCGAAGCGCACCATGAAGTAGCGGATGGCCGAAGCGGCCAGCGCCGCCGCCGATGCGCGGCTCATGCCGGGCGCTCCGCCCGCCTCGCGCGGCGCCATCAGCCGCTCGATGGCCAGATTGATCAGGTCGTCGGCCTTGATCTCGATGCCTTTGCGCCCCGACATGGCATAGGATGCGCGGCCATCAGAGGTATCGATGCCCAGGCTGGCGGCAGCGGCAGGCGAGAGCGCCACTACCTCATACGCCAGGTGGCGCGAGTTCTCCGCCTGCTCCACATAGCCCAGGCGGCGCAGGCTCTCGTAAACGACCTGCTGCGGATACGACTGGCGCACGTCGATCACGTTGACGACACGCCGGGCGTGGCCAAAGCGCGCGGCGGGCGCCTGCTTCTTTGCCTCGCTGGCGGGCGCCTTCGCGCGCATCGTCCACAGTTCATCGCCATTCGCCTGCTTGTCCCACGGCAGAAAGTGGAACTCCACGCCGATACTGGGATCGTCGCTGATGCCAAATTTCCAGAGTTGCGTGGCGATGTCTTTGCCGGTGTAGGTGGCCGTGCCGTCGCTCTTCACCAGGATCTTGTCGCTGGTGTGGTCGCTCTCCTCACTCTGGTTCTCGCTATCGCCAAAGGGCAGAATCCACGCGCCTTTGGCCGGGCCGCTCTCTGGCTTGCGCAGGATGCCCCGGTCGCGCAGCATCTCAAAGGTGTGGCGCCACAGGCCGGCGGCGACGATGGCGGATTCCCATGTCAGCAGGTTGTAGTAAATGTTCAGGCGGCTCATCGTCTTCAGGTGGGCATGGACAATGGCGTTGGAGAGCTCGGCGGCCAGTGTGGCGTAGTCAGGCTGACCCGCCTGGTGTGCGCCGCCATGCTCGTGGCCATGCTCGTGGCCATGCTCGATGCTGTGCAGCACTGTCCGTCGCAACTCAGTCAGTTCGGGGCGCTGCTCATACGCCTTGCCCACGGCGACATAGACGCGCGAGCAATAGTAGTCGAAGCTCTCGCCGGGCAGTCGCTCGGCGCCGCCCTCCACCGCCAGCTCGCCGCGCCGCAGCAACTCCTGCCCAACGACGACATCGGCCACCTGCACGCCGGTATCGTCGATGTAGTTCTGCACTTCAACCTGATAGCCTTGTGTGCGCAGCATACGCGCGGCGGTGTCGCCCACGCACGAGTTGCGCAGGTGGCCGACGTGCGCGGCTTTGTTGCTATTGATAGCGGTGTGCTCCACGATGACCTTGACGCCTGCTTTGGCCTGGCTCGCGCCGTAGCCATCGCCCGCCGCTGCCACGCGCGCTATGATCGCGCGCCCGACGCTGGGCCAATCCAGCGAGATATTGAGGAAGCCGGGTTTGACGACGTTCACCTCGCGTATGATGGCGCTCTGCGCGCCGCGCAGCCGCTCGGCCAGCCCCTCAGCGATCAGCATGGGCGGACGGCCCACGCGACTCTTCGCCGCCCAGGGCATCATCGCCATGCCGTAGTCGCCGAAGCTGGCCTGCGTGGCGGGTCGCACATCGAAGGGCAACGCCTCCATCTCGACCGCCAGCCCCTCATCGCGGATGTAGCCCGCCGTCGCCACACGCAGCAGCGCGGTCAGCCGCTCGATCACATCCACCTGCTCGATCTGCTCGATCTGCTCGGCGCCGGAGTCGGCGTGCGGCTGTGCGCCGTCTGATGATTTCTTCTGGGGCATGGCTACTTCTCCGCTTCGTCTCCCGGCGCACAATAAACGCCGACGGCAGGCGTCGGCGCATGGTCAGCGACTCAGGCGTGGCCAGCGTTGGCCGCGCTCGCCACAGTATATCATCCAGGAACACGGGCGGGTGAACCCGCAGCCAGGGGCCTGCGGGCCGCGAAGCCCGCCTGTGGAGGCAGGCTTCGCGGCGGCCCGAATGGCCGCCGGTAGCGCGCGGCTTCAGCCGCCAGCCGGCTTCATGCCGCCCCTTCGCGCAGCGCCGCCTCGGCGGCCACGGGGAGCGGTGGGCCGGCGGGCTGGTCGCGCAGGGCGAAGATAGCCCACAGCGCCCCGATGGCGAACAGCGTGGCATAGCCCTCGACCAGCAGCGTGTTTCCGACGCCGCCCAGGTGGACGAACTGCGGCAGCAGCGCGGTGACGCCGTCGAGCAGGAAATGCAGTCCAATCGCCAGCCAGAGCCAGCGCAGCGAGCCGCGACGGAAGACCTGCAGGACGATCAGCGAGAGCATGACATGCGCGGTGATGGCGCAGACGCGCTCCCAGCCCGCCAGCAGCGGCAGCCAGCCCGGCTGCGCGGCGATGGCATGGCGTTGTTACCCTCCCGATGTGAAGCGGATTAGCGCGAGGTTCGCCACCAGGCGTTCACTGGCGCAAAACTGCCGCGCATGCGGAAGCTGTAGACCAGCGCGACCACCGCGACCAGCAGCGGCGCGGCGACGAAGAGGAGTATGCCCGTATTGGTGAGCGCGCTGAGCGGGCCGCTGAACAGCGTGATGAGCGCCAGAATGGCCAGCGCGGCGACCCAGCGCCAGTCGTTGCGCTGGCCAGCGAAGAAGGTCGCGAGCGCCGCGATGATGATGGCCAGCTTGTCGCCGATCGTGACAAGCCCGGCCCCCTGCTCCCCGCGCAACACTGCGCTGGCGGTAGCGCCATCGCCTGCGCTGATGAGCAGCGCCAGCCCTACTACCACCAGGATGAGCGTCACCACGCAAGCGCCGCGCAACAGGAGCTTCATGGCCCTCTCCTCTTCCAGCATATCGAATGATGTGATCGGCGATCAGGCTCGTTCGGAGGCCAGCGCCTTATAGAAGATCGTGGTGGCCCGCCCGGAGCCATCGGCTTCGACGGAGTAGTCCGGGATGCTGCCGACCTCGCTGTAGCCCACCGCGCGATAGAACCGCACGGCGTCGCTATCAGTATTCGTATCGAGCACGAGCAGTGTTCGCCCATTCTCGCGCGCCAGCGATTCCGCCGCGCGCATCAGCGCCCGCCCGATGCCCTGGCGTCGCGCCGCGCTGTGCGTCATCAGCTTCTGCGCCTCCGCGCGATGCGGGGCGTTCTGCCGGGGCGATGGCGCGAGCTGCACGCTGCCGACCACCGCGCCCGCGCGCTCCGCCACCAGCAGCCAGCGCGCCCCCCGCGCCACCTCCGCGCGCACGTCGCGCCAGTAGTCGCGCGCGTTCGCATCGGCGAGCGGCGGCCAGAAGCCCAGCGATGCCCCGCCTGCCACGGCGTCTTGCAGCAGCCCCACGAGCTGTGGGGCGAGCGTCGCCGCGTCGTCGGCCTCCACGCGGCGGATGGTGATGGCGTCGCTGGAATCGTCGGGCAGAGCGGTCATGGTGGGCCTGTCTCCTTGTCGTACACGCGGGACGACCTCATCCAGGTTCCCTCTACTACAAGAGAGAAGGGATCACAGGCGATGCGCACCGCGCGTGGCGCGAACCTCACCCTCTGTCTCCCTCTCCCACGGGGAGAGGGAGGATCTGGCCGCAGACGTAGCGCGCGTGGCGAGGCGTCTGGTTGGCGCAACGCCTGCGATTCCCAAGTCTATCTTGCCAGTGGCTCTCCCTCCTCACGCAGGGGAGGGGGGCAGGGGTGAGGTTTCGTCGCCATCGCTGGTAGTATAGCCCACCCGGCGCGCCATGGCTGGCGGCGATTGGGGCTTACCCGTCTGTGCTACACTGCGCGCCTGGCGCATCCGTTTCGATGGATGGATGGTATCTTTGATGAGATATAACCCTTCGGCGCCCGCCTGCGCCAACACATGAGGAGGATATCGCGATGAAGCTCCGCCCTGGCCAACTGGCGCCGTATTTCAGCATGCGTGATCTCTACGGGCGGAATATCTCGCTGGAGGCGTTTCGCGGCGACATGGTGTTCGTCTCCTTCAATCGCGCTGCCGTCTGCCCGCTCTGCAATGTACGCACCTATCATCTCATCCAGCGCTATCCTATCTACCAGCAGATGGGGTTGAGCATCATCGCGTTCTTCGAGTCGTCGCCACAGAGCGCGCATGACTATCTGGATCGGCTCCAGGCGCCCTTCCCCATCATCCCTGATCTACGCCACGAGATTTACGACGCCTACGGCCTCGGCGCATCGTTTCTGGGCGGGCTGCGGGCGCTCGTCATGCGTCGCGCCGTCTATCGCGAGGCCGAGCGGCTGCGCCTGGGCGCGGGAACCCACCTGATCGAAAACCTGCGCAAGATGGATGGCAATCTCTCGCGTCTGCCGGGCGATTTCCTGATCGGCCCGGATGGCCGCATCCGTGCGGCGTATTACGGGCGCGACGCGGGCGACTTCATGCTCTTCCGCGAGCTGGAGGCGGCGGCGTTTGGCGCGCCCCTCGATGCGCAGATGGTCGCGCGGTTCACCGCCGCCCGCCAGGCGCCGCGCGCGTAGCGGTAGCGCGCCTACCCCGCTCCAGCCCATTCCCAGAGGGAGAGGGAGCCGGAGGCGCTGCGCCGCAGCGATTTCGATAGCCCTGCTCCTGCCGCAGCGGGGGAGGGGGGCGTCTCACCTCGTGATAGAATGCGCGTAGCGAGCGACCGCGAGCCGGGCAGGTCGGGCGAATGTGGAGGGAGGCGCGAGTCATGGCGACGCTACAGGTATTCGTGAGCCACACCAAAGACAATAGCGACTTCTGCCACACGGTGGTGGAGGGGCTGCGCGGGGCCGGGGCTAACGTCTGGTACGACGAACACAACATGGGGTCGGGGATGCTGCTCGACACCATCGAGCAGGAGATACGCAAGCGGCCCGTCTTCGTCGTGATCCTCTCACCCGCCGCGCTGCGCTCGCAATGGGTGCGCGACGAGTGCAAGGCGGCCTACCTGCGGCTCAAGCGCGACTCCACGCGCATCATCCAGCCCGTGCTGGCGGGCGCGCTGCCCGACGAAGACGAGATCCCGATGTACCTGCAAGACTTCAAGCGCATCGAGGCGCCAGGCTTGCAGCCGTTCCCGGCCGCCGAGGCCACGCGCCGCCTGCTGCACACGCTGGCGCTGACCCCGGCGGGCCAGGCGCCCGCGCCCATCGCCCCGCAGCCCCGCGAGAGCGGCGACGATCTGCTGGAGCGCGGCAAAGCGCTGATCGCCCAGGATCGCTACGCCGACGCGCTGCCGCTGATCGAGCGCGCCACCCAGCTCCTCCCCGACTCCTCCTCCGCCTGGTTCAATCGCGGCTATCTGCTCAACGCGTTGAAGCGTTTTGCCGACGCGCTGCCCGCTCACGACCGCGCGCTGGCGCTCGACCCGGCCTACGCTGCCGCCTGGAACAACAAAGGGAACGCGCTCAATGATTTGGGACGGCGCGAGGAGGCGCTGGAGGCCTACGAGCGCGCGCTGGCGCTCGACCCGGCCTACGCCATCGCCTGGAACAACAAAGGGATCGCGCTCAATGGGCTGGGGCGCCATGCCGAAGCGCTGGTGGCGCTGGACAAAGCGCTGGCGCTCGATCCGAACGACGTCTTCGCCTGGCGAAATAAAGGGATTGCGCTCAACGAGCTGGGGCGCTATGCGGAGGCGCTCAGCGTCTACGAGCGCAGCCTGACGCTGGATGCGCAATCTCCGCGCGGGTGGAATGGCAAGGCGCGGGCGCTGCGTGGGCTGGGGCGCGTGGCCGAGGCCGAGGCGGCCGAGCGTCGCGCGAAGGAGCTGGGCGGCTGAGGTCGCGCGCATAGCAAAAAGCCCCTCTCCCGCCGCAGCGGGGGAGGGGTTTGGGGTGGGGGCCTCAGCCGATGCTGCTATCGGGCTGCGGCGCATCGGTGAGCGGCGGCGGTGGCGTCTCCTCCAGCTCCTCCATCTGCTCCGTCAGCGGATAGACCGATGGCGCGGGCGGTGTCGGCTCGCCACGCTGCTTCGCCGCGACGGGCTGATCGCTGGTGGGCGCGCTCTGGGCTGGCGTCTCCTCCTGGGGTTCCAGCAGCGCCGTGCGGATCACGTCGTCCATCGTCTCGGCCAGCGTGAAACGCATCTCCGCGCGAATCTTCTCCGGAATCTCGGCGAGGTCTTTGTCGTTCTCCGCTGGCACGATCAGGTGACGGATGCCGACGCGATGCGCCGCCAGCGCCTTCTCCTTCAGCCCACCGATGGGCAGCACGCGCCCACGCAGCGTGATCTCGCCGGTCATGGCAAGATCGCTGCGGATGGGGCGACGGGTCAGCGCCGAGATGATCGCCAGCGCCATCGTGATGCCCGCCGACGGCCCATCCTTGGGGATGGCGCCTTCGGGCAGGTGGATGTGGATGTCCATCTCGCCGGGGAAGTCCTCGGGCAGATCGAGCGCGTCGGCGCGCGAGCGGATGTAGGAGAGCGCCGCGCGGGCTGATTCCTGCATCACATCGCCCAGTTGGCCCGTCACCATCAGGCTGCCCTTACCGGGCATCGTCACCACCTCCACCGGCAGCAGCGCGCCGCCGTTGGCGGTCCACGCCAGGCCCGTAGCGACGCCGATCTGCCCCGCATCCATCGCCTTGTCTGGCAGGAAGCGCGGCGCGCCGAGGTATTGCTCCACATTCTTCTCCGACACGCGGATGCGCGTCTCGGGGCTGAGCACGATGCGCCGCGCCGCCTTGCGGCAGATGGTGGCAAGCTGGCGCTCCAGGCTGCGCACCCCCGCCTCGCGGGTGTAGCGCGAGATGATGTAGCGCATCACGTTGGCGGGCGCCTGCACCTGCGAGCGGGTCAGGCCATGCTCATTGAGCACCTTGGGCAGCACGAAGTTGCGGCCAATCTCGACCTTCTCTTCCTCGGTGTAGCCCGGTAGCTCGATGATGTCCATGCGGTCAGCCAGCGCACGCGGAATCTGGTAGCGGCTGTTGCCAGTGCAGATGAAGAAGACCTGCGAGAGATCGTAGGGCGTCTCCAGATAGTGATCGCTGAAGGTGTTGTTCTGCTCCGGGTCGAGCACCTCCAGCAGCGCCGCCGCCGGATCGCCGCGATAGTCCGCCGCGAGCTTGTCGATCTCGTCGAGCAGGAAGACCGGGTTGACCACGCCCGCCGTGCGCATGGCCTGCATGATGCGCCCCGGCAGCGCGCCGACATAGGTGCGGCGGTGGCCGCGAATCTCGGCCTCATCGTGCACGCCGCCCAGCGAGATACGCACGAACTTGCGTCCCAGCGCATGCGCGACGCTCTGGCCCAGCGAGGTCTTGCCCACCCCTGGCGGCCCGATCAGGCAGAGGATCGGCCCTTTGTTGGCGTTGGCGGCCTGGGCCAGCGCCGCCGCGTTGGCCGGCGTCCCCTCGCGGACGGCCTGCTGCGCCCGTCGCTGCGCCTGAATCATGCGCAACTGGCGCACGGCCAGGAACTCGATGATGCGCTCCTTGACCTTGTCCAGGCCATAGTGCTCGCTGTCGAGCGTCTTCTGCGCGAAAGCCATGTCGAGGCGGTCTTCGGTGCGCTCGAACCATGGCAACGCCAGCATCCAGTCGATGTAGTTGCGCAGCACCACCTGCTCGGCTGAGTGCGGTGGCATGCGCTCCAGGCGATCCAGCTCCTTCATCACCTTGCCGTGAGCGTCGTCGGGGAGCTGCTTCTGGGCGACACGCTCGCGCAGCTCGCGTATCTCGCTGGCCTGGTCGCCGCCCAGCTCTTCCTGGATGGCGCGGAGTTGCTCTTTCAGATAGTATTCGCGCTGGTTCTTATCGACCTGATGCCGCACCTTCTGGCGAATCTTGTTCTCCAGCTCGCGAATCTCAATCTCGTTGCCCAGCGAGACACAGACCTTCTCCAGCCGCGCCAGCGGGTCGAGCGTGGACAGCAGATCCTGGAGCTGATCGGCCTCGCTGCCCATGCGCCAGGCGATCTCGTCGGCCAGGCGGCCCGGCGCGGCGATCTGCAGCGTGGCGGCCACATCGTCAGCATTGAAGCGGCGATCCAGCAGCGAGAGCTTCTCGAAGAGCGAGGCGGCGTGACGCATCATAGCGCGGGCCGCGATACGCTCGAATGGCTCCTCGATGATCGGCGCCGCCTCGACGCGCGCGAACGGCTCGCGCTGCTCCCACGCGCCCAGGCGCACGCGCCGCAGGCCATGCACCACGATCTGCAAGGTCTGCTGCTCGCTCTGCTCCTCGAATTGCTTGATCTCGACGAGCGTGCCGATGGGGTAGGCGTCATCGGGGCCGGGGTCTTCCACCACCTCGTCGCGCTGGGCCACAGCGACGAAGAGCTTGTCAGCGGCGTTGGCGGCTTTGACGGCTTCGAGCGTCCGCTCGCGCCCAATCGAGAGGGTGACGCTGGCGCCTGGGAAGATCACGACGCCCTTCAGGAGCGCCAGTGGATAGCTCTGCGTTGGCATCTGGTCTGGCTGGTTCAGGTCGCCCAGCTCGGCTTCATCACGTATTCCCTGTGTCGGTGTATCCATGGAAGTGGGATCCTCATGAGTGCTGTGCGAGCGCTTGTCCGCAGGCGCCATCATCGGGGGCTTCACGCCCTGCTCATCTGTTCCCGCTGAGCAGGCCGCCAGCCGGAAAAGGCTGGGTGAGCGCCGGGCGGAAGCCAGACGGATGGCCGCCAGAAGACAGCGTAGACGCCCACGCCACGCGGCGCCTGCCTTGTCAGTATCGTCAGTGGCGTCGGTTGCGTTCAGCGTGCCAGGTTGGTTATCTCAGAATAACGTCCGGCGCCGCCCGCTGCGCGCGATGACGAGCCGCAAGCGGCGCGCGCATCACCCCAGAGGGAGGCGCCATGAATGACAGCGATGTGATCGATTGATCGATTGTTGAACTACTGGAAACACCCGCTCCCGCGCTGGAGGACGTGTAGCGCCTGAGCGCTCCTCGCGCGCCCGCGCCGGGAAGCGGGCGTACGCTCAGGCTGACTCGTTCTCCAGTTCGACATTGCGCGACTCAATGACGGCGCGCGTGACGATCTGGGCGGGTTGATGCGACGTAATGGTGTCGCCGTCAATCACGACCTTCTTCACATCTGAACGTGACGGCGCATCGAACATCACATCGAGTAGGACATTCTCCACAATGGTACGCAGCCCACGCGCGCCCGTCTTCTGGGCCAGCGCGGCATCGGCGGTAGCTTCGAGCGCCTCCGGCGTGAAGGTCAGCTCGATGCGATCCAGGTTCATCAGCTTCTGATATTGCTTGACGATCGCGTTCTTCGGCTCCGTCAGAATGCGGATGAGCGCCTCGCGGTCGAGATTGTCGAGCGAGCAGGCGACGGGCAGACGCCCGATGAACTCTGGGATCATGCCGAACTTCAACAGGTCATCGGGGATCAACTGAGCCAGCGCAGTGTTGCTCAACTCAGGTGTCTCGTCCACCGCTTTGAAGCCCATCAGCTTGTGGCTGCCCAGGCGCTGCTCCACGATCTTATCCAGCCCCTCGAAGGCGCCGCCGCAGATGAACAGGATATTCTGCGTGTTGATCTGGATGAAATCCTGGTGGGGATGCTTGCGCCCGCCCTGCGGCGGCACATTGGCGACCGTGCCTTCGATGATCTTCAGCAGCGCCTGCTGCACGCCCTCGCCAGAGACATCGCGCGTGATGGAGGGATTGTCGGCCTTGCGGGCGATCTTGTCGATCTCGTCGATGTAGACGATGCCGCGCTCGGCGCGCGCCACATCGAACTCGGCGATCTGGATCAGCCGCAGCAGGATGTTCTCGACATCTTCGCCGACATAGCCGGCCTCGGTCAGCGCTGTGGCGTCGGCGATGCAGAAGGGCACATCGAGCACCTTGGCCAGCGTCTGCGCCAGCAGCGTCTTGCCGCTGCCAGTGGGGCCGATCAGCAGGATGTTGCTCTTGCCCAGCTCCACATCGTCGATCTGCATGCCAGAGTTGATGCGCTTGTAGTGGTTGTAGACGGCCACGGCGAGGGTTTTCTTGGCGCGATCCTGGCCGATCACATATTGGTTGAGCTGGTCGTAGATCTTCTTGGGGGTTGGAACCTTCCCCGTCGCCACGCGCGGCTTGACGACAGCCTGTTCTTCTTCAATGATCTCGCGGCAGAGGTCAACGCACTCATCGCAGATGTAGACACCGCCTGGCCCGGCGATGAGCCGCTGCACCAGATCCTGACTCTTGCCGCAGAAGGAGCATCGGTACGTCATGCGCGTCCCCTTCGTATTCGCCACGTTGCTACCATCCCCTCGCTGTCGTCGGCCTCTCTCCGACGTCCGCTGACGACGTCCGCTGACGTTGATCGCCGTGTTTTGCCGTGGTAGGCTCCGATACAGCTCGTTGCCCCACGTTTGGCGCCGCAGTTGACGGGATGGCCACGGTGGCCTGGATGTCACACTGACGACGATGATTGGGCGCGTCTTGGCGCGCGCGCTGATTCTGGCTGTTCTTGAATAGCCGCCACGCGACAACCACTCTGCGAGCAGGGCGGATGCGCTGATGGCATAGTCATAGTATATACGTCGAATGCGCCGGGCAGGAACAAGATTGCTCCAAGTCCCGACGCTTTCGCACACTTTCGCACACAAGGCCGACGCGCCGCCAGCGCGCAAGCCGTTCAGATTGATCCGCCGCATGATGGGCGGGCGCCGTGATCACACGGGCGGATAAATCCGCACCTACGTGGCCCTACGGCCACGAAGCCCGTCTGCGCGGGCTGCCGGACTCGCGCCCGTGTGTCTTGGACGCTACTCTTCCGCCTCTGGCTCCTGGTCAGCTTTGCCCTTCTTCGCCTTCGCGGCGGGCTTCTCGGCAGGCGCCGCTTCATCGGCCTGCTCCGCAGCATCGGCGCCAGCGCGTGCGGCGGCGGCGGCGTTGGCCTGCGCGTCGGCGGCCTCGGTCGCGGCCTCCGCCTCAGCCTGGTCAGCTTGGTCATCTTCCGTCGTCTCCTCGGCGGCGGGTGGCCACTTGCCCTCGGTGGCGATCTCCACCATGCGGTCGAGCGCCTTGTCGCGGCGCAGACGCGCGACGATGGAGCGCTTCTGGCTGGCGTTCAGGCTATTCCATCGCTCGCGGCGCCCGGCCGTGAGCGCGGTCATCATCTCGTACCACTGCGCGCCTTCATCGTCGCCCACGGTGATGTGCTCGGCGTCGGCGAGGGCGGCCATCCCCAGGTCGCGCTTGACCCGCTCGGTCGCCTCGGGCTGCAACTCCTCGCGGTAGGCTTCGGGGGTCTTGTTGGTGGCGTCGAGGAACTGCTCCAGCGTGAGGCGGCTGTCTTCCAGCATGCGCCGCGTCTCGCGCGTCATCGTGTCCATCTCATCCTCCACCAGCAGCGGATGGATGTTATAGGTGTTGGCCTCGATGAAGGCCTTGGTGACGGCGTCGCTCAACTCGCGATTGGCATCGCGCGAGCGCTGGGCGGCAAGCTGCTCGCGGATGGCGGCGCGCACCGCGTCCATGTCGCTATATTCGCCGACCGACATGGCGAATTCGTCGTTCAGCTCGGGCAGCTCGTGCTCCTTGACCGCCTTCAGCGTGACCTCGTAGGTGGCCTCTTTTCCGGCGAAATCGGGGTTGCCGTAGTCTTCGGGGATGGTGGTGGTGAAGGTCTTGCTCTCGCCTTCCTTCATGCCGACGACTTGCTCATCCATGCCGCTGAAGATGCCTGCGCGCTCATCGGTGAGGACGAATTCGTTGTCGTGCAGATTGCTGATGTCGCGGTCGCCGCTGGTCAGCTTGAGGTCCATCGTCACCTGATCGCCGACCTTGGCCGGGCGGTCGGCGGGCAGCCAGGCGGCCTGCTGCTGTCGCAGCCGCTCGACGGTCTCTTCGACCTGCTCTTCGGTGATATCCAGGCTGGGCGGCGGCACGCGGATCGCTTTGTAATCGCCCAGCGTGGCGGGGGTCAGCACCGGCACATGCACCACGGCAGAGAACGGCTGGCCAATCTCCAGCGATTGCTCGGTATCGACATGCGGCTGGGTGAGCGGCGTCAGGTTGTTCTCGGTGATGGCGTTGCGGTAGGCGCTGTCGATCAGGTCGTCAAGCCCTTCCTGATAGATCGCCTCTCTGCCGAGCATGCGCTCCAGTGTGGCGCGAGGGGCGTGGCCGCGGCGGAAGCCGTGGACGGTGTACTTCTGCGCCAGGCGCTTGTAGGCCTTGTCTGAGGCCGATTCGATCTCTGGCCAGTCCACTTCGACGTGAAGCTTCGCCTCGCTCTCAGGCGTGCGCTCGATGGTGACTTTCAAGGTAAGGGCCTCCAACCATCACAAAGAAGCGCGCAGACCAACGCGCAGCCTCACGCGCGGCCAGCCAGCCTCGTGCGAGGCGGCCAGGCGACGTGGTCGAGAGGCGTTGGGGGCGCGGCAGTGTATCGCAGACAGCTCTCAGTGTACGCAAAGGATAGTATATCACCAGTCGCAGGGGAAAATCGCCAGTCGCGCGCAGTGGCGTGGGGGAGTCGCGGCCATCAATGGCCGGCGCACGGTGCGGGGGCATAGATGCCCCTTGGGACGCAGCGCGGCCAGCGTCTTCACGGCTTTCAAGCCGTCGTCGCGTGCTCCGGCCTTTCAAGGCCGAGAGTCGCGCCGCCAGCCGCGCTGCGGCCTATCGCGCTGGCGGCTGCGCGGCGGCGTGCGGTACAGTGTGTGGGCGTGTGTACGCTGAAGAACGGCCTAGACGAGCGACCCGAGGAGGTTTCGCATGGCAAAGCAGTACCGGCAGGCCCCGGCGATGGCGATAGATCCCAATAAGCGCTACGTGGCGACATTCCACACCGAGCGCGGCGACTTTCAGGTCGAGCTATTCGCCAAAGAGGCGCCGATGACGGTCAACAACTTCGTCTTCCTGGCGCGCGATGGCTTCTATGACGGCGTCACCTTCCATCGCGTCATCAGGGGCTTCATGGCGCAGGGCGGCGATCCCACTGGCACAGGCACGGGCGGCCCCGGCTATCAGTTCAACGACGAGCAGAGCGCGCTGAACCTCAAGCACGAAGGCGCGGGCACGCTGAGCATGGCCAACGCTGGCCGCAACACCAATGGCTCGCAGTTCTTCATCACCTTTGGCCCCACGCCGCATCTGAATGGCAAGCATGCCGTCTTCGGCAAGGTCATCAGCGGGATGGATGTGGTCAACAGCCTCCGCGAGCGCGACCCGGATCGCGACCGCAACCCCGGCGACAAGATCCTGAGCATCGACATCAGCGAGCAATAGCGCCCGCGAGCGCATCCGCCAGCGGACGAGCCTTCCCAATCCAGGGAACGCATCTGGGAGTGAGCGACGACCTTTGACGCAACCACAGGCCCCCACGCTGGCGGTGATCGCTGATCTGCATGGCAATCTGCCCGCGCTCGAAGCGGTTCTGGCTGATCTGGAACGTGTTCAGCCCGACGCCGTGGTGATCGCGGGCGATTTCGTGAATCGCGGGCCACAGAGCCACGCCGTCGTCGCACGCGCCGCGCGGCTGGGCTTCCCCGCCATCAGCGGCAACCATGATACGTGGCTCTCGTCGCTGGCGCGCGGCGAGCGCCTGCCCGATGGCTGGGAGACGTCCTGGTGGACCCCCGTGCGCCGCGCTGCGGAGGAGCTGGCGCCCGACGACCTGCGCTGGCTCGATGCGCTGCCCACCACGCTGCGTGTGGCGCTGCCGGGAGCCGAGCCAATGCTGATCGTGCACGGCAGCCCGCGCAGCAGCCGCGAAGGCATGGGGCGCATGCTCAGCGACGCCACGCTGGCGGCGGCGCTGGAAGGTGTCGAGGAGCGCGTCATCATCGGCGCGCACATCCACTATCCGTGGGAGCGCCTGGTCGGCGCACGGCGCACCGTGGTGATCGGCGCGGTCGGCTGCCCCTTCAACCTCGACATCAACGCGCAGTATGGCCTCTTCACCTGGCGCGAGGGCGACTGGCGCTGCGAGCATCGCTCCGTCCCCTACGACCATGAACCACTGTACGCGGCGTGGCGCGCCAGCGGCTACCTGGACGACGGCAGCCTCGCATCCGAGCTGATGCTGCTGGAGCACCAGACCGCGCGCACGCAGTACGTGCCGTTCTGGGATTGGGCGCTGGAGCGCGGGCTGCCGCTGACGCGCGAGAGCCACACCAGCTTCGCGGCGCAGCGCGAGCCAGCGCCCGCGACCTTTCCCCGGCCCACCGACCTGAGCGGCGCGCTTGGCAGAGGGAACGCAGGGCAGACGCAGCGATGAATCCCAGGCGCCCGCATTGCGGTGACAGAGGCGAACGACCTGGAGCCGACGCGCGAGCACGTCGCGACACTCAGCGCTCCACGCGGATAGGAAAACGTCTCTCGCTCCGGCAACCCGGCACATGAGCTGAGATAGTTAGTTACTGACGTCGACGTAAAAGGATGAATCTTGCGAGCGGAAGGGGCATGAGGACATCGAATACTCCACCTACTATGATACCTCCGCCAGCCTCTTTGTGATTGTCGCGTAACGCCATCAGTGCTAAAAGCATGTATGTGTGCAGGCTCTTTGGGTAATTGTGCTCCGCCGCCAAGAGAGGGCAAACCCTCTCTTGCTTCACGCTTCTCTTGGCTGGCCATGCTTATCCAGCAAGGCGTGTATGAGTGAATCCGCCAACCACTGTTCGTACTGCTGAGGCACCCACCCACGGTCGATGACGAACATGCGGTACAGATCGTGCGAGCCCGATGCCCAGATGATATCCGCCGCCTGCTCGACGGTTACTTCGCTGGCAAGCGCACCCTGCTTCGCCACTGCTGCGGCAACCGTCTGCGCATCGCGGAACCGTCCCTCGGCGAGTTGACGGAGCATCGCGGCAATTTCTGGATCGGCGGTGGCCGCTCCCTGCATGATCTCCGCCACGTCCGCCGAGCGCTCATGAATCTGCCGACCGTTTGCGGCAAAGATTGCCAGCAGTCGTCGCGCATCAGGTTCGGCAAGCATCGCGTGCCACCATGGTCGCTCTACTAAGGGCATAGGCTCCTCATCACCACCCACGACGAGTCGCACCAACGCTGTAAGCAGAGCCACTTTCGTCCCGAATATGGCGGTGATGGTCGGAGCAGATACTCCTGCCTCACGCGCGATCGCCGGCAATGTCGTGGCCACATAGCCGTTCACGGCAAACAGACGCCGCGCAGCGTCCAAGAGCTTGCGACGTGTGAGCTCCGCCTGCAGTTGGCGCTGTGGAGAGTGATAGCGGCGTTTTGCAGATGTCTCGTCCTTCACATTCACCACCATTGACACATATTCAATATGAGTGTATAGTATCATAAATCAGCCGTGTGTGCAAGAGCGTCTGTGCGGTTTCAGGCGTTCGCACGGTGAGTATGTACATCTAGTGAGGAGTGTCCACCATGGAGCCATCTGTCGAGGCGAGTCTACTCAGTGTCATGGAACGCATCCGTGAGGCGACGAACCGTCATGATCTCGACGCCCTAGCAAACTGTTTCGCCGCTGATTATGCCAGCGCGTTCCCCACGCATCCCGAGCGCGTCGTTGGCGGACGTGAGCAACTGCGGCGCACCTGGTCACGGATCTTCCAGGCCGTTCCCAATATCCAGTCAGAGCTACTGCGTTGGGCGACACATGGTACCACCATCTGGGCGGAGTGGGAATGGCATGGGACGCTCGCCACTGGCGCTCCATTTCTTCAGCGCGGCGTCACCATTCACGGCGTCGAGCATGGCGTCACGGCATGGGCGCGACTCTACATGGAGCCGGTTCGTGAAGATGCGCCTGGCATTGAAGCGTTTGAGGGGAGCGCACCCCAATGATCCTCATCGCTGGAGGGACCGGACTGCTGGGAACCCAGGTCACACGGCTGCTGACTGCTCAGGGGCAGGACGTGCGTGTCCTCACCCGCAATCCGCAGCGAGCACGCCACCTGGAAGCGGGCCACGTTGAGTTCGTGACAGGCAGTGTCCAGGATCCCGACGCAGTAGCCCAGGCGGTAGCTGGCTCGCGCATGGTCATCTCGGCCATTCACGGATTTGCAGGACATGGCGCCTCAAACCCAACCACCGTCGATTTGCACGGCAATCGTGCCTTGATCCGAGCGGCACAGGCGCAGGGAGTCGAGCGCTTCATTCTCCTCTCGATCCATGGCGCTACCCTGGATCACCCGATTGAGCTCTTCCGCATGAAGCGGCGCGCGGAAGAGGAATTGCAGGCGAGTGGGATTCCCTGGACCATTATCCGGCCGACAGCGTACATGGAGACCTGGACGAAATTGATTGGGGAGCCGCTCGTCATAACAGGCAAAACCCGCATCTTCGGACGCGGCGAGAATCCGATCAATTTCGTCTCCGCCTCCGATGTGGCGCACTATGTGACGCTGGCCACTGAAGACAGCGGCATGACTAGGCAGTGTCTTGAGGTAGGCGGTCCAGAGAACCTCACCATGCGCCACGTAGCAGAGACTATCATGTGCGTGACCAAGGTTACTGGCGTTGTTACCCCTGTCCCATTGTCCATGATGCGGATGATGGCGACGCTGCTGCGTCCATTCAATCCCACGCTCGCTCGCCAGATCCAGGCGGCGGTCGTCATGGACACGAGGGATATGTCCTTCGACCCCACCGCGCTACGGCAACGCTTTCCGACCATGCCATTCACGACTTTGGAAGACGTTGTGCGTAGGGACTTTGCTTCAGGTGTGTAGGTGAGACAGTGGATAGGTCACCTTTTGAATCGCCGAAACACCTGTCGCTGATCCTAAACCGAGTAGCCGCATTGTCGCGAGCAAGCGCGAATGACGTGCCGCTTGTGCCGCAGACGCTCTTTCGCCCGCAGCAGTTCGCGGCGCAGTTCAGCCAGATCGCGACAGCAGCGGTTCTTGAGCTCGACGCGCTTGAGATAGTTCCAGATACCCTCATCCGGGTTCAGATCCGGCGCATAGCCGGGCAGGCGCTCCAGATGCAACCGCTTGGCCGCTCCTGCCGCCAGGTAGTCCTTGATCGGCTGGCCTTTATGGATGGGGGAGCCATCCCAGATGACGAGCACCTTGCCGCGGATCTTGCGGAGCAGGAAGCGCAAGAACCCGACGACCGATTCGGCGGTATACGCGTGCTCTTGCATCTGCAGGAACAGACGCCCGTCCACGGTGATCCCACTGATGACCGACAGATGATCCCGCGTCAGCTTGACCCGCAGCACGGGCGTCTTCCCGCGTGGCGCCCAGGTGCGTACTGCCAGTGGCAGCAGATAAAAGCCGGACTCGTCTACCCAGACGATGGTGTATCCTTCGTCGGTCGCTTTTTTT
>DATBTW010000257.1:0-4117 GCA_036559055.1 Ktedonobacterales bacterium
GTTGGCCGCCAGCGCATACCCCTGCGGGCTGGCCGAGCTGCTCGCGCCGAAGGTCTGCGCGGCGCTCCAATGCGCGCCATCGCCTGAGGTGGCGAACATGATCTGGTTAGCGGGGCTGGTAGCCGCCCAGCTCAGCAGGAGCTGGTTGTTGTGCGGATCGAGGGCGACGCTGGGGGCGGAGGTAGCGCCAAACCCCCACAGAATCGTCTTGGCGCCAAGCTGGAATCCCGACGCGCTCAGGGTGAACGGCAGGACATTGAGGGTGTGGCGCGCATCGGTTCCGGCCCATGCCAGCAGGTAGCCATTGCCATAGCGCGCCAGCGCCGGGCTGGTGAAGCTCGTGTCGCTGAGTGTCAGCTTGCGCAGACTGCTCAGGCTGGAGCCGCAGGCCGTCCCCCGACAGAGCAGATTCAGCGAGTGGTTGGGGTCGGTTCCCGTCCAGGCAAGCACGATGCTGGGTGGCGTTCCGCTGGCGACCACCGCTGGCCGCGAGTCCGAGCTTTCGGCGAAGGTCAGCTTGCCGCCGTAGGTCATGCCATCGCTGCTCACCATGACGTTCAGTGAGTGGTTGGCATCGGTTCCTGTCCAGGCGAGCGCGCTGGCCAGCCCCAGATTCGGCGCGCTGGCGTTGCTCGTCCACAGGGCTGGGCCATCCACGCTGGTATCGGCGAGCGTGACCTTGCCACGCTCGACGGGCGCCTGGCTGGCGGCGGGTCGCTCGGTCCGCGCCTGCGCTGCCGGAGCCGCCGGAACCAGCGGCGCCAGCGCCATCACGATCAGGAGTAGCGCGCCCAGTGTGACGAAGCCTCCAAGAACCTGATGATGTTTGCGCATGGCGCGTCTCCTTCCTGCTCGCGAGTACGTGTGGCATGACTCCTCGCGACTCCTGTCCCAGTAGTGGATATGCCTGCCGGCGTCATCCGCTTAGGTTGAGCGTGGCTGATGCGCTGGCCGCCAGTCTCTGCTGACGGCGCCGCATGCCGTCTGCTAGAATGAAGCGCGACGAGCGGCGAACACGCGGCGGATGGCGTCAGATCAGCGGAGAGAGAGGTCAAGATGACGGCGGAGATGGCGGAGATGATGGAGCGACCAGAGCCAGCGATGCGCGAAGACACGCTGGGCATCGGCAGCATGGCGCAGCACTTCGTGAGTTGGGGGCAGCGCACCACCCCTGAGCGCGCCATCGTCCTTGTCCACGGGCTGACGGCCAGCTCACGCGAGTTCATCGATCTGGGGCCAGCGCTGGCGGCGCGCGGCTGGTACGTGGTCGCCCCCGACCTGCGCGGGCGCGGCAAGAGCGCCAAGCCCGCGCACGGCTATAGCATCTCGATCCACGGCAACGACATCCTCGCGCTGTGCGATCACCTCGGCCTCGCGCGCGTGCGGGTGGTGGGACACTCGTTGGGCGCGGTCATCGGCGCCTACCTCGCTGCGCTTTATCCAGAGCGTGTCGCGAAGCTGGTGATGATCGACTTCGGCGGCGTCGTTCCCGATGATACGCAGCAGGCCATCGCCGCGTCCGTCAATCGGCTGGGAACCGTCTACCCCTCACTCGACGCCTACCTCGACCAGATGCGCCAGCTTCCCATGTTCCAGTGGGATGCGCTGTGGGAGCAGTATTTCCGCTACGATGCGGAGGTTCATCCTGACGGCACGGTCAGCTCGCGCGTGCCGCGCAGGGCCATCCAGGAGGAGATGGCGGCGCTCGACGCGCTGCGTATCGAGCATCTGCCTCCACTCATCCGTCAGCCCACGCTGCTGCTGCGTGCCACCGTGGGCCTGCTCGGCGCCGACAGAGGCTTTCTCCTCACACGCGAGGAGGCCGAACACCTGCGCGCGGATATGCCGGACTGCCATCTCCTCGAGATCCCCGACACCAACCACTACACCATCATCGAGTCGCCCGTGATGCGGGATGCCGTGGCCGAATTCGCCACCGCCGAGTAGCTACAACCTCACCCCCTGGCCCCCTCTCCCGCGCGGAGAAGGGGAACCGCTGGCCAGGGATGCCGCGCGGGCGCCTGCCATCGTGGCCCAAAGAACCCTGGGAAGATGAGCCAGCAGGGCCGTTTACCCCTGCTCGGCGCCAGATTAGAGTGAGGGACGGAGCAGTGGGCGCGTTCTGTGCGCGCCTCGGTAGACGGAGAGCAGTACCGGAGCAGTTCGGCGCGTCTCATCGGCACGCGCACCCAGCGCATAAGGAGCGCCATCCATGAAGGCGACACCACATTCGCCCGCCAGCCACAAGCCGCGCCAGCAGGGCCACAATGGCCATGTTGGCCATGATAGTCACGAGGGCCGTACCAGCGCTTCCGCCGCGACGACGACGCAGAGCGAAGCGCTGCGTGATGAGCGGCAACGCTATGTGCCGCGCGGCGTCTTCACCTACCATCCCGTCTTTCCCGCCAGCGGCTCCGGCGCCACTATCACTGATACCGACGGGAACACCTATCTGGACTTCGCTGGTGGCATCGGCACGATGAATGTGGGGCATAGTCATCCAGCGGTGATCGCGGCGACGCAGGCGCAACTGGAGCGCTACACGCACACCTGCGCGCATGTGCTGACCCCGCCGCTCTACATCGAGCTGGCGCGGCGGCTGACCGAGATCACCCCCGGTGACTTCGCCAAGAAGACGCTGCTGGTCAACAGCGGCGCCGAGGCGGTCGAGAACGCCATCAAGATCGCGCGCGCCGCCACCGGGCGCACGGCGGTGATCGCCTTCGAGAACAGCTTTCACGGGCGCACCAATCTGGCGCTGGCGCTGACGGGCAAGGTACGGCCTTATCGCGCCAACTTCGGCCCGTTCGCGCCCGACATCCACCTCGTCCCCTACGCCGACCCGTATCACGCGGGCGCGGATGGCGGCGACTGGCACGCGACGCTGGAGCGCTTCTTTAGCACGCGCGTGGCGGCGGATCAGGTGGCGGCGATGATCGTGGAGCCGGTGCAGGGCGAGGGGGGCTTCATCGTGCCGCCCGACGATTTCCTGCCGACGCTGCGCGCGCTCTGCTCACAGCATGGTATCGTGCTGATCATCGATGAGGTGCAGACGGGCTTCGGGCGCACCGGGCGCCTGTTCGCCGTGGAGCATAGCGGCATCGAGTTTGATCTGCTGCTGACGGCGAAGTCGCTGGCGGCGGGGCTACCGCTGGCCGCCGTGGTGGGCCGCGCCGAGCTGATGGATGCGCCCCTGCCGGGCGGTCTGGGCGGCACGTATGGTGGCAATCCGGTGGCCTGCGCGGCGGCGCTGGCGGTGATAGAGGTCTTCGAGCGCGAGGGGCTGGTGGCGCGCGCGCAGCGGCTGGGCGCGATGGCGCTGGAGCGCATGCGCGCCTGGGAGGGCCGCTTCGCGCTGATCGGCGATGTGCGCGGGCTGGGCGCGATGGTGGCGATGGAGCTGGTGCGCGACCGAGAGCAGCGCACACCCGCCGCCGCCGAGGCTGCCGCGCTGCTGACGGAGGCGCGCCATCGCGGGCTGATCCTCATCAAGGCGGGGCTGTACGATAATGTCATTCGACTGCTCATGCCGCTCGTCACCACCGATGAGGAGATGGCGCGCGGGCTGGACATCATCGAGGCGTCGCTGGCGGCGGTCAGCGCAATGACCCCTGCCGAGTTGGAGGCCGCGCACTAGCGCGCGAGGGCAGGTCGCGGCAGGGAGCGGAGTCGCGGCCTTAAAAGGCCGACGCACGGTGCGAGGGCATAAATGCCTCGAAAGCGCCGCTGCCAGTGGGCGCTCGTTTCTGCGGCTTTCAAGCCGCCGTGGCGTGCTTCGGCCTTTCAAGGCCGAGAGCCGTCATCGCGGGCCGTCCTTTCGTTCGGAGGTGATGCGCCGTGGATACGCGCGAGAAGTATGACCGTTACGTGATGACGAGCTTTACCGCTGGTATCGAGCCGGTGGCGATTGGCGAGGCGCGCGGGCTGGAGCTGATGCTGGGCGTGGAGTTGGTCACAGATCGCGAGCGGCGCACCCCGGCGGCTTTGGCGCGCGAGGTGCGGCGCTATTGCCGCGAGCATGGCGTGCTGGTGGGCGTCGGCGGCAGCGAGGGCAACGTGGTACGCATCCAGCCGCCGCTGGTCATCTCGCAGGCTGATCTGGATGAAGCGCTCGACG
>DATBTW010000258.1:0-4808 GCA_036559055.1 Ktedonobacterales bacterium
AGGCGACCAGGAGCGGATCAGGAGCGGACCAGCGAGAACCAGAGCAGACCAGGAGCAGACGCAATGGATAGCATGAGCATCCCAACCGACCCCGACCAACCTTTTGCAGATCGGACGATCAATGCCTGGCCTGTCGAAACCACCTTGAGCGGCGCAGCCCTGCTCGGTACACCACGCCTCAACAAAGGGAGCGCGTTTCCTGAAGATGAGCGCGCGATGTTTCACCTGCATGGCCTGCTGCCGCCTGCCATTATGACGATCGAGCAACAACTCGCCCGCACCTATGACAGCTTTCATGCCAAGGCGACCGATCTGGAACGCTACATCTATCTCGCATCATTGCAAGACCGCAATGAAGTGCTGTTCTACCGTCTGCTGCAAGAGCATATCGCCGAGATGAGTCCGATCATCTACACGCCAGTAGTGGGCCTCGCCTGCCAGAACTTCAGTCACATCTACCGGAGGCCCCATGGCCTCTACATCGGCTACGAGCAGCGTGACGAGATAGAAGATATTCTGCGCGCGGCGCCGATTCCTGAGCCTGGCGTGATCGTCGTGACTGACGGCGAACGCATCCTGGGGCTGGGCGACCTGGGTGTCGGTGGCATGCTCATCCCCATCGGCAAGCTGGCGCTCTATACGCTCTGCGCTGGCATCTCGCCCAGCATGACGCTCCCGATCGCCCTGGACGCTGGCACAGACAATCCCCATCTGCTCGCCGATCCGCTCTACCTGGGCTGGCGCCACCCACGCATGCGCGGGCAGGACTACGATGACTTCATCGACGCGTTCGTGACAGCCGTGCGGCGGGTGTACCCGCAGGCGGTGCTGCAGTGGGAAGATTTCGCGCGCGGTAATGCACGGCGTTTGCTCGACCGCTACCGCGATGACCTCTGCACGTTCAACGACGACATTCAGGGTACTGCGGCGGTGACACTGGCTGGCTTGCTCTCAGCCGCTCGGGTCATGGGCGCATCGCTGCGCCAGCAACGGGTGGTGATCCTGGGCGCGGGGTCGGCCGCAACTGGCATCGCGGATCTGCTCGTGATGGCGATGGAAGCGGATGGCGCGAGTGTCGAGCAGGCGCGCAGTAACATCCGGCTGCTTGATAGTCATGGCCTTGTGTATACTGGTCGGGCAGACCTCGATCCCGAGAAGGCCCGGTTCGCGCAGCAGCCGTGGCCCACCACAGAGGACGGCCAGCGGCGCTTACCGCTGGATCTGCAGGAGGTCGTTCGACACACGCGCCCGACCATGCTCATCGGAACGGCTGCCCAACCGGGCGCGTTCAGCGAAGAGATCATCCGCGAGATGGCACGCCATGTGGAGCGACCCGTGATCTTTCCCCTCTCCAATCCCACAGAGAAGAGCGAGGCGACCCCAGAGGATCTGCTTCGCTGGACAACTGGGCGCGCGCTCGTCGCCACAGGCAGTCCGTTCGCTGATGTGACCGTCGATGGGCGCGCAGTCCACATCGGCCAGTGCAACAATATGTTCATCTTCCCAGGCGTGGGGCTGGGTCTGCTGGCCTCCGGAGCGCGGCGGGTGACCGAGGGGATGTTCCTCGCGGCGGCGCGCGCCTTGAGCGCGCTAGCTTCGAGCCAAAGCAATCCTGACGATCCTCAGGAGTCGCTCTACCCGCGCATCGAGCGCGTCCGCGAGGTCTCGCGCAGTGTTGCGCTGGCAGTTGCGACCGAGGCTCAACGGGTTGGCGTAGCGGAGTCCTGCGACGTGGGCGCGCTGGAGCAACGGGTGGATGCGTTCATGTGGGAGCCACGCTACGGCCCGCTGGTCAAGCGGGATGAGTAGCGGAGAAGCGCTCTCTCCGTGTTCAGCCTGTTGCGGTTACTCACGTCTCCGCATGTCGGTTCAGGTGGCAAATATACCCTGCTGCGGCTCGCTTGCCTCGCCTGCCCCATCGGCGGCGCGCTGCCAGCCGTTCGCGGCGAAGATGGCCAGCGTCTGCTGGTCGCCGGGGACATAGGTGACGATGCTGTAGTCGGAGGAGCCGCTGAAGATGGTGATGGTGGTGCGCAGGGCCAGCACGCCCAGCCGCGAGTGGCGCATGTGAAAGACAAAGCTCGGCGCTGTCACCGAGGGCGCATCCGATGAATTGGCGATGCGCGTGAAGTCGGGCATGGCACGCAGCGAGCGCCACAGCGTCCGATACTCCGGCAGGAAGGTGATGCTACGGGTGTTGTGCTTGAAGTCGGCCAGCATGCGCCGCGCCAGCGCCTCCCATGGGCGGAAGCGCCCGCGATAGGCGGGGTCGAAGACGATGGCGAGCAGATTGGCGCTGTGCGAGACGAGCGCCGCCTCATCCAGCTCGAAGAGTTCGGCGGCGGGCTTGTTCCACGCGGCGACCTGCCAGAGGCGGTCGAGGCTGTGCGCGGGGAAGGCGGTGTTATGCACCAGCAGCGCCGCCAGCTCGCGCTGGTCAAAGAGGTCGAGCTGGTCTGGCTCATCCTCCATCTGCTCGCCCGTCAGGCGGGTGAAGGACTGCGCCAACTGCCGCCGCTCGGCGCCATGCGTCTCCAGCGCCCGCGCCAGCGCCCGCGCCACCTTGGCGGAGGGACGCGCCCGCTGCCCCGTCTCGATATGGTAGACGTAGGTGCGCGAGAGCCGCGCCGCCCGCGCGAGCTGCCCCTGCGAGAGGCCGCGCGCCTGCCGTAACTGCGCGATCAGCGCGCCGAACTCCTCCGGCTCGGCCTCGACGGCTGCCCGATTCACGTTAGCTTTATCCGAAGTTCTGCGCGTAGTCATCGCTTCAGACTCCTTTCTCATTGAGCAGGTCGAGCGTCTCCCAGAGCGAGCGGATGACGCGCCAGGGCTGCGGCTCTCCCGTGACCGCCAGCTCGCCATCGCGTTGCACGAGCACGCTGCGCAGGCCAGCGGCGTTAGCGCCTGCGATGTCGTTGACCAATGAATCGCCGACATACAGGCAGGCGCTCGCCGCGCAGCCAGCCGCCGCCAGCGCGGGGGCGAAAGCGCGCGGGTCGGGCTTGCGATAACCCATGGTATCGGAGACCCAGCAGCCATCGACCAGCCCCAGCAGCCCCAGCGCCTCGATCTTCGTGCGCTGGCTGTCGCTGTGCGTGTCGTCCGCGCCATTGGTGATGACGCCGACGAAGACGCCGCGCTCGCGCAGCGCCGCCAGCGATGCTACGTCATCGAAGCAGCGCAGGTGCGCTAGCTGCGTCTTGCCGAGCAGCGTGTCGAGTTGCTCGGCCAGCGCGCCATCGAGATCGGCCACGCCAGCGGCGGCCAGCGTGCGCCGGAAGCGCAGCCCGCGCACCTCGGCCATACGGAGCGCGTCCGCCTCGAGCTGCGGCATAAGCTCAGCGTGTGCCTCTCGCCACGCTTGCCACAACGCCGACTGAGTCAGCCCCGGCGTGACGGCCAGCGCGCGCTCGAACGCCGCCTGGCGTCCGGCGGCGAAGGCGGGCGCGGCGTCGCAGAGTGTGTCATCCAGATCGAAGAAGACGGCGCGTTTCACTCGCTCTCCCTGGCGTTCTTCCGGCGCGCGCCGCCCCTGAACGACGGCTGCTCGATGTGTTAGCCAGATACCAGTATACACCCAAAAAGACGTTAGCTGGCAACTGCGCAGGCGCAAAGATTGGGCGATATACTGCCTCTATCCGAAAGCCCCCTTTCGCTCAAAGAGGAGTGCTGCAATGGAAGAAGGCTTTTCCCCTCCCAACCCGTCTGACGCCGCACCCGCGCAGCCGCACGCCACCGTCGCATCGGCCACCGAGCACGGCGGACATCCCTGGCTTGCGCACTACTCCGCCAGCGTTCCAGCTACCATCGCGATTCCAGAGCAATCGCTGGGCTGGCTGCTGGACGAAGCGACCCGCACGTCGAGCGCCTACACCGCCATCGAGTTCTTTGGCACGCGCATCAGCTACGCGCAGTTTTCATCGCTGGCTGACCGCTTCGCGCGCGCGCTGATTCGGCTGGGGGTCAAGCGCGGGGATCGTGTGGCGATCAGTCTGCCGAACATCCCGCAGTTCCCCATCGCCTTCTATGGCGCTATCAAGGCTGGAGCGGTGGTCGTGCCGACCAATCCGCTCTACAAGCCACACGAGCTGGAGCACCAGCTCAACGACTCCGGCGCCAAGGTCATCGTGATGCTCGACCAGCTCTATCACGTGCTGGCCGAGGCGCGCGGGCGCACACTGGTGGAGCATGTCATCCTGGCGGGCGTGGCGGACTACTTCCCGCTGCCGCTCTCTATCGCCTATCGCGCGCGCACGGCGATGACCGCGCGCAATCAGCCGCATGCCGATCCGCGCGTGATGCGCGCTGACAAGACCATCCACCCCTTCAAGGATCTGCTCGGCCCCGCCAGTGACAGCCAGGGCTTCGAGGTCTATTCGCTCCCAGAGCCAGCCAAACCCGATGATCTGGCGCTGCTGCAATATACCGGCGGCACCACGGGCGTCGCCAAGGGCGCCATGCTCACCCACCGCAATCTGATGGCGAACGCGGCGCAGTGCCTGGCCTGGAATGAGCAGCCCGCCGAGACGAAGCACATCACGCTCTGCGTCGCGCCGTTCTTCCACGTCTACGGGCTGACCGTGGGGATGAATATGACGATGCTGGCGACCTCGACGATGGTCTTGCTGCCACGCTTCACGGTGAAGGATACGCTGAAGGCCATCGAACGCTATCGACCCGATCTCTTCCCCGGCGCGCCGACGATGTATCTGGCGCTGGCGCGCGAGGTGGAACGCAAGCATCGTGATCTCAGCTCGATCAAGGTGTGCATCAGCGGGTCGGCGCCGCTGCCAGCCGAGGTGCAGCGC
>DATBTW010000259.1:0-2423 GCA_036559055.1 Ktedonobacterales bacterium
TTGCCGATGAAGCTGGGGCGATCTTTGCAATAGACGACGCCCTTGCCGAGCTTCGCCGAGCAGAACTCGCCCATGAAGCGCATCAGGTCGGGGTCAGTGTCGGGGCCAGCGACCAGCTCCAGCAGCTTCATGAAGCGCACGGGATTGAAGAAGTGGGTGATGAGGAAGTGGCGGCGGAAGTCGTCGCCGCGCCCCTCCAGCAGCATGTTGGCGGGCAGCCCCGACGTATTGGAGCTGATGATGGTTGCGGGCTTGCGAACCCGCTCGATGCGCGCGAAGAGGTCGCGCTTGGCGCCGATCTCCTCGACAATCGCCTCGACAATCCAGTCCACGCCCGCCAGCTTGTCGAGGTCGTCGGTGGTGTTGCCGGGCGTCACCAGTTTGGCCGCCTGCGCCGTGAAGAAGGCCGAGGCGGGCCTGGCTTTCAGCGCCTTGTCGATGCCGCTGAAGGCGAAGCGACTGCGGACCGCCGGGTCGGCGCTGTCGGGCGCGTCGGGCGGGATGATGTCGAGCAGCAGCGTGGGGATGCCCGCGCTGGCCAGCAGCGCCGCGATGCCCGCCCCCATGATGCCTGCGCCGACCACCGCCGCGCGCTGTATGGTGTAGCTCATATGCTGAATAATCCCCGCTGAAATGTGTGTGGCGCCGGATGGCCCCACCCCCAGCCCCTCCCCCGCTGAGGCGGGAGAGGGGAGCCAGAATCCCTCTGAGTCCCCCTCTCTCGCGAAGCGGGGGAGGGGTTAGGGGTGGGGGCTTCTGCCCCGCTCCCCTTACAGTCGCTCGATGATGGTGGCGACTCCCTGGCCGCCGCCGACGCACAGCGTGGCGATGCCCAGCCGCTTGTCCAGCGTCTCCAGGTCGTTGACCAGCGCGCCGACGATGCGGGCGCCTGTGCAGCCCAGCGGATGCCCCAGCGCGATGGCGGCGCCGTGTGGGTTCAGCTTCGCCTCGTCGATGCCCAGCTCGCGCATGACGGCCAGCGACTGCGCCGCGAAGGCCTCATTCAGCTCGATCACGTCGATGTCGCTGAGTTGCAGTCCCGCGCGCTTGAGCGCCTTCTGCACGGCAGGAACCGGCCCGATGCCCATGATTTCGGGCGACACGCCTGCCACCGCCATCGCCAGAATGCGCGCGCGCGGCTTGATCCCCAGCTCTTTGGCCTTCTCCGCCGACATCAGGATGACCGACGAGGCGCCATCGTTCAGCGGGCTGCTATTGCCCGCCGTGACGCTGCCGCCCGCGATGAAGGCTGGCTCCAGCGAGGCCAGCCGCTCCAGCGAGGTGTCGCGGCGCGGGCCTTCGTCCAGCGTCATCTGGGAGCCGTCGGGCAGGTCCACCGGCACGATCTCGCGCGCCAGGATGCCTGCGTCCTGCGCGGCGATGGCCAGCTTGTGGCTGCGCAGCGCGAAACGATCCTGCTCCTCGCGGCTGATGCCATACTTCTTCGCCAGATTCTCGGCGGTCATGCCCATCGGGATGTACGCCTCGCCAAAGGCCTTCGACATCTCGCCCGGCAGGCCGCACGCCTCGACGCCATTCGGATTGTTATACAGCCTGGGGTTGAAGCTCGGATTGAAGCCGCCCATCGGCACGCGCGACATGTTCTCCACGCCGCCCGTCACGAAGATGTCGCCCTGCCCCAGCATGATGCTCTGCGCGCCCATATTGACGGCCTGCAAGCTGCTGGCGCAGAAGCGGTTGACAGTCACGGCGCCCGCGTTGGTGGGCAGCCCCACCAGCCCGGTGATGATGCGCGCGACATTCAGCCCCTGCTCAGCCTCCGGAAACGCGCAGCCGATGATGACATCCTCGATCTGGGTATAGTCGAAGGCGGGCAGGCGCGAGAGCGCGCCACGCACGGCGACCGCGCCCAGATCATCGGCGCGCACGGCTTTGAGCGCGCCCTTGTTGGCGCGGCCAATCGGCGTGCGCGCGGCGCTAACGATCACTGCTTCTGGCATGGGTACTCGCTTCCTCCACTGGCGCCGCCGGTTGAGGCGTAGCGCGACGGATGTAGATCACTTTATCGATTTCAGCGCAGACAACGCCCTGCGCGTCGGTCAGTTCGACATGGTAGACGCGATCAAGCGAGCGCGCCTGCTCCAGCTCCGCGCGGATGGCGTCCAGCTCCGGCTGATCCAGCGCGAAGCGGGCGTAGAGTGTGGCGCGGCCCGGCTTCTTGAAGCGGATAGTGGCCGCCCTGTCCCACACGACATAGCCCTTGCCCAGATTGCGGATCAGCATGATCATGTAAAACGGGTCCACGGCGGCGTACATGCTGCCACCGAAGATCGTGCCGACGTAGTTGTACGTCTGGATATTGAGTGGCAGCCGGATGCGTACCTCGCGCCAGTCGCTGGCGATGTACGTCACCCAGGCGCCTGTGCCGCGATAGGCCGGAAACCAGTTGTATCGCCAGCGCA
>DATBTW010000260.1:0-2653 GCA_036559055.1 Ktedonobacterales bacterium
TTCGAGTGGGGACTGATCGCCGACATCCAGGCGCCCGACCTGGAGACGCGTATCGCCATCTTGCGAGCCAAGGCCGAGGTGATGGGCGCGTATACGCCAGACGACGTGATTCTCTACGTCGCCAACCGCGTGCAGAGCAACATCCGCGAGCTGGAGGGCAGCCTGAATCGCGTGCTGGCCTTCGCCAAGCTGCAAGGGCTGCCGATGACCATCGACACGGCCAAGGCGGCGATGGCCAATCTCTCCATCGATATGCGCCAGCGCCGCGTGAGTGTCGAAGATGTGTTGAATGCGGTGGCCGAGCACTATCGCATCCAGGCGGACGACCTGAAGGGCAAGGCGCGCGACAGGCACATCGTGACACCGCGACATGTAGCGATGTATCTGATGCGCCAGGAGACGGAGGCGTCGCTGCTGGAGATTGGCCAGGCATTGGGTGGGCGCGACCACAGCACGGTGCTGCATGGCTGCGACAAGATTGGGCGCGAGGTGGAAGAAAACACCGCACTGCGCAAGGATGTCGCCGTGATTCGCCAGCAGTTGCTGGGGTAGCCAAACGCATGAGCAACCTGGCCCCACTCGACCACTTCACGACCTATCTGCTCGACCTCGATGGCGTGGTCTATCGCGGCGAGCAATTGCTGCCGGGCGCGCGAGAGCTGGTGGAATGGATCGACGCGACCGGACGCCAGGCTGCCTTCGTCTCGAACAACTCCTTCGCGACGGTGGAGGAAGTGACGGAGAAGCTGGCGCGCCTCGGCGCTCCCAGGCCTCAGGGGCGCGTCATCACGGCGGGCTGGGCCACCATCACGGTCATCGCCCAGCGCTTTCCGGCGGGGCGCGTCTTCCCATTGACGGGGCCGTCGATGACCGAGATGGTACGCGCCGCTGGCCTCACACCCGTCTGGCTGGACGCCGAGGATGGCCCGATGCCCGACGCCGTGCTGATCGGGCTGGACCGCACCCTCACCTATGAGCGGCTGGCGCGCGCGCTGGACGCCGCGCTCGCGGGCGCCGCGCTCTATGCCGTCAATCGCGATCCACGCCTGCCCGTGGAAGATGGCTTTCGGCCAGGGACAGGCGCCGTGGTGGCGGCTGTGGAGGCGGCCAGCGGCAGACACGCCGAGATGATCGGCAAGCCCGCGCCGGGAATCCTCTTGCAGGCGCTGGACATGCTGCACGCGCCGCGCGAGCGGGCGCTGATGGTCGGCGATGGCCTCGACCTGGACATCGTGGCGGGCCATGCTTCGGGCGTCGCCACGGCGCTGACGCTCAGCGGACTCACCTCGGCGACCGAGGCGGAGGATGCCACAGGCAAGCGCAGGCCGGAGTACATCTTCGCTGACCTGGCCGAACTGCTGGTCGCCGCACAGCACGGGCGCACACACTGAGCGCCTGCGTTGGGGGCCATTGGCGCGTCGGGGGACGAGCGCTCACGAGCGCCTGCAAGGCAGCACAGGTCGCATGGTTATTGCGCTTGCCAACATGACATACCTATGCTACACTCGCAGTGGTGTGCGCTCTGGCGCATTCGCGTCTGTGACAGCCTGCAAGGCATTTGGGGCGTTTCCGCGATGATCGGGATCCCAGGTGTGCGATCATGCGGGCGCATCGGGCTTTCGTTTCCCCACTGAGCGCTATTGCTCGCACTCATCCAGCATAATCGGTGGTGTGGGACGCCCTGCCCTCTCGCGCCGCGCCATCGCTTGGCCCTGCCGTAACGCAGTGCAGTGTCGTCTAGCATGTTCTTGGTTCTCAGGAGGGCAGAAGCACTCGTGAACAGCAGCAGCATGTGGTGGCTGGTCATCCCCATCGGGGCAAGCGTGATCGCCGTCGTCGTCGCCGCGTGGTTAGCGCGATGGGTAACGTCTCAGGACACCGGCACCCCCGAGATGCGCAAGGTGTCTGATGCGATTTTCACGGGGGCGCAGGCCTTCCTGAGTCGGCAATATCGCACGATTGCGCTGCTCGCGCTGGTCTTCGCGGTCATCATCGGCGTGGCGCTGGGGCTCCTCACGCAGCTCAGCAGCCCGGGCGCAACGGGCGTCAACGGGCCGTTTGGTGTCGGGCTGCGCACGGGCATCTCCTTCCTGATCGGCGCCTTCTGCTCTGGAATTTCCGGCTACATCGGCATGCAGGTAGCCGTGCGCTCCAATATCCGCGTGGCGAGCGCCGCGAGCCGCAGCCTGGGTGACGCGCTGATGGTGTCGCTGCGCGGTGGCGCGGTTTCTGGCTTCCTGGTCATCTCGCTGAGCCTGCTTGGCGTGACGCTGCTGTACCTCGTCTTCGCGCTGTTCACGGGTGTGACGGTCGCGCCGACCGACATCGTGGGCTTCGGCTTCGGCGCCAGCTTCGTAGCCCTCTTCGCGCAGCTCGGCGGCGGTATCTACACCAAGGCCGCCGACGTGGGCGCCGACCTGGTCGGCAAGGTCGAGGCTGGCATCCCTGAAGACGACCCCCGCAACCCCGCTGTGATCGCCGACCTCGTGGGCGATAATGTCGGCGACTGCGCGGGTCGCGGCGCTGACATCTTCGAGTCCACCGCCGCCGAGAACATTGGCGCGATGATCCTGGGCGCCGCCGTGGCGCTGACGCTGTCTGGCGGCGCTGCGGCGCATGCCGACGCGCGCTGGGTCATGTTCCCGCTGGTCGT
>DATBTW010000261.1:0-3102 GCA_036559055.1 Ktedonobacterales bacterium
CCACCAACGATCTCGTCAATGCCGTCTATACCCGCGAGCGCCTGCTCGACCGCAAGACCAAAGAGTTGCTCTTCTGCGCCACCCTCACGGCGATGCGCGCGGGCAAAGGCCACTTGCAGAGCCACATCCGTGCGGCCATCAAGCATGGCGCCAGCCCACAGGAAGTGCTGGAGGCCATCGAGATCACGCTGCCGGAGGCGGGTGTGGTGGCGTTCCAGGCCGGATTCGAGGCGTGGCGAGAGGTGGTTGGAATCGCTGGTATTGAGCCGACGGTCGCCGTGTTCGATGGCGGCGACGGTGTGAGCTGAGGTCGCCGTCAACTCTGCGCCACGCTCGCCAGCCCTGTCATCTGCTCACTCAGCCGCCACAAACCCTCCTCGGCGTCCACATCCGTCGAGGCGCTGGACGAGTGGGCGGGCTTGCACTTGACGAAGTAGCGCCCCGACACCGTGGCGACCTCAGGTGAGGAGGCCAGGTAGATGCTGGTCTGCGCGCCGCGCTGCGGGCTGATGGCGAAGGGGCGCGCCAGCGTCATAAAGAACTGCCACAGCGGGCCATTGTTCCTGGCGAAGTTGGTGGCCACGAAGCCGGGATGCAGCGTGTTGGCCGTCACGCCGGAGCCAGCGAGCCGGCGCGCCAGCGCGTAGGTGAACAGGATATTCGCCAGCTTGCTCTCGCCATAGGCGCGCCAGGCGCTATAGCCGCGTCGCTCCTGATTGAGGTCGTCCAGGTGGATGCGCTGCCCCTGGTGCGCCATCGAGCTGACGGTGATGATGCGCGCGGGCGCGTCGGCCTTGAGGCGGTCGAGCAGCAGGTTGGTCAGCAGAAACGGCGCGAGATGGTTGATGGTGAAGGTGCGTTCGTAGCCATCCACCGTCGTCTGCCGACCGATGAAGACGCCGCCTGCGTTGTTCAACAGCACGTCGAGGCGGGGATAGCGCTGCTGAACCTGCTCGGCCAGCGCCCGCACCTGCTCCAGCGAGGACAGATCGGCGACCAGCGCCTGCACGTTGGTGGCTCCCGTCTCACGCTGGATGCGGGCGGCGGCGTCCCGGGCGCGCGCGGCGTGATGGCCGACGATGGCGACCGAGGCGCCCATCCCCGCCAGCGACCGCGCGGCGATGTAGCCAATGCCGCTCGTCCCACCCGTCACCAGAATCGTCTTGCCTGCGAGGGTCTCCGCTGTCTGCGCCATGTCGTTCGCTCCATTGCGCTGCTCATCCTTTTTGCCTATGGGGTATTGTAGGGCGGCGAGCGGGCGTCGCGCCACGGCGCGGCTAGCGCGGCGCCAGTGTAGGCCAGACCGCGCGAAAGATGCGCGCGAAGGCGGCGCGAGCGTCGGCGTCGCCGACCGTTATGCGGATGCAGCGATCCAGCGGCGGCGCGCCGGGCATGCGGATAAACGCCCCCGCCTGCGCCAGCGCCGCTACTGTGGCGCGAGCGCGCTCCACGCGGCCAACGTCGAACAGGACGAAGTTCGTCGCGGAGGGCAGCGGGGTCAGCCCGCAGTCGCGGGCCAGCGCGGCGTAGTCCTCGCGCCCGCGCGCCACCTCGGCCACCACGCTGGCCAGGTAGGCGCGGTCGGCCAGCGCAGCCTGTGCGCCCGCATGCGCCACGATGTTGACGCCGAAGTGCAACCGCACCTTGTCCAGCGCGCGAATGGTCGCGGGCGCGGCGATGACATAGCCAATCCGCATGCCCGCCATCCCGTAGGCTTTGGAGAAGGTGCGGAAGCGAATCAGGCGGGGATCATCCGCGCTCACGCTGGTCAGCGCGTCGGCGGCAGCGAACTCGCTATAGGCTTCATCCAGCAGCAGCGTCGTCTGCTCCGGCAGCGCCGCGAGAAACGCCGCGATCTCATCGCCTGTATAGTATGAGCCGCTGGGGTTATCGGGATTGGCCAGGAATACGAGCGTCGCCTGCGTGCGACGCGCCGCCTCCGCCAGCGCCTCCAGATCGTTGCGGTCGTCGCGATACGGGACGCGTTCGATGGCGCCGCCCAGTCCCGCCACATGAAAGGCGAACGTCGGATACGACCCCAGCGAGGCGACGACCGGGCTTCCCGCTGCGATATAGAGCCGCGCCACCTGCCCCAGCAGGTCATCGATGCCAGCGCCGACACCGATATGCTCCACACTGACGTCCGTGTGCGCCGCCAGCGCCGTGCGCGTCTCCCAGCACTCCGGATCGGCGTACCACTGCGCCTGCGCGACCGCCGCGCGCATGGCCTCCTGCGCGCGCAAGCTGGGGCCAAAGACGCTCTCGTTGGCGCCCAGCCGCAGATCGAATGGCCGTCCCTGCGCGCGTTCCAGCGCCTCTGGGCCGATGAAAGGCGCGGTATCGGGCAGACTGCGCACCAGTGACGTGAAGCGGCTGGTCGCCTGGCTGGTCGCCGTGTCGTGGTCGTTCAAGGCTGTACCTTTCTGGGGTGTCGCCGAGGGCGAACAGAGCGCAATGTGCGGACACTCCAGTCCAGAGTACCCCACATCTGCAACTTTGCATATAGCCACGGACTATGCGCGACAAGTGATGATCTCAGCGCGCTGCGCCTGTAGCGGATTGCCCTGACGCAGTCACAGGGAGGACTGCAAAGCCACTGAACTGCGCGCTGACTGGGCTAGCGCTCGTAGCGGTAGTCGGCCCAGTCGGGACCGTTGCGCTGACGAACAGCCCAACGCTCGTGAATCGCTGCCACGTAACAGCTCCCGGCGCCGAGGTGGAAGCAGGAGAAGCGTTGTTGTCCCCAGCGGCAATGGTCAGCGGCGGCGCATAAGCGCCCAGCGCGGTTCCGCTGGTGGGCAGCCATGCCAGCGTCCAGGAGCCAACCGTCGTCCACTGCGTCCCATCCCGACTCACAGCGCCCGTGACCGTCGCGCCGCTCACGCTGATGCGCAGGCAAGCGCCCTGCGGCGAACCCGGCGTCGGTGTTGCGTTCTGAGCTTGATGCTGTTGGCTCTGGCCGTGAGAAGGCGTGGAGGTGGTCGGAGATGGCAGTGGAGGAGCTGTCGGCGCAGCGGGCAATGGCATTGGCGCACTACACCACGGCGTCTTACCCGCCGCATCGGCGCATAGCGCCACCATGGTACCGACAGTGGGAGCGGC
>DATBTW010000262.1:0-10726 GCA_036559055.1 Ktedonobacterales bacterium
CAGAGCCACCGCATCCAGGCGCACGGCCAGGAATGTCAGCAGCGGGCGGCGGCGCACCCGCCCGTGCGCGCAGTCATTCAGCAGCCGCAGCCAGAGGATGAAGCCGCCCAGACCGAGCGCCAGAAAGAGCGCCCAGAAGAGCAGGCCCAGCGCAGTCAGCCAGGCGCCAGTGGCCGACCAGTTGCCCAGCGCCACCAGCGCCGCGTATAGAACGATCTGCGCCAGCCCCAGCGCGCCTAAGAAGATGATCGATTGCGCCGCGTGCAACCGGACCAGGCCGTTACGCCGCTCGCGCCAGAGCAGGTAGCAGGCGGGCAATAGCGGGAAGGCATAGCAGAGCGCGGCGCGCATGCGCGGATCGCTCGGCGTCAGCGCCGCGAATGATTGCTCGGGCGAGAACGGCTCACGAGGCTGCATGGGGATCGTCATGGCTCATCGAAGGGCGACGGCGGGTATGGCTCGCGCGGCGGTGCGGAATAGCGCTCGGCGTAGGCTCCAAGCACCGGCAGGCTCAGATGGTGTCCGCTCCAGGCGGCGAACATCGGCCCCAGCCACAGTGCGATCACCGCCAGAAAGCCCAGCAGCGCGACGCCCTGGCCGACATGCGCGAAGGCTGGCTGATGCGTGGCCGCTGTCACATCGCCACTCAGCTCCCAGAGAATGTAGAGCACGACGCTCACCACCGTCAGCAGGCCGGTCAGCAGAATCGACTGCACCGCGTGGAAGCGCACGTAGCGATTGTGGCGCTCGTTGAAGTAGACCCACAGCCCCGATACCCACCAGAAGAGATAGCTCAGCCCGGCCAGCGCATTGGGCGTGTTGAGCGAGCTGGCGCCCCATGACGCGGCGACGGTCCACGGCATGTGGGTTGGCGATGACGGAGACGCCAGAGGCGACATCGGCGACATCGGCGACATCGGCTGTGGAGACTGCGCGGCTGGCCCCGGCCACATCGGCGCCGCTGGCGCATCTCCAGGGCTATCGGGGCGGTCACTCTCGCCATAGGCGTTCAGCGCGGGCAGATCCACGCGCGTGCGGTCGTCGCTCGCCGATTGGCGCGTAGCAAGTGGAGCGCCAGCGGCTCCTAGCGGAACCCCTGGCTGACGCGCAGCTCTGGATGGCCAGCGGTCCAGCGGCGATTCACCATCGACTGCGGCACGCGAGTCGCCCATCCCAGCCTCCTTCGCAACCCTGGCAGACGGTTCACGCCCGCGTGGGTCGCCTCACTTGCGCGCGGAGGTTCACGCATCCATCCTGCGATGCGCGTCTCCCCCGGCGTCCACATCACCGGGACGCGGGCGCAGCGGAGCGATCAACCACCGACATAACGCAGATACTCATCTGTAAGAGCGCTGAACTGCTTGTGTGGGTTACTTCCGCCAAACTTTTGGCGCAAACTCGTGACTGGCTCCTCTATATCCGCCGCCTCGGCCACCTCGATATCTTCGCTGATGATCGAATTGAAGATCGGCGGATGGATGCCAGGGATCGCATCGCGGCGCATGCTCGTCACCGTCTGGCGGTGCAGGCGGCTATTCGGGCGGAATCGCGAGACGACGATCCCCAACCCAAAAATCTCGTGCTGGGCGCGCAGCGCAAAATCGGCCATGCGGTCGAGGACGAGCGGCACACCGAGCGTCGAGAGAATATCTGGCACGACGGGAATCAGGAAATACTTGCTGATGGCGATGCCATTGAGCGTGATGACGCCCAGATTCGGCGGGCAGTCGATCAGCACATGGTCATACTCCGGCAGCACGTCACGTAGCGACTCCCGCAAGGTATAGACCATGCCGTCGCGGTAGTTATCGAGGTCAGCGACTTTGGTGATCTTATCCTGGATGCGATGCAGGCGGATACTGGCGGGCAGCAGATCCAGCCCGGGCATGCCGCCGCCGATGTTCGAGACGCGCGTGATGATGGCCTCGCGCGCATCGAATGTGCGCGTGCCTTCGAGCTGATCGCGGAAGAGCTGATAGAGCGTCTGCCCGGACTGATCGCGCTCGCGCCAGCGCCGCTCATTCACCATGGCGATGGTCGCGTTGGTCTGAGGATCGAGGTCGATGACGAGCACGCGTTTGCTGTGCTCCCCGGTCAGATAGTGCGCCAGGGCCAGCGTGAGGGTGGTCTTTCCCACACCGCCTTTCAGGTTGATGATACTGGTGACGACAGGCATCGCCCTCTGTCCTCTCGTGCTCCCGCTCGCTGCCTGCGTATGCCCCAGCATAAGCTCCAGCGTAGGCTATCGTAGTCTGCCTTCATAGTATCGAACCAGCGCGCGATTGTCTACCTGAATGGGAGACGCGCGTACACAGGAGTCAGCGGGCGCCTGCACGGGCCGGAGTCCGGCAGTCCGCGCAGGCGGCAGGCGTAGCCGAGCTTCGCGGCGGTCCACAGGCCGCAGACGCGCGAGCCGCAGGCGAGAAGCGCGCGTAAAGCGCGCGGAGCGGCTGCAGCCTGGAGGGCCCTCCAAGGCGCGCTTTCAAACGCCAGCCACCAGCGCGAACTTGAGGCTAGCCGGACGGTCTGCCCTCGTGTACACTGGAGTCGCCTGCTCGCGCTGGCTGGGTCGCCTGCGCCGCGAGCGCATTGTCACACCTTTCGTACGAGCAGCTCCCGTGGAGGGATAGGGATAAGGAGCGACGCGATGGAGGATCAGAACCCACCCACGCCCGCCGCGAGTGAGGCGCCGCCAGCGGTTGCGCCGCGCGTGGAGGAGCAGCCACAGGGCGGCCAGGGCGATCTGCGCCCGATGTGGCCAGTCAAGGGGGCTGGCGCGAGCGCGCGTGCCTGGCGACGCTATGCGCTGGCCGCGCGGCTGCTGGCAACGGCCTGTGCGCTGCTCGCCTTCTATGTGAGCTGGGCGCCGCTGGCCACGGCGATCACCTCGGGCGATCTGAGCCAGGGGCCGACTGGCCCGCTGTATCGCTTTGGCCTCACCGCCGCTGAACTGGGCGCGCCGCCGCTGCATGCGCTCTTCGGGGCAGACTTCTTCGGCTTGTGGAGTGCGCTGACTGTGCTGGGCCTGCTCATCAGCCCGCTCCTCTGGCAGACGACATTTCGCTGGCTGCGCTGGCTGGCCGTCGCGCTCTATGGCTGCTGGCTGGTCGCCATCATGATCGTCTTCGCCGAGACGGCCCAACTCATCCTCAGCGCCCTGCCCGCGCAATTGCGCGCGGGCGCTGGCCCCTATACCACCACGCTTTATCCCTACACGACCAGCGTCGCCATCTACCACATCTCGCCCGCCTTCGGGCTGTGGCTGGTCGTCGTCGCGGCGCTGCTGGGTCTGGCCGCCGCCGCATGCGCCGCGCTGTCCGCCGTGCGCTATCAGCGGGCGCGCGTGCCTGTCGCGCCGAGCGTGCAGGGCGAGATCGTCACCCACGCTGGACGCCCCTCGCGCTCACTCCCTGGCTCCGGCGCCATCACCGGTGGGCTGCTGCTGTGGGCGTGGGGATTCTTCCTGCTGCCGTGGGCCACCGTCAACTGCACGCAGAGTCCGCTGCTGCTGGGCGCATGCCGTGGCCTGCCCGTGACGAGCGCGCTGCAGATCGGGCTGGGCAATGCCCGCGCGTTCTTCGATCCCAACGCTGGGCTGGTCGCCATCACCGGATTGCTGCTGGTGGGCGCGCTCAGCATCTTGCTGGCGGTGTGGCGGCGCGACATCACACGGACACTGTGCAGTTGGGCCACCGCCTGGCTCCTGCTGGCGTTGGGCAGCGCGGCGGTGGCTGTCGAGGGGGCGCAGCGGGCGGTGAGCGACGCGCCCTCTGTGGGGCTGCCCACGGGCGACTGGCGCGGCGATTCCGGCGTGCTGATCGTCTTTCTGGCGCTGCTGCTGGTCGCCATCGGGTTGATCCCGCTGTGGGCGGTGGCTGTGCGCACCGTGCAGCGGCGCGCGGCGCAGCTCAATCCACAGGGCGTCTGAAGAGTCGCGCGTCGTCGCACAGGCAGGCGCCACACTGACCGACCACGATGAGGAGAACGCATGCTTTCGCTCGACGCATCCCAGATCGCGCTGATCGAAGTGGCCGTCGCGGCGCTGCAAACGGCGCTACTGGTGGCGGCGGGTGTGGTGGCCTGGCGGCAATGGCGCGAGGCGCAACAGGCCCGCTATCTGGGAGCCATCCTGCGCGTGTTCGATGAGATCGACAGCCGCGAGGCGTATCAGGACGCCGACGCCACGCTCGGCCTGCCCCAGACCATTCAGGATTTCACGCCCGAGGAGCGCGAGCTGGCCACCTGGACGACCCGCGTCTACGAAAAGCTCGCCTTCCTCGTCGAGAGCGGCATGATTCCCGCCAAATACATCGTGCCCATCGACTCGCGGCGCATCATCTGGACGTGGGACGCGCTCCAGCCGTATATCCAGGAGCAACGCCGCCTGCGCGACTCCGGTGGCGCCTATCGCATCAGCGGCGATGGCCGCTACTTCGAGCTACTGGCGCGTCGGGCGCTGCGCTATCGCAAGCAGACATTCGGCGCGTCGAGCCACGTTCACCCATCCATCCCCGAAGAGTACCGCGCCACGGTGCGCGCCCGCATCGCGCGCGGCGAGCGCATCAGCGCAGGCGGCCTGCCGCGCTAGGCTACGGACGCAAAAAAGCCCCTCTCCCGCCGCAGCGGGGGAGGGGTTGGGGTGGGGGAAACGGTTAGCCTGCGATGACGTTGGCCGTCTCCAGTGCCGGGACTTCCTGCGTGCAGAAGGCGCAGCGGGTTGCGCCGATGGGAATCTCGCTGATGCAGTAGGGGCATTGGCGAGTGGTTGGCAGGCCTGGGGCCTGTTGCTTCCTGTGAGCCATCAGATAGTTGATCGGCTTGACGACCAGGAAGAAGATGACCGCCGCGAGGATGATAAAGCTGATGACGACATTGATGAAATCGCCAATGAAGAACGTACTGTTGTGGATCGTGAACGAGATCTTCGAGAAGTCTTGCTGACCGCCAATCGCCGCAATCAACGGGGTGATGAGATCTTTGACCAGCGCTGCGACCACGGCGCCAAACGCGGCGCCAATGACCACCGCGACTGCCAGGTCTACGACGTTGCCACGGAGGAGAAATGCCTTGAACTCGTCCATCAAGCTTTTCACGTGCAGGCCCCTATCGCCGTTCGCCCGGGTGAATCCAGCACTCAGGCGTGTGGAATCTTCCAGGCCACAATCGACCTGGTGTATGGGTGTCGCGCGTCCGGGGTAGGAATATAGGACTATGCTAACACAGACGTATACCTTGGACAAGCGGTTACGCTTCCGTTCGGATGCAGTAGCAAGGAAAGCGGACGACTTTTGCGCGCCCAAGCAGTGGTCACCCACCAGTGTGAGGTCGAGCGAGCTTGCAAGACGGCGACGTGGTATTAGGCGCTCGCTGGCTTGAGGATCAGTGGCCCGTCATAATAGGGCGCCAGCGCTGCAGGCAGCGCCACCGAGCCATCGGCGCGCTGGCCACGCTCCAGCAGCGCCGCCAGCGTGCGCCCGATGGGCAGCGCCGAGCCATTCAGCGTATGCGGATAGCTCGCCTGCGCGCCGAGATGCGCGCGGTAGCGCAGCCGCAGCCGCCGTGCCTGAAACTCGCCGCAGTCGCTCACCGAGCTGATCTCGATATAGCGGCCCTCACCCGCCAGCCAGACCTCCAGATCGAACGTGCGGCGCGCGCTGAAGGGCAACTCGCCTGCGCACAACTCCACCACGCGATAGGGTAGGTCGAGGCTCCGCAGCAGCGCCTCCGCCGACGCCACCAGCGCCGCCAGCGCCGCATCCGCATCCTCAGGCGCGACGACCCGCGCCAGCTCCACCTTGCCAAACTGGCGCTGGCGCAGCAGCCCGTGCGTGCGCGCGCCAGCGGAGCCAGCCTCGCGCCGGAAGGCTTGCGTGTAGGCGGTATAGGCCAGCGGGAGCGCATCGGCTGCGAGCGTCTCGCCCGCGTGGAGCGCCATTAGTTGCGCCTCCGCTGTCGGGCTGAGGTACAGGCCATCGGCGGGTAGCGCGAAGAGGTCGTGGCTGTGCTGCGGCAAGTGTCCCGTTCCCACCAGCGTCTCGGCCAGCAGCAGATCGGGCGGCGCTACCTCCACGTAGCCCGCAGCGTGGTGCGCGGCGAGCATCCAGGCGGCCAGCGCACGCGCCAGCCGCGCCCCCGCGCCCAGCAGCAGCGGAAAGCGCGCCCCGGACATGCGGGTGGCCCTGGGCAGGTCGAGGATGCCCAGCCGCGCGCCAATCACATCATGCGGCTGGAGGGCGAAGTCAAAGGCGCCCCGCGCGCCCCACTCGCGCACAACACAATTGGCTGAAGCGTCGGCGCCATCCGGCGTGCGCGGGTCGGGGACGTTCGGTAGCATCAGCGCCAGCGACCGCATGCGCGTAGCAAGCTCGTCGAGCGCCCGCCGGGTCGCCTGCGCCACGCCGTGGGCAGCCGCCTGCCGTGGGTCGCGCGCCGCGCCCAGGCTGCGCGCCTCGGCGGCCTGCGCATCAAACCGCGCCGCCAGCGTGCGCCGCTCGGCGTCGAGCGTCAGCCACGATTCCAGCGCCGCCAGCGTCTCGGTGTCGGCGTGACGTCGTCGCAGCGCGTCCCGCGCCTGCTCGGGCTGGGCGCGCAGCCAGCGTTCACTCAGCATGACGGCGCCCCCAGCCCCTCTCCCACAAGCAGAAGGGAGTTCCGGAAGCCCCCTCTCCTCGCGGGAGAGGGGGTTTGGGGGTGAGGTTCCGACCTCATTTCGGCGTCAGCGTCAGCAGCGAGACGGTCTGCTTCGCCACCGCCGCTGGCGAGTAGTCCATGGACTGATAGGTGTTGGTGTCCCATAGATGCACCAGATCCGAATAGTGCTGCGAGAAAGGCTGGCCCGATTCACCGGTGGTCGTCACCCACAGCGAGTTGTCCAGGTTGGAGAGATCGATGATCTCGCGCATGGACGAGACGGTGTGCTGGGCATAGCTGGGCGGATCGGCGGAGAAATCGCCATCGCCACCCACGCTCACTGTGACACTATCGCCGGGGCGCGTCACGGGCGCTACGCCGAAGATCAGGTTGAGCGGCGTCACCGAGGCCAGCGGATGCGCGAACGTCGCTGAATGCATGTCGCCCCACTGCCAGGTCGAGGTGTCTGGCCCGAACTGCTTCTGGAGCTGCGCGTAGGCGTCGCTCATGGCTTTGGCGATGGCTTTATCGCGGCTGGCGTTGGCGTTCGATGCGCTTTGTACGCCAAAGAATGGGCCGGTCGGCAGGCTGGTCAGGTCGATCAGCGCCGAATAGATCTCACCTGCGGACGTGTTGCTCTGGTAGATGCCATACAGCTTCTTGCCCAGCACTGGCTCGAAGGTTTCGCGCGCCAGATTGCCCGCCGTCACCTCGAACATGCTGGTGGCCACACTGCTGCGCGTCATCTGGAAGTTCCAGCCCTGCATGAGCGCGGCGGCGCGTGCGGCGTCACCACCAGCGGCCTGCCCGGCGGCGATGAGGCGCGGGGTCAGCGTGGCGGCGGCCTCGTTGTAGACATCCGCCTGTATCGTCTCGTAGTCCTTCGGCGTGATGCTCGACATGCTGGAGAGCAGATCGACGATGCGCCGCGCGCGATAGCCCTGATCCCAGACATTGGTGACGTATTCGGGGTAGTTCTCGGAGACGATCTGCTGGTTGGCCGTCGCGATGATGTGCGTCGGCGGGTTGAAGAGCGTCGGCATGGCGCTTTGCGGCACGTAGCCCTGCCACTCATAGGTGGAGACGCTGCCATCCACCGGCCCCAGCCGATTGGCCACCGGACGCAACGGCAGCAGCCCCGACATGCGATAGCCGATGTTACCGTCCACATCGGCGTAGACGAAGTTCTGGCTGATGGAGATGTTGTTGATGGCGCTGATGAACTGGTTCCAGTTGAGCGCCATATCGAGCTGGAAGAAGCCCTGGAATGAATAGCCCGGCAGCAGCGCCGTCCACTTCAGCGCCAGCGGCGGCATGCCCTTCACATCGCTCACCACGCCGTTGATGAGCGGGCCGTGCTGCGTGCTGTTGACGGTGATCGTGACAGGCGGTCCGCCGCGCACATCAATCGTCTCGCGGCGCGAGGTCAGCGGCAGCCAGTTTCCTTCATAGAGGTACTGGCCGGGATGCCCCTTGGGGTCGAGCGTCTCGGCGAAAAGGTCGCTATTGTCAGTTCCGGTGTTGGTCACGCCCCAGGCGATGCGCTGGTTGTGGCCGATGACGATGCCGGGGTCGCCGGGGAATGAGAAGCCGATGGCGTTCATGCCGCCGCCGTCCAGCGCAATCTCGTACCAGATGGCGGGCATCGCGATGCCCAGGTGCGGATCATTCGCCAGCAGCGGCTCGTGCGAGGCGGTCAGCGAGCCATCCACGACCCAGTCGTTGCTGCCAATCGAGTCGCGCAGCGGGCCGAGCAGGTCATGCACGACCGTCGCTCCGGTGAAGAGCGAGACGGGCAGCGTATCGAAGATGGCAAGCTGGCCCGGTGCGATGGCCACCGGCGCCTGAGCCTGGCCAACGCCCACCCCGCTCGACGTGATCGGCGCCGCCGTATCAGGCGTATCGGCGAAGAGCGTCGGGTTGGTGACAGGGTAGCTGGGGAACAGCGCGCTCTCGACCCCCGGCCCGGCCTTGGCGATGATGAGCGCTCGCGTATACTTGACGTACCAGGAGTTGTCGAGCGAGAAGGCCACCACACGCCCGTAGGCCAGGCTATCGAGCGGGGTCCACGGCTGCCAGTTGACGCCGAGGATGGTGAACTCCAGCGGCAGCGAGTGCGGATGCGCGGCGACGAAGGCGTTGATGCCATCGGCGTAGGCCTGCAATTCAGTCTTCACGCTGGGATCGAGCGCGCCCAGTTCCACCTTCGCCGAGGCGTAGAAGTCGAGCGTGCGGAGGAAGGCGTCGGCGTCCACCAGGCTATTCTGGTCGCCTGCGCCAAAGAGCGCCGCGAGCTTGCCCTGCGCCACGCTGCGGTTGAACTGCATCTGGAAGAGGCGATCCTGCGCGGTGACGTAGCCCTGGGCGAAAAACAGATCGTGCTGATTCTGCGCAGTGATGTGCGGCACACCCCACGTATCGCGCGCGACCGCGACACGCCCCTGGAGGCCGCTGACCGCCAGCGAGCCGCTGGTCTGCGGCAGGGTCTGCTGCACATAGTAGACGCCCACGCCCGCCAGCACAATGATGACGCACAGCGCCACGGTCAGCCCGATCAGGGCGCCGCGCCCCAGGCGGCGCGGCCAACTCCGGCCGCCGCGCACCGAGCTACGTTGCTCTGCGGCGCCTACTTGACTCTCCGCGCTCATACTCGCTCCGATCCGCTTCAAATGAAGGAAGAAAATGCTGACAATGAGGCATATGCAGGCTCATCGTGCTGATAGTCTAGCAGTCGGGCCAAGCGGCGGCAATAGGGCGCCGCGCCAGAATGCTCCGGATTGGTCCAGATTGCGCCAGAACGCTGTGTATTCTCTCAATTGGCTGTCACCTGCGCGGCGCATCGAACGTAGACTTGAAGAATGATGACGATTACCCGCGTCTCACTGCGGCGCCGCCTCACTGTTGGCAGACCCACGCGGAAGGCGCTACACTTCAACTCAGACGGCGCCACGAAATCGGCCTACGTCAGAGGAGCGAATCGCGATGAGTAGTCCGGCGCAACGCACTGATACCGAAGAGGCCCGCAAGGAACTGCTGGCGACCATCCACGCCAGCCGTGAGCTCGGCCCCGAGATGGAAGATACGCTCGCTGACCGCTTCATGGAGAAGCTGGCGACCTTGCGTCCCGCCGACAGCTTTGATAAGACGGCAACCCGCGCCAAGCTGGAGTCGCTGTTGCAGAGCACGCGGGGCAGCGATCCAGCCGCCGACGCCACGCTGGCCGATAGCTTTCTCACGAACATCCCGCCCGCGCAACTCGCTGCCCAGCCGTATATGTACGGCGGGGCGCCCGCGCCGATGCAGTATGGCCCGATGTCGCCAGCGCGCTATCAGGCCAATCAGATCGTGCCCCTGGTCGTGTGCGCGGCAATCCTGATCGTGGCGCTGACGGTGTCACATGGCATGCTGTGGTGGCTCATCTTCATCATCCCAGGGATGTTTGGCCTGACTCGGCGCGGGCGCTACCAGCAGCAGCGCCGCCTCGACCGCGAGCAGTGGCGTTCGCAGCGCAATGATCGCATCCTGAACCGCGACGAGGTCAACAACCCGCGCCTGCCTCCGCAGCGCCCGCCCGAAATCCTGTAAAATCGGAACCTCACCCCCTGTCCCCCTCTCCCGCGAGGAGAGGGGGAATACTCATTGAGGGGATTGCGGCGAGGGGCCACGAGAGAGTCCACAGCGTATAGGCGCATACCGCAGGTGTAGCAGGTCAGGCAGAAGCCGTCATCTATGATGACTTTTTCGATTGTCTGCTGAGCACATATTGTACCGACGGGCTGATGGCCTTATCGGTGCGGTGAATGCAGCCATACCAACAGCACGGTCGGCGCATGCCCTCTTTGAGTTCTGTGCGCACCCGTTCGACGTGCTGCCTTCTGGTTGCTGGTCTTTTCACGGAGATCGCCCAGCAGATCCATTCGTTGCGCGCCAGCGGCGTCAGGTCTTCCCATGCCGCAAGCGCCTCTGCGTCAGATGCGAGGGTCTGCCGTAAGTCCTCCGGCAATTCATGGACCGCGCCACCGGAGATTGCTTGTTTGGTCATCGACACATTGGCCCTCTCTCGCAAGGTTCGCGGGAGCTAATGGCATCCGCGAAC
>DATBTW010000263.1:0-2130 GCA_036559055.1 Ktedonobacterales bacterium
CGCATCCACCGAGAGCCTGCCGCAGTGCTCTACACCTTCATGCAGAGCAACCTCTTTCTGCTGCGCGTCTTCTGGGGCATGATGGTCATCATCCTGACGGCGCGACTGATCGGCATGGAATACTCCAGCGGCACGATTCGCATCGTGCTGGCGCGCGGGGTGGGGCGGCTGCAACTGCTCTTCGCCAAGCTGAGCGTGCTGGCGCTGGTGGCCTTCATCTGCGCGGCGCTGCTGGAGCTATTCGCGACGATCTGCGGGCTGATCGTCATCGAGGCTGTCGTGCACAACCTCGATGTGCTGAACTCAGCCACCGCGACCTTCTGGAGCGATACGCGCGCCTACATGGCATCCGTGGCCATCAGCCTGATCGTCTCGATCTTGATGGCGGCGGCAGTCACGACGGTGACACGCTCGCTGGCCGCCGGGCTGAGCGTCTCCATCGCCTGGTTCCCGGTGGATAACTTCTCCATTCTGCTGCTGGTGCTGGGCGACCGCCTGACCCACTGGGATTTCTGGTCGCTGGTGAGCGGTGACTTCCTCGGCCTCAACCTGAATGCGATGCCAGAGAAAGTGCTCTCCAGCCCATCGGTCTCGGCGCTCAGCAATTTCCTCGTGCCGCTGACGCCCGTGACGGCGGCGCATACATTCCTGGTGGCGGGCATCTACGCGGCGATCTTCCTGGTAGTGATGGTCGTCATGACGGCGCTGCCCGACGTCAAAGAGTAATCAGATCAAGCGCGGTCGCCTCTGGCTCATGTGGTCAGGGGCGCCGCACACGACACAAGGAGGGGAGGACGACGATGGCCATGACGGTAAGCGGGGCCAGCGCGCAGGCGGTCGCCACGCGCGAGCCGCATCCGAGCTTTCTGGGGCTGATGCGCGGCGAGTGGCTCAAGCTCTCGCGCCAGTGGACCTTCTGGATCATGCTCGGCCTGATGGTCGGTGGCTATATCCTGGTCACGCTGATATTTGCATCGGGCGGCCGCCTGGCTGACCGGCTCCGGCTGAATCCGCAGGAGGGCATCTACAGCTTCATGGAGCTGTATCTCTTCTTGCTGCGGGTCTTCTGGGGCATGATGATGATCGTTCTGACCGCGCGGCTGATCGGCATGGAATACTCTGGCGGCACGATTCGCATCGTGCTGGCGCGCGGGGTCGGGCGGCTGCAACTACTCTTCGCCAAGCTGAGCGTGCTGGCGCTCGTCGCGCTGGTGGGCGGCGCGCTGCTGACGGCATTCGCATCGCTCTGCGGGCTGATCGGCATTCAGTTGGCGGCAGGCAATCTCGACGTCTTCAAGGTGGCGGATGCGACCTTCTGGAGCGATGCGCGGCTCTATGCCGCCTCAGTCATCATCAGCCTGCTCGTCTCGATCCTGATGGCGGCGGCGGTCACGACGGTGACGCGCTCGCTGGCCGCCGGGCTGAGCGTCTCCATCATCTGGTTCCCGATTGATAACATCGCTATGCTGCCGCTGACGCTGCTGATGGCAGTGACCCAGTGGACTTTCTGGCCACTGTTGAGCGGCGATTTCCTCGGCCTCAATCTGGACGTGATGGCGACCCATCTGCTCTCGAAGCCAGGGCTCTCGTTCATCTCCACGTTCGAGCCGCTGACGCCAGTGACCGGAGGCCACACGCTGCTGGTGACGGCCATCTACGCCGCCATCTTCATCGTCGTGATGACGGTCATGGCGGCGCTGCCCGACGTGAAGGAATAGCCAGGGACTAACCAGAGCGCGTCGTCCCACCGCGAGCCGAAACCGCTCGCCGTTCGTCTGGCCGCGCTGGCCAGCGACGGCGAGCGGTTTGCGCGCTGTGGCACAATGGACAGAAGCGGGTGTAACGGATACGCGCGCCGCGAGTCTATTGAGTGATCCTTCATCCACGCCTCGCGCGCATGCGCTGGCAATCACACACAGGACAGGCGGTATTCAGCATGAGCGACGAGACAACGACGACCCAGAGCGGGCAGCCTCAGGCGGCGGATGGATTGGAGACGGCGACGCTGGGCGGCGGCTGCTTCTGGTGCCTGGAGCCACTCTTCGATAGCCTGCGCGGTGTGGTCTCAGTGAAGCCGGGCTACGCAGGCGGCCACGTCGCCAACCCCAGCTATCAGCAGGTCTGTACGGG
>DATBTW010000264.1:0-5630 GCA_036559055.1 Ktedonobacterales bacterium
TGGCCGAGTGGGCATTGCCGCCGGGCCGCGCGTATGATTGGCAGCAGGCGTTGATGGACCTCGGCGCGACGATCTGTGTCGCGCGGCGCCCCGCCTGCGAGCGCTGCCCGCTGGCAGACTGCTGCGCGGCGTGGGCGGAGGTCGCGGCGGTGACGCTCTTCCCGTCGGGCGAAGCGCTGGCTCGCCTGCGCGATGAGCGCGCATCGAGCCAGTCGTCTGATGTGACGCCAGTTGAGGCGCAGGTGGCGGAGACAGCGGCGCCCTATGCCACGCCGCAACGTCGCCGCCAGCGGACACCGCAGCAGGCGCAGCCCTTCACCAGTACGACGCGCTACTTTCGCGGGCGCATCATCGCGGCGCTGCGGGCGCTGGAGCCGGACGCATCGATCGGCCTGGGCGAGCTAGGGCCGCTGGTCAAACCCATCTACCGCGCCGAGGATCAGTCCTGGCTGCGCGCGCTGGTGGAGGGTCTGGCGCGCGATGGCCTGGCGCGGCTGGTGGTGGGCGCCGCCGACGATGAGCCGCGCGTCTCGCTGCCCTGATGCGCTACAGCGTCACGGCGACGTGTATCTCGTAGCAGAGGGGGCAATACATGAGCTATCAGCGTGATGCGGGCGAACCGCAGGCGGGAGCGCGTCCCGCGCCGATGACGCTGGCCGAGGCGCAGCGCGCGGTAGACGCCTCGATTCTGGCGCTGGGCGGCTACTGGCCACCGCTGGCCAACCTCGCCCGCCTCTTCGAGGAGTGCGGCGAACTGGCGCGGGTCGTCAACCAGACGCACGGGCCGAAGGTGGTCAAATCGGGCGAGGCGCAGCGCGAGCTTGGCGAGGAACTTGGCGATGTCCTCTTTGTGACGCTGGGCCTGGCACAGAGCCTCGGCGTCGACGCGGAGGAGGCGCTACGCCGCGCGCTCGATAAGGCGGCACAGCGGGTCAATCCGGCCGCAACCATGCCGTCAGAGCCGACGGCGGCCGCCGAAACTGATCTGTGACGCCGTCATGCGGCAAGCCATATGCGAAGAATAGAGAGAAGTGGGCCGGGAGGGAACGAGCGCCGATGAGCGACGAGACCACGATAGACGAGCGCATACTCAATGATAGCAGCGGCTATCAGGCATGTTTTGGCTGCGGCGGACGTAATCCACACGGGCTGGCGCTCGTCTTCAGAGTCGAGGGTGATGAGATTGTCGCGAACTACACCCCCGACGAGCGCTTTCAGGGCTTCCCCGGCGTGCTGCACGGCGGCGTGCTGGCCACTATGCTCGACGAGACGCTCAGCCGCGCGGCGGTCTATGCGGGCAAGTGGATGATGACGGCGCGGTTGGAGATTCGCTATCGGCGCGCGGCGCCCATTGGGCAGGCGCTGCGGGTCTCGGCGCAGCCCACGCAGGTGCGCCCGCGGATGGTCTCGGCGCGTGGCGTGGTGCGGCTGGCCAGCGATCCGCAGGTCATATTCGCCGAGGCCGAGGGCGTCTTCATGCCCATCACAGCGGACTATGAGCGCGAGATGGTAAGCCAGCGGCCAGAGCTGACCGATTTCTTCGAGCGACGATGATCGACGATAAGCGCAAAGAGACAGTGATGCGAGCGACGTAGAGCAAGAGAGGCATTGCAGCGTATGGCGACAGATTTCATCCCCCACAGCACCCCACCGTCCATCGAGCGCGTGGTCATTGGCCCAGACGCCATCCCCGCGCTGATCGTGCAGCCCCAGGCCGCCCCCAGCGACCACAGCCTGCCAGCCGTGCTGATTCAGCATGGCTATGGCGCCGAGAAGTCTGATCTGTTGCCACTCGCGAGCGAACTGGTCGCGCACGGCTTCATCACGCTACTGCCCGACGCCTGGGGGCATGGCGAGCGATTCCCCGCCAGCGGCCCCAACTGGATGACGCAGATCACGTCGGATTACTTCATGGAGGTGGTACGCCACACCGTCGGCGACATGCGGCTGGCCTTCGACTATCTGTGCGACCATCCTGGCGTCAACCCCGGCGCCGCACTGGTGGGCGGCTTCTCGATGGGCGCCATCGCCGCGCTGGTCTACGGCACGGAGGATGAGCGCGTGGCAGGCATCATCTCGGCCTCTGGCTCGCCGCTGCCCGACCTGCTGCCTGTACGGCTGTTTGGCTCGGCGGCGCCCAGCTCTGCCACAGAGGAGTGGGCCCACGCGCATGACGCCGCCGCCCACATCAGCGCGCTGGCCCCCAAGCCGCTACTGATCCAGCATGGGCAGGAAGACGACATGGTGCCCGTCTCTGGCGCGCTGCGGCTCTACGAGGCTGCCAAACCGCTCTATGAGCGGCGTCCCGACCACCTCAAGCTGATGCTCTACAACCACACGCATCTGGTCACAGAGCAGCAGATGCGCGACGCGGTCGGCTGGGTCGCGGAGTTCTTCACGCCAGAGGAAAAGAGCGCCTGAGCGCCTGGCTGGCGTCGTACTGCGCGCTACTCTGCCCTGCCGCCCAGTTGCGCTTCCAGCGTGCTGGCGCGCTGCTCGTCGCTCTGCATGCGCGCCTGGGCGCGGGCCAGCAGCTCATCGTAGCGCTCCCACGGCCAGATGACGACGCCATCTTCATCGGCGATCAGCAGATCGCCTGCCCGCGCCGCCGTTTCGCCGAAGCGGATTGGCGCGCCGATCTGTCCGCCACCGCGCTTGGCGGGCGCTGCCGGGCTATGCCCGCGTGACCAGACTAGCAGGCCCGAGGCGCGAATCTCGGCGGCGTCGCGCACAGGCGCATCAGTGACGAGCGCAGTGAAGCCGCGCAGATACATCTCGCGCGCCATCAGCCCGCCCATGCAGGCGCACGTGGACTGTGCGCCGCCCGCCACCAGCAGAATCGGCCCCGACTGCGGGCCGCGCGCCATGGCCTCGCGCAATTCGAGGTTATCATCGCGCGAGACGCCGATCACAGTGACGCGGCCCACGATGTGATACTCCGGCGCCAGCGGGCGAATCGCGAGCGGCAGGACGCCCTGGCCATCCATCGCGTCGGCGGCCAGCGTCGAGACGAGCCAGTGGAGAGACGCATCGGCGGCCATGTGGGCGCGCTCCTTCCATCGATCGACAATCATCACATCATCCGCAAGGTCGGACGGCGAATCGTTGCCAGTATAGCGCACGTCTGGAGCTCCAGACCGCGCGGAGGCAGGGAGACAAAAGTCGCAGTCAGACATATCGCCGCCATCTATGCTCTGAACAGAGACCAGCGTCATAGTCGCGCGACCGCCACCCCATCGCCACGAGATCGCCACACGGGCAGCCGCGCGCCGAACAGCGAGAGGCAGAACCGCATGAGCGACACGACCGACACGACCAATACTCCCGACGCGCTGGATGTGCGCGAGATTCCACCCACCGAGCGACATCCGATGATCTTCCGGCGCTTCGCCGCGCTGCCCGTCGGTGAGGCGTTCATCCTCATCAACGACCACGATCCACGGCCGCTCTATTTCCAGCTCAACTTCGAATACAACGGCCAGATAGGCTGGGACTACCTGGAGCAGGGGCCGACCGTCTGGCGGGTACGCGTCAGCCGCACGACGCCGAGCCGTGAGCAGCGCTCCAATCCGCTTCGCGTCATCGAATAGCGAGGAGCGGACACGCACATGGAATCCCTGGAACCAGCGGAGCCGCCGAGCGCCAGCGTCGCGCTCAGACGCCCGCGCGAGTCGGCGCTGGCGCGGCTCGATCTGAAAACCCTTCGGCTGAGCACACATGGCTGGCGACTGGGCGCGACGCTCGTTTATAAGCCAGGCGTGCGCGATCTCACCGCCGTCGCGCGCGAGCTGGCCAGCGCCGGGCTGCCCTCCGGCGCGCTACTGCTGGATGACACCGCTGAGGGCGACCCAGCGGCTCGCGCGACGCATACGCCCCACCCCGCGAGCGTTCGCATGGCGCTGATCGTGCGCGAGCTGACGCCACGCGCTGAGCTGGGGATGGCCGCCGCCTGCGCCGTCGCCGAGGTCGTGGAGGGCGCGCTGGGTCGCCAGTGCGCCATCGCCTGGCCATGGGATGTCGGACTCCATACGGGCAGAGCGCTGTCGCGCATCTGCCGCGTCTCGGTCGAGATCGACCCTGCCCAGGAGGTCGCGTATGTCGGACTGCGGCTCGCGTTGGCGCGCATCTGGGACGCGCATCGGGCCATGCAAGCGGCGGGTGGCATGCCAACGTCTGCGCTCTTCGCACGCGACCACTGGCGCGAGATCATGCTAGCGCGCGCCCTGCACGCTCTCGACGTGCGTCTCTCCGCACTGACAGCGCCGCACGACGCTGAACGCCGCACCGCGCGCCTGGCGCTGGCGCAGGACTGGCAGCGCAGAGCGATCGCGCCACAGCGGGTGGTTGTAGCAGGCTGCGATGGCAGTCGCGTCGCCGGCCAGGGAACACAAATGGCGCCCGATGGCGCGCTGCTCGTGCGACACTCGCCACATGCGCCGCGCCGCTTTGCGCTGGAAGACGTCGCGCTGGTGTGGGGTACCGGATGGGATATACCAACGCCAGGCGCTCTGGTTCAGCCGGAGCAAGAGAGGAACACCCCCGCATGAGTACACCCGATGATCCACAGGACGACCGGTACGAGCTAGCTGTCTCGCTGCTGGCGTCCATACCTGCTGCGTTGGACGCGCTGCTGGAGCGTCTGCCGCAGGATGTCTGGATGTGGTCGCCAGCGCCAGGCGAATGGTCGCCCTACGAGACGCTGACGCATCTGCTGCACGTCGAAACTGCGGTGTTTCCTGTGCGGGTGCGCCAGATGATCGAGCAGGACGGCGCGCCGCTCGCATCAGGTGGCGAGCCAGCCGCCGCGCCGCCGCCCCACGAGACGCTGCGCGCATGGCGCCACATGCGCGAGCAAAATCTGGCCATGCTGAAAACGCTAAGCCCTGCGCAGCTCGCGCGAACTGGCGCGCATAGGGAGTTCGGGCGTATCAGCGCGCGTGAGCACATCGTCGAATGGGCCTATCACGATCTGGAGCATCTGCGGCAAATGCAGGCGATTGTCGAGGCGCGGCTCTATCCAGCCATCGGCGTCTTTCGCAAGCTGTACAACCCGCCCTATCCGCTGACTGAGCAGTCCAGTTAGGAGCAAGGGAGCGTAACGATGACAGAGCCAGAATCCACTGACCACTGTGAAGAGTGCGGAACGCGACTTTACCAGGCGGGCGAGCACGCGCCATCTGGAGCCTATCTGCGCGTGGACGACAGTTCATTCCAGCGCGTCGAGACGTCGCCCGATGGCGCGCTGCCCGCGTCATACGACGGCCACATCGCCCTCTACCGCGCCGCCGCGTCGCCGTGCGCTTGCGAGCGCTGCCACTTCGGGCGCCCACCCGTGGAGGAGACGCGCGACCGCGTGACCTCCGCCGAAGGCTGATGACGCTGAGGAGCGCCGCTTTGCCATGCGCACGGTCGTTGACCCTATCGGCGGGCCTATGCTACACTCGATGGGAGCGACCCGGCGCGTCACAGAGCCTGAACGGCGTGGCGCGATCCGCTCGCCAGATACTCAGAGAAGAGGAAGGGTAGCCATGCCCAAAGTCACCTTCGTGAACGAGGGAAAGACAGTCGAGGTTCCGGTCGGCACGACCCTGCGCTATGCTGCGCTGGAGAACGATATTCCGCTGTACTGC
>DATBTW010000265.1:0-4561 GCA_036559055.1 Ktedonobacterales bacterium
GCGCTGGCGTTGGGGATGGCTCTCGGCCTTGAAAGGCCGCAGCACGCGGACGCAGCTTGAAAGCCGCTAACGGGCGCCTGCCTGCGGCGGCGCAGAGGGGCATGTATGCCCCAGTCGTCCCGCGAGTCGGCCATTGATGGCTGCGGCTGCCCGCACCTCACTTGCCGATGCAGAACTGCGCGAAGATCTGGTCGAGCAGGTCGGCGGTGGCCGTCTCGCCGGTGATCTCGCCCAGCGCCTCTAGCGCATCGCGCAGGTCGATGGCCACGAAGTCGAGCGGGTCGCGCTGGCTGAGCGTCTGCTGCGCGGCGGCCAGGCTCTCGCCCGCGCGGCGCAGGGCGTCGGCGTGGCGGGCGCTGGCCACCAGCGGATCAGCCATCTGCGCGGCGCCGCTGAGCGCCAGCCGCGTGATGGCCGCCTCCAGCGCCGACACGCCCTCACGCGAGAGGGTGGAGAGTTGGACGAGCTGCGCGCCCGGCCAGAGCGCCTGCGCCTCGGCCTCGCCCAACGCCTGTGGCAGATCGGCCTTGTTGAGCGCCAGCAGCAGCGGCGGGCGAGCGGCGCCGTCAGAAGGGGATGCGTCCGGCTCGGCCAGCTCCAGCGCGGCGCGCAGCTCGGCGGCGGCGGCATGGTCGCGCGGCGTCAGCGGCTCCGAGGCGTCCAGCATGAAGACGAGCAGATCGGCCTCACGCGCCGCCATGCGCGAGCGTGCCACGCCCAGCCGCTCCACTGGATCATCGGACGGGGTCAGGCCAGCCGTATCCACCAGCCGCAGCGCCAGGCCACCCAGCCGCGCGCCTTCCTCGATGGTGTCGCGGGTTGTACCAGCGATCGGCGTCACGATGGCGCGCTCGACGCCAAGCAGCGTATTGAGCAGACTCGATTTGCCCACATTGGGACGCCCGAGAATCACCACGCGCAGCCCCTCGCGCACGATGCGCCCGCGGTCGGCGCCCGCCAGCAGCGCCGCCACCTCGGCGGAAGCGTCGGCGACCAGCGTGGCCAGCTCGGCGGGATCGGGCGGCGGCACTTCCTCCTCCGGGAAGTCGATGCTGGCCTGGATGCGTGTCAGCGCGCCCAGCGCCGCCGCGCGAATGCGCTGGATGCGCTCGGAGAGCGCGCCATCGAGCTGGCGCAGAGCCAGCCGACGACCGGCCTCCGAGTCGGCGTTGACCAGATCAAGCACCGCCTCGGCCTGCGCCAGATCGATGCGGCCATTCAGGAAGGCGCGCTGCGTCATCTCGCCGGGCTGCGCCAGCCGCGCGCCAGCCGCCAGCGCCAGCTCCAGGATGCGCCGGAGGGTCAGCGGCGCGCCATGCCCCTGCATCTCCACGACATCCTCGCGCGTGTAGGTGCGCGGCGCCCGCATGAAGACGGTCAGCGTCTCGTCTATTGTCTCGTCCGTCGCGGGATCGACGATGGCGCCATAGGTCAGTTGGTGCGATGGCGGGTTCTCGCCATCTGGAAGGCGCTGCGCGGGCCGAAAGAGCGCGCGACCAATCGCGAAGGCCCGCGCGCCGCTGATACGAATGACCCCGACGCCGCCGACGCCGGGCGGCGTGGCGATAGCGGCGATGGTCTCGTCAGCCTCGCCACTGTGGGAGGTATGCTGGGTTGTCTCGTGCTGCTCGGTGTTCATTGGCGCATGGTATCATATCGAAAATGCGCAAGGTGTCTGGACGCGCGGGCAATGGCGCCTGCGCGCATTGGGCAGGCGCGGCCATGAATGGCCGACGCACGGGACGGTTGGGGCATTCATGCCCCTTCTGGGCCGCCACAAGCGGGCGCCCGTTAGCGGCTTTCAAGCCGCGTCCGCGTGCTCCGGCCTTTGAAGGCCGAGAGCCGCCCCAACCGCCAGCCACCAACACCTGGAGGATACCCAACATATGAGCGCGCGCGCCCGCATTCCAGCGGCGGTGGTGAATGGCGCTGGCTACGGCGGCATCGAACTCCTGCGCCTGCTGCGTCGCCATCCCGCCTTCGAGCTGGTGGAGGTGACGGCGCGCAGTGACGCCGGACGCCGGGTTGAGGATGTCTTGCCGCAGCTCAGTGGCATTGACCTGACCTTCGGCGAGACTGTGGAGCGCGCCGAGGTCGTCTTCTCTGCCCTGCCCGATGACGCCGCTGTCGAGACGCTGCCCGCGCTGGTGGCGCAGGGGCGGCGCACACTCGATCTCTCGGCGGGCTTCCGCCTGCGCGACGCCGCGCTCTACCCGACCTGGTATCGCTACCCGCACCCCGCGCCCGCGCTGCTGAAAGAGGCGGTCTATGGCCTGGCAGAGTGGGCGCGCGAACGGCTGCCACAGGCGCGGCTGGTGGCCTGCCCGGGCTGCTACCCCACCGCGACGCTGCTGGCGCTCGGCCCGGCGCTGGCGGCTGACCTGATCGAGCCAGATGTCATCGTGGATGCCAAATCGGGGGTCAGCGGGGCCGGACGCGCGCTCAAGCTGAATACGCATTTCAGCGAGGCCAATGAAGATGTCAGCGCGTATGGCGTCAGCGGCCACCGTCACCTGCCGGAGATCGTCCAGGCGCTGGCCGAGACGCCTGGCGCCGGGCGGCCCGCGCCGCGCGTTACCTTCATCCCGCATCTGATGCCGATGACGCGCGGCATTCTGGCCACCTGCTACGCCACGCTGCGCGCGGGCGTGACGGAGGCCGACATCCAGCAAACCTATCGCCACGCCTATGCCGAGACGCCCTTCGTACGGCTGTCCAGCGCGCCGCCGCATACGAAATGGTCCTATGGCTCGAATACCTGCTTCGTTTATCCTATGATCGAGCCGCACAGTGGTCGTTTCGTTGTCATCAGCGCGCTGGACAATCTGGTGAAGGGCGCGGCGGGCCAGGCTGTGCAGTGCGCGAATTTCATGTATGGGCTGCCAGAAACGCTGGGGCTACCGGTTGATGGGGTCTACCCCTGATGGCTGGCGACCGTTCCGCCGATGATGGCGCGAGCATCGGCCCAACTCAGGACGAAGTTGGAGGGAACGCCGTGGCGAGCGTAGGCGATCTCGCGGCGCTGAGCCAGATGACGCCTCACGAGGTCATCGCGCAGGTGCTCAAGGAAGCCCTGCCCTATATCGAAGCGTTGCGCGGGCATTTCGTGGTCGTCAAGCTGGGCGGCAGCACACTGGAGCATCAGCGCCATGTGCTGGAGGACATCGTGTGGCTGCGCAGCCTCGGCGCGCAGCCGGTGCTGGCGCATGGTGGCGGGCCAGAGATCAACGCCTGGCTGCAACGGCTGGGCATCGCGAGCCGCTTCGAGCGCGGCCTGCGTGTCACCGACGCCGAGACACTGGATGTCGTGCGGATGGCGCTGGTGGGCAAGGTCAACGGCGAGCTGGTGCAGCTCTTGCAGCGGCTCGGCGGCAGCGCGGTAGGCCTCTCCGGAGTGGATGGCGGATTGCTGCGCGCGCGCCCCATCGCCGCTGACCTGGGATTCGTGGGCGAGGTGGTCGCCGTCGAGCCTGGCCCGGTGGAGACGCTCAGCGACGCGGGCTACATCCCGGTGGTGGCGCCGCTGGCGCTCGGCCCGGAAGGCGAGGCGCTCAACGTCAACGCCGATGACGCCGCGGCTGATCTGGCGCGCGGTCTGCGCGCCGTCAAGCTGCTCTACATCAGTGATGTGCCGGGCATCCTCGACCGCGACGGCAAGCTGCTCTCCGCGCTGACCGATAGCGAGGTGCGCGAGCTGATCGCCAGCGGCGTCATCAGCGGCGGCATGATCCCCAAGGCGCAAGCCTGCCTGCGCGCGCTCGACGCCACCGACCGCGTACATATCGTGGATGGCGGCGAGCCGCATGTGCTGATCCGCGAGCTGTTCACGCATCGCGGCGCTGGCACGATGATCGAGCGCGCCAAGCACGCTGCGGATGAGTAGACATCACCGAAGCTGATCGAGAATGTAGACGGTCGGCGGCGCGCTATAGCCCACGCGCCACGCCTGCCCGCTCTGCGTCGAGTTGAGGCTGTTCAGGCAGGGCGCCTGAGCGAGCGGCGCACGGTGAGCGAATGCCACCTGCGTCGTGGCGTCTCAGGCTGCGAAGAAGCTGCGCAGCGTCTGCGCCACCAACTCTGGCTTGCCGCCCTGCTCGCGCGGGCCGGTCGCGCTGTGGTTCAGCCCCGCGAAGACGACCCGCCGCGCGCCGGGCAGCGCCTGCGCCAGCGCATCGACTGCCGTCCGCAGATAGGCTGGGCTTTTGCTCCCGCCCAGCAGCAGAATCTCGGCGGGGATCGCCCGATAGTCGTCCAGCGTGTCGGCCATCTCGCCGACGAGCTGGAAATCGTACCGCAGGGTCGGGGCGAGCGCGGCCATCGTCACATCGCCCGGCTTGGCCTTCTTCTGCTCGCTGGCCATCATCTGGCGGGTCAGGAATTCGAGCAGCCCGCGCGGCAGCTTCAGGAAGATCGGCGGGCCCATCTGCGCGCCCAGCATCCCCGTGACCAGCGCGGCGTCCAGCTTGCCCTGGGTCAGGTCGCGATCCAGCAACGGCAGCCACTGCATATCCACCGAGCCATTAATCGAGAGTGGCGGCTCGAAGATGGCGGCCTTGCGGAT
>DATBTW010000266.1:0-9212 GCA_036559055.1 Ktedonobacterales bacterium
GGGAAGCCACCATCGTGCGCCACCACCCGATCCACGCGGTCGCCCAGGTAGCGATGAATCTCGCGCACGAAGTCGGAAGCGCGGTAGCCATCCGTCTCGCCGCGATTGGTCATCAGGTTGCAGACGTAGACCTTCTGCGCCTCGGAGGCGCGCACCGCCTCAGCCACGCCATCCACCACGAAGTTGGCCAAGATGCTGGTGTAGAGGCTGCCCGGCCCGATGACGATCACATCGGCGCGCCGGATGGCCCGCAGCGCATCCTCGCACGCCTCCACCGACCGCTGGAGGTAGATGCGCTGGATGGGAGAGAGCGGTTCGCCAGCCTCGGAGGCGCCCGCGCCGCGCGTGTCGATGTTGGTCTCGCTGATGATGACGGAGCCGTCGGCCAGCTCGGCGCAGAGCGTGGCAGGCTGGAGGGTGACGGGCAACACGGCGCCAGCGGTATCGAGCAGTTGCTGGGCGTCCTCGATGGCGTGCAGCAGGTTGCCGTGGTTGATCTCCTGCAACGCCGTGATGATGAGGTTGCCCAGGCTGTGGCCGCCCAGCGTGGGCGTGGAGGCCGGCTGCTCGCCCCGACCCGCGCCGCGACCTGCTGCCTTGCCATTCTCCTTGAAGCGATAGGTGAAGACCTCGCGCCAGAGCACGCCCTTGCGCGAGAGCGCCACCAGCGCCTGGCGCAGATCGCCAACGGGCAGCGTGCCATATTCATCCATCAGGCGGCGCGAGCTGCCACCGCTGTCAGCCATGGTGACGATGGCGGTGATCGAGCAGTCGTGCTTCTTGAGCGCGGAGAGCAGCGCGAACGGGCCAGCGCCGCCGCCAATCGTGACGATATGTTTGCCGCGCACCCCCAGTAGCGCGTGCGCCTGCCGCTCGATGGCCTGCTGCATCTCCCCAATCCTTTCATGCGCGCAACCAGTCGGGCGCTCACGCAGGCATTCAGACGGGCGGGTAAACCCGCAGCTAAGGGCGACCGAATGGTCGCCGCAAAGCCTGCCTTCGCAGGCTAGGAGCCACTTCCGGAGTCCAGGCTGCGCAGGCGGCCTTCGCGGCCCGCAGGCCCCTAGCTGCGGGTTTACCCGCCCGTTGGCGCCGTCACCGCAACATCTCCGTGCGATGGCGGCTGACTGCCCGCCTGCTCGCCTATTGCCGCAGCGTCGCGCCGAAGCGTTTGGCCAGCATGCCCACGATGGCTTGCTGCGCCTCCTCGACCTCCTGCGCTGTCAGCGTGCGATCTGCCGCGCGATAGGTGAGTGTGTAGGCCAGGCTCTTCTTGTCTGGCGCGATGCCCTCACCAGTATACACGTCGAAGAGTTGAACCTGAGGCGTCAGTGGCCCACCGTGCGCGCGGATCGCCTCGGCCACCTGCGCCTCGGGCAGGTCGCGCGCCACCACCACGGCCAGGTCGCGCTGCGCCACCGGATAGCGCGAGATCGGGCGCGTCATCACGCGGGCGGGCGCCACGGCATAGAGCCGCTCCAGATCAAGCTCCATCAAGTAGGCGCGGCGTGTCAGGTCGTAGCGCTCGGCCACCTCAGGATGAATCTCGCCCAGCACGCCCAGCGGCAGCCAGGCGCCCTCCGGCTCCAGCGCGTTCGTCAGGCCCGCGCCATCGGCCTTCAGCGAGGATTTCGGCAGGGCTAGCGCCTCCAGCGTCGCGCAGCGCCCCGGATGGAAGCTGGGATGCCGCGCCTGCGTGAAGCGATAACGTGTGATCTGCAAGCCCTTCAGCAGCAGCTCGGCCACGCCCTTCAGGTCGAAGAAGTCGGCGTCGCGCTCGCCCAGCCAGCTCTGCGTCGGTGGGCCGCTGATGGCCACGCCCACTGTGCGCCGCTCCTCCGCCAGCCCGTTTCCGGCGGCCAGCTCGCTGGTGAGCAGGTAGCGCCGCCCCACCTCGAAGAACCACAGCCCCGCCGCACTGCTCTTGGCGTTCTCGCGGGTGACGGTCAGCAGCTCTGGCAGCAGCGTCAGCCGCAGCGCCTCCATCTCCGCGCTCATCGGATTGCGCAGCGTGATGGCGGGCAGCTTCTCGGCCATCGCCTCGATGCGCCGCCGCTCCAGCGCCTGCGGGCGAATCGTCGCGGGCGATTGCTCCGCGCTGGCTGCCGCGCCGTCGCGCTCGCCCGTCGGCACGGGCGCGCCGAGCAGCAGCTCCTCGCCAGAGGACAGGCCCGGCAGCACACGCGCCATCGCCACGCGGCTCACCAGCGGATAGGTCTGAATCTCGGTCAGCCCGCCGCCCAGCAGCAGATCACGCACCTCATATTCGCGCCAGAACCACGGCTCATCCTGCGGCTCTGGCAGCGGGCCAGTCGGAATGGTGCTGGGGATGCGGTCGTAGCCAACGATGCGCGCGACCTCCTCGACCAGATCAGCGCTCTCTTCCACATCGCCGCGCCAGCTCGGCACGCTGACGCGCACGAGCAGCGCGCCGCGCTCAGAGGGCAGCTCATCCACGCCGAAGCCCAGCGCCCGTAACGCGGCGATGGATTCGGTGGGCGTGACGGTCATGTTGGTCAGCCAGGCCACCTGCCCCAGATCGAAGGTGATCTCGCGCGCCTTCGGTTTGGCGGCGTAGAAGTCCACATAGCCCGGCGCGACCTGCCCACCCGCCATCTGCGTGATGAGCTGGGCGGCGCGGTCGAGCGCCACGGCGGTCAGCGTGATGTCCGGATTCTTCTCGAAGCGGCTGCCCGCCTCGGTGCGCAGCGCCAGCGCCTGCGACGTGCGGCGGATATTGGTGGGGTTCCAGTGCGCGGCCTCCAGAATCAGGTTGGTCGTCTCGTCCGAGACCTCGACCCGCGCGCCGCCGAAGATGCCCGCGATGACGTTGGGGCCAGCCGGATCGGTGACCAGCGTCATCTCCGGCGTCAGCTTGCGCTCCACGTCGTCCAGGGTGGTCAGCATCTCGCCCGCCTCGGCGCGCCGCACGATGATGGTGTGGTCGGCCACCTTGTCATAGTCGAAGGCGTGCAGCGGCTGCCCCAGCTCCAGCATGACATAGTTGGTCACGTCCACCACATTGTTGATGGGGCGCATGCCAGCGGCGGTCAGGCGGTCGGCCATCCAGTCGGGCGAAGGGCCAATGGTGATGCCCTTGACCACGCGGGCGGTGTAGCGTGGGCACATCACGGCGTCGCGCACTTCCAGCTTCATCAGCTTGCTGGCGGCGGTTCCGCGCTCCTTCAGGCTGATCTCCGGCTCGCGCAGCGGCGCGCCCGTGAAGGCGGCGATCTCGCGCGCGATGCCCAGGATGCTCAGCAGGTCGGCGCGGTGCGCTTTGATGTCGAGGTCGATGACCGCTTCGCCGAGCACCTGGCCCAGCGGGACGCCGATGGGGGTGTCGTTGGGCAGGATGTAGATGCCCGCGTGGTCGTCGGAGAGGCCCAGCTCGCGCGGGGAGCAGAGCATGCCCTGCGAGAGCACGCCCATTGCCTTTTTCTCGGCGATGACGATCTCGCCGATGCGCGCGCCGACCTGCGCCAGCGGCACGATGTCGTGCAGCTTGATGTTGGGGGCGCCGCAGACCACGCTCAACTCCTCGCGCCCGTTCCAGACGCGCGTGGCGTTGAGGTGGTCGGAGCCTTTGACGGGCTGCAGCCAGGTGATCTGCGCGGTGACGATGTTGGGCCACGGATATTCGACGCGCTCGACCTCCAGCCCGGCCAGCGTCAGCCGCTCGGCCAGCGCTTCGGGTGAGAGCGCGATGTCAACGTACTCCTTGAGCCACGAGTACGGCGCTTTCATAGTGCACTCCTCAATAAAGTAAGGTCATAGCGCTTGGCAAGAGGCCTCGGCCATGCATGGCCGGAGCACGTGACGGCGGCTTGAAAGCCGCGCGAGACGCTGGCTTTGCCGCGTCCTGGGGCATTCATGCCCCATCCGTGCCGTGCGTCGGCCTTTTAAGGCCGCGCCGCCGCCTGTGGATGCGCGCGGGCGATGTTCACAATGTCGGAGAGCACGCCCATCGCGGTCTGCGTCGGGTCGCCTTCGCCCTCGATCAGGGTCAGCTCCCCCATGGTGTCGGTGACGAGCCGCACAGCGGTCTCCATGCCGGTCAGGTGGGCCAGCGTGTCGCTGGGCGGCAGCGCCAGCAGCTTGACCTCCGCGATGACGCCGCCTGCCTCGCGGCGACCCTCCACCACCTGCTTGATGGTCTGGTCGGGTTGGCGCGCGGCGATGGCGGCGCGCATGGCGTCGGCGCCCAGGCCGATGCGGCGCACATCCTGCGGGCGCAGGTCGGCGCCCATCAGCGCGTTGGCCAGCACGGTCGCCTTGACCGAGGCATCCCAGCCATCCAGATCATTCGATGGGTCGGCCTCGGCGACTCCGGCGCGCTGCGCCTCACGCACGGCGTCCTCCAGCGTCATGCCGCCGCTCATCAGGCTCAGCACATAATTGCTGGTGCTGTTGAGCAGTCCGCGAAAGCTGATGACCTCCGTCACTGGCAGCGAGAACTCCATCATGTTGATGATCGGCGTGCCGTCCATGACGGTGGATTCGAAGCGCAGCCCCAGCCCGCGCGCAGCCGCCAGGGCGCGCAGCTCGCGCAGGCCGTGGGCGATGGGGCCCTTGTTGGCGGTGGCGACATGCTTGCCCGCCCGCAGCGCCGCCCGCGCGTGATCCAGCGCGGGCTGGCCATCGGCGGGGTTCAGCGTGGTGATCTCCACCAGCAGGTCAGCCGGGCAGCTCGCCGCGAAGCTGACGCCGTCGCCGCTGAAAGGCTGCGCGCCCTCCGGCGCCTGCCGCTCGCCTGGCGCGCCCTCCGGCCATCCGCTGGCCGCCACTACCGCAGGCGCCAGCCCGGCGGGCGCGGTCCAGCCGCCCGCCCGCCGCGTAAATGCGCCGCTGATCGTGATGGCCAGGCCATGCTCGCGGCGCAGCGCCTCATCTTTGGCCGCCAGCAGCTTGATGAGCCGCGTGCCCACGTTCCCGCAGCCCAGCAGCGCAATCCGCATCTCCATCTGTTTGTCCTCCATTTCGCGCCGCCAATCTCACTGGAACTGCGTCAGGAAGCGCAGGTCGTTCTCGGAGAAGAGGCGAATATCCTCGACGCCATAGCGCAGCATAGCGATACGCTCGATGCCCAGCCCGAACGCGAAACCGCGATAGACCGCAGGATCGTAGCCCACGCCGCGCAGCACCTTCGGATGCACCATGCCAGAGCCGCCCATCTCCAGCCAGCCGCTATATTTGCAGATGCGGCAGCCTGCGCCGTCGCAGTTGATGCAGTCCATGTCGAACTCGGCGCTCGGCTCGGTGAAGGGGAAGTAGCTCGGACGGAAGCGAATCTTGCGGTTCGCGCCGAACATCTCGTGAGCGAAACGCTCGACCACGCCGCGCAGATCAGACATCGTGCAGGTCTCGTCGATCAGCAGCCCCTCGACCTGATGGAAGATGGCCTCATGGCTGGCGTCGGTCGCCTCGGAGCGGTAGACCGTGCCAGGCACGATGGCCCGCACAGGCGGACGCATGCGCTCCATGATGCGAATCTGGTTCGGCGAGGTCTGCGTGCGCAGCAGGATCTGCCCCGGCAGCACCCAGAAGGTGTCCTGCATGTCGCGCGCGGGATGGTCCTGCGGGATGTTGAGCGCCTGGAAGTTGTAGTAGTCGGTCTCGACCTCCGGCCCCTGGAAGGTCTGGAAGCCCATGCGCTCGAAGATCTCGGCGATCTGGCGGGTCGTGCGCGTTAGCGGGTGCATGTGGCCGCGTTCGATGGGTCGCCCCGGCAGCGTCACATCCAGATGCTCCCGCTCCAGCGCCGCCGCGCGCTCCTGGGCGCGCAGCTCGCCGCGCCGCGCATCGGACAGGCGCTCCAGCTCCACTTTGACGAGGTTGGCCGCCTGGCCGACCTGCTTGCGCTGGTCGCCGGGCAGTCGCCCCAGCCCCTTGAGGATGGCGCTGAGTTCGCCGCGCTCGCGTCCCAGATAGCGCGTGCGCCACTCATCCAGCCCATCCGTCGTCTCGATGGTCGCCAGCTCGGCGACCGCGCGCTCGCGAAGCTCCGCGAGCTGCCGCTCTTCCTCGGTCATGGCGCCGCTCTCCTGCGTGTGGTCGATCCTCTCTGGCGAGATGCGCCGCGAGAGACACAAAACGGCGGCCTCGTCAGGGACGAAGCCGCCGATACGCTCCGTGGTACCACCCACTTTGGGCGCGTCCACCTGCGATGCAAGCGGGAGCGCTCCACTCTCGGTGTCCGCTATCGGTGGACTACCGTGGCGCCTACCATGCCGCGTCCGGGACGCGCGCTTCAGTCGCCATGCTCAGGAGTGAACTTCCGCCGTCGCTCGTCGCGCTGGGGCTTGCAGTCTATGGCCCCGGCTCCCTGCTGCGCGAACGCCGATGTACTCTCTCCCTCGACGCCTTCGATATGCGATTGTGTGTGCGTTGGCCAGAACCTCACCCCAACCCCTCTCCCCGTGGGAGAAGGGTCAGGGGGTGAGGTCGCGTGCGTGACGTTGTCGCGCTGCTTCAAAGAGTATCACAAATTGGCCCCCTCATCCGCTAATCCATTTGCGGCACGTCGCGAGGCTGCCCAGTCACGCGAGCGCAGCTGCATCAGGCAGCGAGCAAGCGGAGGCGAAAACTGTAGATGACTACCACCAGAGCGACCAGCGCGGGACCGCCGAGAATGAGCGCGCCAAACACTGTGCCCGTCAGCACATTAGCCGTGGCCGGATCGACCTGGCCCGCCGCGAGAATTTCGACGACAGGGATGCCGATAAGAGGGAAGAAGGCCACGAGGATGATCACCACCAGCCAGGCAAACTGGCGTCCCATCGCGCTGGCGATGACGCCAAGGAGGGTGGTGATGGCGGCGCAGAGCAGGCCGAGCGCGATCAGCCCGACGCCATAGAACTGAAACGGGCTGATATCGCCGCCGGTAGAGCCGGATACGTAGAGACACGCCAGACCCAAGACAATGCACAACAGGGTGACAAACGCAACGATGCGCATGGCGATTCGCATGTGAGCCTCCCTATGCAATTTGCATCGTCGTCATGGGGCTGCACAGGCTGCACAGGGCTGCACAGGCTGGTGGCGTCGACGGCCAGTGTCGGCAGCAGGAACGCCACGCAGGCACGTTTGTTACGTTGACTGTGGGACAGATAACGCTCGCACATGCGAAAGACGGCACTCAACCGGCCTCAGCCGTGGGGCGCGGTCGCAGCAGGTGAGGGGAGGCCATCTGGGAGCAGGGTGTACATGCTGAGGTAGAAGCGGCGGATATACGGAGGGGCGAGGCGCAAGTCGGCCATCATCCCGCTGGCCAGCCCCGCATACATCTCCCAGTCGTTGCGCTCGACCAGCATACCCGCCCACCCCTGCGCTGGGATACCATGGATGTAGCCGTCGGCCAGGTCACGTAGACGACGATACCGTGGATCTGGCTCCTCCGCGAGTGCGATGGTCGCCTGGATCATATCCTCTTCCTGGCCCAGGCGGCGGAAGTGCCACCAGGCGTGGGCCAACTCATGGATGGCGGCCTCGTATTGTGCGGTGAAGAGGAAGACCTTACGCTGCTCAGGCAGCCAGTACCCACCGCCGCGCGCACTGCTGAGATCGGCTACTTCGAACTCAATGGCCGCTCGAAGCCACTCCCGCGCGGTTACGGTGTAGGGAAAGCGCGTCAGCACGTCATCGCGGAAGGCCGCGACTGCTGGGTTGGCGCTGGCTACGTTGGCGCTGCGTTTGGACATCATGTGGCCTCCTCGCTGACGCGCTCGACACGCTGCTCGACGCGCAGCTGATCGAACACAATTCGCCCTCTGAGACCCTATGGCCTCACGTGTGGGCCTATCCTGCCGCTGGCATGGGCACATCGAGGAATCTGGTGATGATTGGCGAGCGCGCGTGGGCGGCTCTGCGCGCCTCTGGACGGATACATCTACCCCATTGCATTCGGCGCCGTCAACTGTCATCAGAGCGGCTTGTCGGGGAGGATGGCGCCTTGACCCGATCCATGGATGCCAACGGCTCGTCCGACTCGACTGGCTCGACCAGGTAGGTCCACATGAGCGCGACGCCGCCTACCACCATCAGGGTCAGCAGCACGCCAGCCACTGTCAACGCCGTCAGCCCAACGCGGTTGAACACCTGCGGAAACACGCCGACGAGGGCGATCAGCGTGAAGAGGATCAACTCCACCATCCGTATGAGCAGCGCCACGCGGGTGGACGTCGTCCTTTGCTTGCTGCTGTGCTTGCTGCTCTGCTGAATGGCGCGCAGCATCAGCAGAGTCTCGACGGCGCCGACGGCGCTCGTGATCACGAACGCCACGCGCCAGATCGCTATCGCCTGAATGGCCAGCATCGCCAGCAGGCTCATTGTGCCGGGCAGCAGGAAATAGAGCGAGATGTTGACGATCATGCGCCGCCGCTCAGCCTTGCCGCTCCACTCCTGGTACTTGGTCTGCAAGACGATCAGCCAGAACCCCAGCAGCGTAAAGCACACCTGTGAGACTGTCTGGTAGAACGCCTCCAGTTGGGCGACCATATGCTTCCTCTCTCTCCAGCGTTCCTCCACCGAACAGGCGCGGCTGATGGAAGGTCATGGGAGCCGCTGACGACGCCAGCGGGCGGCCATCCCCACGCCATGCCCGTGTCATCCCCATGCCATGCCGCGATTCTACCACTCCCCACTCCTGGCCCGTCCTATGCTAAGATCGACCTGGTAACGAGCGGTTGCCATAACAGCGTCGTGCACAGGAGCGTTCCTGATTGTTGGATAGCCCGTGGCGGGTGATGCGGCGATGAGAGGATGAGAGAGGTGGTGGCGGAAATGCAGAAGCGTCTACAGGCGCCACAGGTCGCAGATGAGGAGATGATGAGGATTTAAGGAGGCTGTGGTATGGCGAAAACGCGAACGATCCGCTGGAAGAATGAGCCGGACGCGCACGACTATCCGGCGGCTGCCAGCTACCTGTCGTTGCTGGCCAACGACGCGCTCATCGAGCGTCTGGTGGCGCAGTGGCAATCCGCGGCGGTGCAGCACGGCAAAGCGAAGGATTTGCTGCGCGCCTCGCGTCTCGTCTTGCTGCCAGCCGACGACCAGGAAGTGGCTAAGGACATCGCGAAGATCCGGGCGAAGCTACCGCTCTCCCCCATCCTGCTCGTGCGTGGGGATCTCGCGCACGTTCTCCCGCTGCAAATCGCGGATGGTTACCACCGCGTTTGCGCCAGCTATCACGAGGGCGCGAACACCAACGTGCC
>DATBTW010000267.1:0-9561 GCA_036559055.1 Ktedonobacterales bacterium
TGGTCGCCTATCTGGATGTCGCTGGCCCGACGCCCATCGACGAGGTGAAGCGCGAGCTGGGGCTGGACGCCGCCAGTCTGCGCGCCGCCCGCGACCGGCTGGAGCGCGTCGGCGCCATCGTCAGCCGGGGGATGACGCTGCCCGCCTCACAGGGCGGCGAGCGCGAGACGAGCGAGCTGGCGCGCTGGGATCAGCGCTACCCCAGCGCGTCATCCGCGCCGGGCGGGCTGGCCGAGGCGGTGGTGGCAGCTGTGCGCGCCGCCATCGTCGCGCCGCAAGCTGAGATTGCCGCGTGGTTCTCGTGGCCGCTGCCGCGCGATCTGCTGGCCCAGCTCTGCGCCGCCGACCGCCTCTGGCAGCCGCAGGAGGGCTGGCTGGCCGCGCACCAACAGTAGCGATGACAGGCGAAAGGCTCAACATGCCGGGATGCGCTCACGGTAGGGTTGTGCTGCGGTGGACACGCACGCGACCGGGCGCAACAATGACGACGGCATTGGCAAGCGATTGTCCTTGTAACGACGTGAGTCCACTCAATATGAGTCGAACCTGGGTATCGGGAGCGAAGTGGTCGATCCTGTCACCGACGACAATGCCCGCGTGCGGTTCCGGGTACATGAGTGTGTTTCCGAATTCTCTGTCATAGGTGATGAGCGTCTGGCTGTGCGCCTGCGCATAGGCCCACACGTCGCTATCAGGGCGGCCGCGCAGGCCAACGTCACGCGCATCTTCGGCGTCGTATCCAGCGCTGCGGAGCGCTGGCGCCAACGTGCGCGGCATGTTTTCATCGACCAGAAACCGCCTTACGTTGGTCTGGTCAATTTGGGGAGATGACATAGACCTCGTCGCCAGTAACCAGACTTGCCCCATAGCCCACAGCGGCGCGCACCTGCTCAGAAGTCAGATCATAACTCACGCAGACCGACTCGATGCTTTGGCCGCCAGCGATCTGATGGAGGATGACGGCGACCGGAACGCGCGTGCCGCTGATGACGGGTTTCCCATGCGCGATGGCCGGGTCAACGGAAACGCCGGGGTAGATCTCACCGGCGCCTGATGTCGTCATGGTAAATCGCCTGCTTCCTGCGCACAGTCACCTGTGTCGTGTAACGCAACACGCTGCGCGAGACGCGTGCTGACACACGCCTGAGTATATCCAATGGCCTGTCGTACGCGCAATCATGCCGCCATCGTCGCGCCGCAAGCTGAGATTGCCGCGTGGTTCTCGTGGCCGCTGCCGCGCGATCTGCTGGCCCAGCTCTGCGCCGCCGACCGCCTCTGGCAGCCGCAGGAGGGCTGGCTGGCCGCGCGGGAGTGAGCAGGCAGGCTGGCGCCGCTGCCATTGCCTGCGGGGCTACCTGCTGGGCTACCTGCTGGGCTACCTGCTGGGGCGCTCTCAGAGAGAATAGAGGCCATTTCTTAACCCAGAGAATGAGGTAGGCTGACGCACGTCGAGGCGCGCACCCTCGGCAGGGAGGTCAGCCCATGATGCCTGTTCGACTTCCCGACCATGCACCTGTCCCGCCACCACCTTACCAGCGCGCGCGGGCAGGTCGTCCCCCGGCGCTGCATATCGACGCCCTGACCTTGGTTCAGACGCTCCACCTGCTGACACTTTGCCGCCTGGGAGTGCGATTAGCGCGAGGGCAATGCCCACCGCCCCTGCGGGCTGGTCCCGGTGGCCGGTCTCGCCTCTACTCGGAGGAGGCACTCGTACTGCTGGCCCTGCTGCGTACACTCTGGCGCCTCTCGTACCAGGATCTGCACGACTGGCTAGTCAGCTGGCCGGCGTTGGCAGATGCCTGCGGATTGCCACGAGATGCGCACGGCCAGCCGCGGGTGCCGAGCCCGTCGCAACAATGGAAACGGAGCGCCCGCGCGGGCGCTCCCGTCTGCGAGGCGGTTCTGGTCGTCGTGGTCCGGCTCGCCCTCCATCGTCGGCTCATCAGCGCCCGCGATCTCATCCTGGATAGCGCGCCGATCCTCGCCTGGCGCCACGGCGATCCGGACGCCGCCATTGGCCATGCGCCAGCGCATCACCCCCGTCCACTGTTGCGCGGCTACCGGGTCCATACGCTGCTCTGTCGCGGCTCCGGGCTCCCCCTGCTCTTCCTGCTCTCGCCGGCCAACGTCCATGACGCTCTCTTTGCCCAGCCGCTGTTGGCCCTGGGGGTGCGCCTCTATGGCCTGCGCCCGCGCATCGTCCGCCTGGATGCCGGCTACTGGGGCCTGCGCCTCATCGCCTGGATCCATACCGTGCTGGGTGCGGTCGCCGTGGTGCCTTGGAATCCCAAACGCCAGAAGAACCGCTCGTGCTTGCCACCCACCTGGACTGCCGAGGAACTGGGCAAACGGACCAGCATCGAGCGCTTCTTCGGCCACGTGTTCAGCCTGTTCGGCTGCTTCCGTCTCCAACGTCCTCCGCTGTGTGGCTGGTCACAGGTGGCCTCGCGCGTCGCCTTGACCTATGCGGCGACCGTCGTCGTTGCCTTAGCCGCCCAGCAGGCAGGGCGTCCGGATTACATTCGGTCCCCCAAACGGGTGCTGGCGCACCTGTGGGAACCTCACGGGTGTCATCCGTAGCGCGCTCCGTAACGCTTGCGAGACGGGCGCGTGCTATCCTGGGACGAGAAGAGGGTGCTTGACTCGCCCAGGAAGGAGGCGAACGATGATCCAATCGACTGCCTCGCCCACGCTCGCCGGGAGTGCTGCTGCTTCCACCACTGCTGATACGCGCCTGCGCGGGCGCGGGCTGGTTATCGCCCGCGTGGGTTGGATCGCGCTAACGCTACTGCTGCTGACGCTGAGCGCCATCGCGCTTCCACGAGCTGACGCCCTATTGCAATCGGTCTGCCAGCCAGGCGCGCCCTGTCTCAGCACCCAGTTGACCCAGGCCGATCTGCGCCTGCTGCATCACCTTGGTCTCTCACCTAGCTTCCTGGCGGCCTATCAACTGGGGTGGGATGTGGGGACGATCCTGACCTACTCCGCGCTGGCCGCTCTAATCTTCTGGCGCCACTCCCAGGAGCGGATGGCACTCTTTTGCGCATATATGCTGGTGTTGTCGGGGGGACCAATCGATACCGGCCTCTTCGACCTCGGTCTGAGGCCGCTCGCGCCCGCCTGGTACTGGCCGGTCGGGGTGCTGGACCTCCTGAGTCTAGGAGGCCTCTTGACCTTCTTCTTGCTCTTCCCTCGTGGCCGGTTTGTGCCCCGCTGGACCCGCTGGGGGGTACCCGTGGTGCTCCTAGTGGAAGCACACTATATCTTTATCACCGACCCGCTTAAGGCGGCGCAGAGTCATAATCCTACGGATTTTCTCGCGTTTGCCGCCCTGGCGCTCAGCCTGGTGGGATTGCAGATCTACCGCTACCGGCGCGTCTCCACCTTTCGGGAGCGCCAGCAGACCAAGTGGGTAGTCTTCGGCTTCTCCCTGGCGATTGTTGGGTCTGTGGTGAGCTTCACCCTGGAGCATGTCTTCTTTCCCGAGCAGACGGTGCAATCGCCGGTCTTCCAGACGCTGGTGGCTGGTACCGTGTCCGGTGGCTTTCTGCTGCTGATTCCCCTCTCGATTGCTATCGCCATCTTGCGCGCGCAGCTCTGGGATATTGACACGATCATCAACAAGGCGTTGGTGTACGGCCTGCTGACGGCGCTGCTGGCCGCCCTTTATGCGGGTCTGGTCATTGGTTTGGAAGGCCTGGCAGGTGCGATCACGGGCAAGGTGTCCCAGCAGCCGGTCGTCATCGTGGCCTCGACGCTGGCGATTGCGGCCCTCTTCCAGCCGCTGCGTTCGCGCATCCAGGGATTCATTGACCGGCGGTTCTTTCGGCGCAAATTCGATGCGGCGAAGACACTGCAGGCGTTCAGCGCGACGCTGCGCACGGAGACCGACCTGTCAGAGCTGAATGAGCAGCTCATGGTGGTAGTGCAGGAGACGATGCAGCCCGCGCACGTCTCGCTGTGGCTGCGCCAGCTGGTACGACGCCCAATGGAACCGTCACACCAGCGTGAGCCGCGCGGGGCACCCAGCAGTAGCTGAGCCGGTGCTCGGCCCAAAGCGAAGGTTGTAGGTCATGACCAACGGTATGCAGGGGCAGTTGCCACATACCCCACACAGGTTAGGAAATGCCCTCAGAGAATAGTTTGATAGAATGGAGCCGCAACGGCGTTTTAGACGCCGAACACTACAGAGGAGATGTCCAGCATGGCAGTAGACGACACGAAGCCAGCGAAGCAGCCCGCGAAGACGAACACGGGATTCTCGGCTGAAGAAAAAGCGGCGATGCGGCAGCGCGTCAAGGAGCAGAAGGCGGAAGCCGAGCATGCTGAGGGCGAGGCCGATCTGCTCGCGAAGATCGCCGCGATGGAGCCATCGGATCGCATCATGGCCGAGCGGCTGCACGCCATCATCAAGGCCAGCGCGCCAACCCTGGCGGCCAAGACGTGGTACGGGATGCCTGCCTATGCCAGGGATGGCAAGATCATCTGCTTCTTCCAGCCAGCGGAGAAGTTCAAGACGCGCTATGCGACGCTGGGCTTCAACGACTCGGCGCGCCTCGACGACGGCGCCATGTGGTCAGTCGCCTACGCGCTGAGAGAGCTGACCGCCACCGACGAGGCGAGGATAGCCGCGCTGGTGAAGCAAGCGGTGAGCTAGGGCTGCGCCGTCGGTCGCGATGGGAGGAACACGGGCGGCTGAAGCCGCAGGCTAACGGCTTGTGGGTTTTACCCGCCCGCGGTTATACACTGCCCGCCAATCATTCGCCAGCGCGCCGTAGCGCATTCTGATAGACATTCTCTGCAAGTCGGAAGCCTGCGCGTGACCGTAGATCATCCAGAATGGGCTTGATCTGGGGCGCGAACCCTCGCGATTTGGCTACGAGCAAGATTCCAACGATGCCCGTATATGCGAGATTGAGTGTCCTTGCCGCCTCACGAGCCGCCTTATCATCCAGAAGAACCAAATCAGCAGATCGCGCTAATGCCAGAGCGAGCGTAGCCGCCTCGCCAATGTCGAGCATTCGATGGATTCGTGCTAACTGATCCCGACGCTGTGGTTCGACACGTTCTACCGCGAACCAGGATGCAGCGCGTATTTCGAGGGCTCCCGGATTGTCACCTGTTCCGCCTGTGGTGAGTTCGTCTCGCACTTCTTCAGGTATGATGATCTTGGTATACAGGGCACGCGAGATCCAGGCGCCCGACCGCTGCTAAATTCGTAATAGGACTGGTGTAACTGATCACCAACACGCTCGGCCCCTTCTGAACCGCTGCTGATACATCGCAGGCTCACACAGTACCGCTGTGCGCCTGCTTACAGTTGCCCGAGTTGCTTGAGGGCGGCGATGTCTTCGTCGAGGTCTGCGGAATCGTAGGAGACTGGGATCCCGCGCTCTGCCAGAATACGCTGGAACTCCACGCGGCTACGACCCGCCAGCCGGGCTGCGCGCGCGAGACTCGCCGTGCGGGATGTGTACAGCCCCACCACGAAATCCAGGCGGGCCTGCTCTTCCGTCAGCCCCAGATCGTCCGGTATCTGGATATTCATGGGCACGCTCCTTCATTGGCGCCAATTAGCTGCATTTTAACACGCTAACCACTGGGCCGCGACTGACGCCCTATTGAGACCGGTATCATCTGTAAAATGAGGAGAGCCTGCCAGGTGAAGCAAGCGGTGAGCTGAAGGAGTACGGGCAGATTCATCCGTGGCGAAGGGCGACCCAGCGGGCCGCCCTTCGAGCTCCTGTCAACACCTCGCCTAAGGTATACTAGCGACAACCAAGGGAGAGGAGACGATAGTGATGAATCGCAGACTGGTGCTCTATCTGGCGCTGGGCGGCGCTAGCCTGGCGCTGGCGGCGTTGGCCCTGCTTACGTTGCCCATTGGCCTCGGCAACGGTTCCAATGCTCCTGGGGGCGCGTCACCCGGCGGGCTTCTCGTCTACGCGCTGGGCATCTGTGGCGGCATCCCTCTGGTCGGAGCTGCGCTGGTGATGGCCCTCGTCCAGACCGCGCAACTGAAACGCTGGCGCTGGTTCGGCGTCTTGCTGGGGTTGGGAGCCCTCACCGTGCTCCTGTCGGGCGTGATCAGCATCTATGCCCCGTGGGCGTTCCTCATCTGCCCACTGTCTCTGGTGGTCTACGGTATTCTGGGTCCACGTACCGCGAATGTGACGAGCGCAAAGAGCGTCCGACCAAGCCAGTGATAGGCCGGAGGCATGCCAGCGCTATGACAACGCCTCCTGTCGGATAGCCTGTCGCCCTCGCGGCGTCGCCCATCGCGCGGCGCGACGCCGAACGCTCCCTGCTCAGCCCCTTCACGCTAGCCACTGGGGCCGCGACTGACGCTCCGCCTCAATTCCCCAACTCGTGTGGCAAAACTCTTACCCTTTCCATAAGATATTCGTAGAGACTATTGAACGCGCCGCAGGGACATCTCGCGGTTTACCCGTTCTACGCAGCCACAGGTGGAGCGCGAGCGGCGGCGCCAGCGCCAGCGACGCGCCTCATCGGCGAGGCGATGCGTCGGGCGGCGTGCGGAACGGGGGTCTATGATGAGTCTGCCCGAGCTGTTGCTTGCGGTGCTGCGCGACCCCAATGTCGCCTATCTGCTGTTTCTGATCGGCATCGTCGGGGTCGTCGGCGAGGCCTATCATCCCGGGACACTGCTACCGGGGATTACTGGAGTCATCGCGCTGATCCTGGCGCTGGTGGCGTTCACCATGCTGCCGGTCAACTGGCTGGGCGTGCTGCTGGTGCTGGTCTCCGTCGGTCTGTTTCTGGCCGAGGCGCACTCGCCCGGCATAGGCCTGCTGGGGGCCGGGGGCGTCGTCGTCTTTCTCCTTGGCTCATTGCTGCTGTTCGTGCCGTTCTCTGGGCCATTTGCGGCGGCGGCCCTGCTCACCATCAGCCCGATTCTGGTGGTGGCGGGCGCCGCTGGCATGGCGGCGTTCTTCCTGCTGCTGATTCGCGCGTCGCTGGCTACGCGGCGCCTGCCCGCCGTCAGCGGCCCGGAGGCGCTGCTGGGCAAGGAGGGCGTGGCCACATCGGAGCTGGCGCCACGTGGCGTGGTGCGGGTCGCTGGCGAGGATTGGACCGCCATTGCCGACGCCGCGCCGATCAGCCAGGGCGAGATGGTCGAAGTTATCGGGGTGGAGGGCGTCATGCTGCGGGTACATCGCCCGCACGAGTGGCCACGTCCCTCCATCCCAACAGAATAGATGGGTGAAGCGGATCGATCCGCTGGATTGATCCGCTGGCCCGATCTGCCGCAGCGAGCGCGTGGGCGAGCGCGCGGCGGAGCGCGGGCATGAGAGCAGGAGGCGCATCAGATGCCAATCCTCATTTTCGTGATCGTGGCGTTGGTGATTGTGCTGGGCGGCGTGCTGGCGTCACTGGCGCTGCGCGTCGTGCCGGAGTATCAGCGGCTGGTCGTGTTGCGGCTGGGCCGCCTGACCGGCGTGCGCGGGCCGGGACTGGTGCTGCTAATGCCCGTGGCGGATCGGGGCATACGCGCCGATCTGCGCGAGCGGGTCTTCGATGTGACGCCACAGGCCTGCATCACCAGGGATAACGCCTCGGTGACCATCGACTTTCTGATCTACTCCAAGATCATCGACGCGGCTTCGAGTGTCATCAATGTGCAGCAATACGAGAACGCCTCACGCGGCATCGCCATCACCACGCTGCGCGCTGTGGTCGGCGATATGCTGCTGGATGAGGTGCTGTCGCGGCGCGAGGACATCAACACGACGCTGCGCGGCAAGCTGGACGAGGTGACGCATCGCTGGGGCGTGAAGGTGACGGCGGTGGAGATTCGCGAGATCGTGCCGCAGCGCGACATTCAGGACGCCATGTCGCGCCAGATGTCCGCTGAGCGCACGCGCCGCGCGACGATTCTGGAGGCCGACGGCAAGCGCGACGCCGCCGTGCGGGTGGCGGAGGGCCAGAAGCAATCGGCGATTCTGGAGGCAGAGGGCGCGCGGCAGGCGGCCATCCTGCGGGCGGAGGGCTACGCGCAGGCGCTCGACCAGATCGCGCGGGTGGCAGGGACGCTGGACAGCAATACGATGAGCCTGCAATATCTGGACGCGCTGAAGGCGCTGGGCGCGGCCCCTTCGACCAAGCTGGTGGTGCCCGCCGAGCTGACCAATCTGCTACGCCCGCTCTCGGAGCACGCCGCCAACACGGCTAATGGCCTGCGCGCGGAGCTGCCAACCGCCGCTGCCGCCCAGAACGCGCTGGAGGCGCCACAGCCCGCCAACGCGTTGAGCGACGGGCTGTCAGCGGCCAACAACGCGCACTAGCGGCGGGATGGGCTGGCGGTTGAAACCGCGCCTGGGAGGCGGCTGGAAGCGCGTGGCGCGAACCTCACCCTCTGTCTCCCTCCCCTACGAGGGGAGGGAGGACCTGGGGAAGGCGTGTCTCGCGTCGTGACCAGACGATTCGCTGGCGAAACCTGTGCCAGCGCTGGATACGCCTGGGCTGGGTTCCCCTTCCCCTCGTAGGGGAAGGGGACAGGGGATGAGGTTCTCGCCCTGCGCCGCACTCCCTGCCCAACTCCAACGCTCTGGCTCCCCTCTCCCGCACAGCAGGGGGCCGCGCCTTGTCACGCCGCTTAGATGCTGCCATACTGTGAGCCAGGGCGAATGGAGGCGAGGGGCGGCAGCGACAGGAAGGCGGCGGATACATGGCAGGCGGGCAGGGCATCCAGATCAACGAGCGCGACAGGGCCATTCAGGCATACTACGAGGAGCTGGCCCGCTACGAGCGGGTGGGCGCCGAGCATGAGCTGGCGGTGCGCTCGGCCTTCCAGAATCTGCTCGCGCACTTCGCCCAGCAGGTGAAGTGGACGCTCGTGCCGGAGAAGACGCTGGCCAATGGCGCGCGCCCCGATGGCGTGCTGCAAGACGCCTCGCGGCTCTATCGCGGCTACTGGGAGGCCAAGGATACCCGCGACGATCTGGATACCGAGATTGGCAAGAAGCTCGCCAGAGGCTATCCCACCACCAACATCATCTTCGAGGATACGCGCCGCGCCGTGCTCTACCAGTTCGGGTTCAAGGTGGGCGATTTCGATCTGCGTGTCCCGCGCAAGTTAGCCGACCTGCTGGAACACTTCTTTCGCTACACCGAGGCCGACATCGAGCGATTCGAGCGCGCCATCGAGGTGTTCCGCGAGCGTATCCCCAAACTTGCCGAAGAGCTGCAAGCGCTCATCACCCGCGAACGCCAGCAGAATACGACCTTTCGCGCCGCCTTTCAGACCTTCTATCAGACCTGCCAGGAGTCGATAGACCCCAGGATCAGTGAGTCGGCGGTGGAGGAGATGCTGGCGTAGCACCTGCTAACCGAGCGCCTGATTCGCGTCATCTTCAACAATCCCGACTTCACGCGGCGCAATGTGATCGCCGTCGAGATCGAGAAGGTCATCGCCGCGCTCACCTCGCACGCCTTCAACCGCAACGACTTCCTGAAGTCGCTCGACCCCTATTATGTGGCCATCGAGCAGGCCGCCACGCTGGCCGCCAACGGCGAGGACGCCTGGATCGAGCGCCAGCG
>DATBTW010000268.1:0-24985 GCA_036559055.1 Ktedonobacterales bacterium
TCACGACACGGTGATCGTGAACGTCTGCTGGGTGATGGCGTCCGAGCAGGCGCCAGGATTGTCGCAGGGGACCGCGCCAGAGAACGCCAGCGTCGCGCTGCCCGCCGACTGCGCGCGGAAGGTCCAGTAGCAGACATTGAGGGAGCTGTCCTGGCCACCAGCAGGGCCGACGCTGCTCAGCAGCGTGGAGGGCGTGGTCAGCGTCCAGTGCAGCGTGGAGGGCAGGCGTACCTGCGCATATTCACCCACGCGCATGCTGCCTGCCACGTCGCTCTGGGTCAGCGTCAGCGACAATGGCCCCATGCTCTGCGCGTCGCCCACCTGCGCGGGGCATGGCCGCACCGCCATCCCGCCGCCGGGGATGGAGCCGCCATGCGCGTCACTGCTCGCCCCGCCACCGCGTTGCGCCTGTGGCGCCGCGCCACAGGCCCCCAGCGCCAGCGCCATCACCAGCGCCAGCAGACACGCCAGACTCGCCAACCGCGCTTGCCCACGCCATGCCGCAATCGATCCGAGCATGCCATACTCCTCCGTCATACGCAGGGCGCTCACTCGCCTGCGCACACAGGACGCCGCAGCCAGCCAGAAAGTTCCCGCCGCGCCATGCGGCTCGCTGGCGGCGCCTGCCGACGAATCCTTACCCGCATCTCAGGCCAATATCGCGGCTGATATTGTATGCTTGACTCATCGAAACACATCACGTAGATACAGCAATGAACACCCGCCGCTGATGAACGAGCGGCTCACCAGAGGACTAGTGATGAGCGGCGCATCCTCCGTTTCCGGCGACCAGGCGACCACGCGGCGCCCGCTCGCCGCCTGCGCCCTCACCCCTCTGCCGCCGTCACGAAGGAGCGCGACCGCATGAATCTCAGGCTGAACAAGACGAATCTCTACTTGATCCGACATGGTGAAGCCGTCTGCAATGTCGATGGCACGATCGCCGGTATTCGCAGCGATGTCGGGCTGACCGAGCTGGGCGTCACGCAGGCCCAGCGGCTGCGCGACCGTCTCGCCGCCACCGGCGAGATCGCCGCCAGCGCGCTCATCTCCAGCACGCTCCCGCGCGCCTGGCAGACCGCCGAGATCATCGCCCCTGCGCTCGGCCTGCCCATCATCCCAGATGACGACGCGCAGGAGTTGCGTCCCGGCGACGCCGACGGCCTCCATGTCACCGACTTTCTGGAGCGCTACGGCCCCTTCAGCGACTTCCGCGAGGATCCCTATCTGCCGCTCGCGCCCGGCGCCGAGAGCTGGGGGAGTTTCACCGCCCGCGTCGGCGAGTTTCTCTACCGCATCGTGCGTGACTACGCCGGGCAATCGGTCGTCATCGTCTGCCACGGCGGCGTCATCGACGCCTCGCTGCTGATCGGGCTGGGCGTCGGGGCCACCGCGCCCGCGCCCGGCCAGTTCCACACGCGCAACGCCTCCATCACACACTGGGAGCGCGAGCGCATCAAAGGGCTGGAGACCTGGCGGCTGAATCGCTACAACGACAACCTGCATACCCGCGACATCGGCGCCGCCGAGCGCATCACCTGGGGACGTCTTAGCGACCATGAAGGCGTCTCTGCCATGCTGCTGCCCACCGAGGCCATCGAGACCATCGAGGCCATCGAGGCCATCGAAACGGCTGAGACGGCTGAGGCCGCCGCATCACCAGATGCAGCGGCCTCGGAAGAGATGGCGCCGAGTCCAGAAACGGAAACAGCGGCGGCCAGCGCGCAGCCCGCTCCTACAGCAGGCAAAGCGCGCCGCGCCTGAACGCCTGAAGTCCACAGCAGCGTGCGCGCTATCCGTGTCCGCCGCCGCCACTCAGCCGCTGGATGATCGCATCGACTACTGTGCCAGAGGGCGCGGGCCACAGCGGCATGCGACCAGCGCGCCAGTCGTCGAGCGCCGCCGCCAGCCGATACGCCTCCTGCCGAGTGCGCTCCAGCTCGAAGCTCGCCTGGCCAGCCTGCTGCAGCCGCTGCACGAACGTATTCATCTGCGCGCCCAGACTCCACAGCGGATTCTGCCGTGGGATGTTGACCCGCACTGTGTAGTCGCCATTGGCGGAGCGCACCATCGCCTGCGTCAATTCATGCACACCCAGATCGAGTTCGCGCTTCTGGTTGGCGACGAGACCTTCGAGGTGCGCCAGCTCCTCAGCGCGGTCCGCGCGCGTAATCGCAGACTCTACCGAACGCGCGCCCAGCCAGCCAAAGAAGGCGGCGAAGAAACACAGCGCGATGTGACGATTCACCATGCCCCACGCGCCGAAAATGGCCTGCTCATAGGCGATTTCGTCGAAGTTATGCGCGCCAACGCCGGTGACGAGCTGGTGCGGCGCGATGATATAGTCGGCGACAATGAACGCGATGGAGAGGATGGCGAAATACCACGGCGCCCGTCGGCTCCCTGTCAGCGAGATCAGGAAGATCGGGACCACGAACAGATCGTAGATGGGCAGGCCGATCAAACGCAGCCCGGGCGCAGCGAGCAAGCTCAGCGCCAGCAGCAGCGCCAGCGCGCTGGGCACGAGATACGCCGCCGTACGCGTGAATCCACCGCGATTGAGGAACGCGGCGATCACCAGCACGACGGCCATGACGCCCACCGCTTCGGCGGTCGAGGCGCTCACCAGGCTGTTCGAGACGAGCGCCACCAGGAAGGCAAACACCGGGATGAGCGAGAGCGATGTCAGTTCCGCTTTTCGTATCCGCTCAGACTGCTCCCGCGTCACGATGCCCTTTGGCTCTGGCGGGGCAGTCATATTCAGCCACCATCCAATGAGACCTCTCCGCAACACCGCCTGGACACGTTCGGGCGGTTGCGGCGCTGGGATACCCTGCGGGTACTGGTTGTAGGCCTGCATTTATCTCGCTCCTGGCAGTTTGTCGGTCGTAGACTTGACCGCGACAGCATAATACATGGGAATGAATCCAAAGAAAACCCCATTCGAAGAAGCCGTGTCTACCGCGTGCAGCCATCCCTCGATCTCACTGGCGTGCTCAGGCTCTTCCTGTTGCAGCGCCGCTGCCGCGCGACTCAAGAGTAACACAGCATCGAGCGCCTTCCAGTCGGTGAAGGTGAATGGCGCCACCACCACTTTACAGGATTGCCACGCCCCGGCTGGCATGCCCCGCAGCATGCCCAGCAAGTTGCGCCCCATCAGCGGGTGGGCCAGATGGCTGCGACACCAGCCGAGTGCCTTGCTGATCGTGCTATCCCCGTCCCCGATTGCGCTGCCCGGCGCCACCACCATCGATCCCCAGTCCGGCTCCACCAGCGTGAGAATACCCCCTGGCTTGAGCACACGCCAGATCTCCGCCAGCGCACGTTGTGGGTTCGGAAAATGCTGCAACGCGCGGTCGGTGCGCACCCGGTCGAATTCTCCGTTTGGGATGGTCATGTGCTCCGCATCGCCCTGAAACACCAGGATGTTGCCATAGCTCACGGCCTCATCGGACTGCTGCGCGGTCAGCGTCCGCGACTCGCGCACCAGGGTGGAATTGATCTCCAGGCCGACCACGGTGCTGGTGGGGCCAGCGAGCCTCGCGAGCGCCAGCAGGTCAACACCCGCTCCGCTGCCGACATCCAGAATTCGCTGACCGCGCTCGATCTCCAGCATCGAATAGCTCAGCTCTTTATAGGCCTGAGCAGGCGCCCCGCCCTCACTGACCACCCGGCGCAAATAGGTGGCGAGCGGGAGATTGTCAGTCAGCCCCTCGGGAAGGAAGGTCGGTTCACCCGCCTGGCTCTCCCGATGGGCTGGCTGCGGCGCTGACTGCGGCCCCGTCACGCTCGCTGCGACAGGGGCCGCGCCCACGGACGACTCACCGCGCACTGCCGAGGGATAGAGCAGCTCAGTTTCTTGGCGCAGGGTGCGCTGTGCGGTAATCATGGCACGACCCAGCGCCGGCCCAATCTCGACGCCAAGCTGAATTCGCGCATCGTAGCAGTCCATGCGCGCCTGGAGATCCTCGGCGAACGTTTCTGTCGCAATCTGGTAGATGAGCGGCATATCCAGGAAGCCGCGCAGGCGCATGGAGCGGAAGGCGTCCAGCTGCACGCTGGTCGGGCGCCAGCCAGCCACGTCTGGCGAGAGGATGAAGTGGTAGGGGGGCAGCACGCCTGGGATGTCCGCGCGGAGCAGGCTCATGAACGCCGCGCGTGGGAAGATCCACAGCCAGTCAAGCCCGCGTCGACGAGCAAGCTGAATGAGGACGCCCACCACCGCGTCCACCACGGCGATGATCTCGAAGCGGCTGATGCCTTCCAGCGTCGCGAATCCACCGACCTCGGCGGCGCGGCCATTCGTGATGGCCTCTGCCGCCGCTGAGCCTGCGCGCAAAGCGATCATCGACTCGATGAGGGTCGCTCCGGGCAGTTCCAGGCGCGCAATGCCGATCAGCTCGTCCTCGCCTTCGTCGCCATCCTCGCTCTCCACGCCATCGTCGCCATCCAGCTGCGGCGCTATGGCATGCAGCGGTTGTCGGCGGCGCACGATGATGGGGATGATCTCCGAGGGTAAGGTATGCGTCGCCTCGACATAGGTTGGGCTATGCTCTGGCGCCGGGGTCGTGCGAGTCGATTGCAGCCGTGCGAAGCGTTCATCTTGAAATCGCAGGAACCGCTTATAGTCTGGGGAATCGATGTCGACGATAGTCGCATACACATTCGCGCCAACCGCGAACTCTCCATCTGTGTCTATTCTCTGGTCGTCTACCATGCTCTCCGCCATCCCTAAAGTCATCCTCTCCGTAGCAATCCTTGGTTGCGATTCTGAAAGCTGAAGTGCGCGTGTCCAGAACACATCGCCGTAGACACTGGGAGGAAGATGAGGTAGATGAAGAAGCGGGTCACCTGCCGCATCGTCCCAGCGCTGGATGTGCTCAGAGTTCCAAATAACGGGCGTCGTCAACTCTCGCTCAAGCGCTCAATGATAGCCGTGAGGTCCTCGCATGACAGTGCGCCATCCGCAGACAGGGTCATAGGCAAAGGCTGGTTTCAGGCGCTAGCGACTGATTCCGGGATCGGGCAGCGTGGGAGCGCCTGTTGGCCCGCCACGACGCAGGGCCATCCTCATGGAGACGAGCGCTTTTAGCCATTTGTCTTTAGGGCAATATGGGCATGCAATGCGTCACACTCGGCGTCCACACGTTTACCGCTGCCAGCATCATCCTCGCGCGCCAGTATGCCATAAACGATAGGCATCGGTCAACCAGGCGTCGACGATAGTCAGAACGAGGGAGCGCAGACCAGATCAGGGCGGATCGACCACGGCGCGCCTCCATCGCAATGGTGAGGTGTGGCCCAGGTTTCCCACGCGCAGGCCGCAAACCGCCGCGCGGGCTATACTGCGTCGAAGCCACGCGACGCGCTGCCGCCTGCATCGCGCTGTGATACGCTGTGCTACGTTGTGACGCTGGCGTTTGCTCTCTCGCCCAATACAGCAAGAGCTGCCATTGAGAGCGCCACGGGCGCGCGCAACCACGGCCCGGAGATGGCCAGTTGGCGCCCTGGCAGCCGAGACGCTTTCCGCTTTCGGCGCGCTCCGAAAGATAGCGCAAGCAGAGACGCCGCCTCAATCGGCGCCCCATCGCGTCTCGGTCTGTCTCATCGTGCCGCTCTCTGTCGCTCCTGGGGCTACCAAAGGATCTGCGCCAATGCGTATTACGCGAGTAGAATTGACCAATATCAAGAGCTATGAGCATGCCGCCATCGACCTGCGCGGCGGTGTCACCGCCATTCGTGGCCACAACGGCGCCGGCAAATCGACCCTGCTGGAGGCCATCGGCTGGGCGCTCTTCGACTACCTGCCCTACAAGCAGGAGAAGTTCGTGCGCGAGGGGCAGACCTCCGGCAAAGTCGTCATCACCTTCATCTCGCCGCGCGAAGAGCGCGAATATGTGGTCACGCGGCGCGGTGGCTCGCACGCCGAGTGGTTCATCAACGATCCCGAAACGGGCATCCGCTACGACTCCAAAGTCGATGTCCTCGATTTCCTGAAGCATCAACTGCGGCTCGAAGGCTCGCTAAAGCTCGATGAGCTCTTCATCGCGGCGCTCGGCGTCCCCCAGGGCATGCTGACGTCCGACTTCCTGGAGACTGCCGCCAATCGCAAGAAGAAATTCGATGGCCTGCTCCAGGTGGAGGACTACCGCGCCGCCGCCGACAGCCTGCGCGAGACGGCCAACTACCTCAAAGACCAGATGCAGGCGCAGGACGTGCGGATCGCCACGCTAGAGGAGAGCGCCGCGCAGCTCGACGGCTGGCGCCAGGAGCGTGAGGCCGCCCACGAGACGCGACGCGACGCCGCCCAACGGCTCGATGCGCTGGCGCGTGATCTGGAGCAGGTCGAGGCGACGCTGGGCCAGTTGCTCCAGGCGCAGACCGAGCTGGCCCGTTGCGATGGCGTGGCGCAGGTGGCCGCCACGGCCCACAGCGCCGCCCAGCAGCAGCTTACCCTGGCCACCAGCCTGCGCGATGAATCGCTGGCCGCCGCGCAGACGCTGGCCGCCACCGCTGACGACCACGCCGCCCATCAGCGCGCCGAGGCCGAGCGCGCCCACGCTCAGCGCCGCACCCAGGAGCGCGACACGCTGCTGGACGAGCAGCGCGGGGCCAGAAGCGCTCTCGAACACGCCAAACACGACCACAGCGCCGCCAGCGCCCGCCTGAGCGAGATCGAGCAGGCGGAGCGGCGTATCGTCGCCCTGCAAGCCCCCGTCGCGCGGCAGACCGCGCTAGAGCGCCAGCGCGACGACGCCCGCACTGAGAAGGCCCGCCTCATGCAGATCGAGGGCGAGTTGACCCGGCAGGGCAAGCAGCGCGCCACGCTGGAGCGCGCCATCGCCGAGCGCGAGCGCGAGCTGGCGCAGCTCGAAACAGCGCGTCCGCTGGCCGAGGCGCTGGAGGAGCGTCGCGTGCGGGTCGAGGCGTTGCAATCGCTGGCTGCCCGCCGCGAGCAGCACGAGAAGCGCCGCGCCGCCATCGCCCGCGAGCGCGAGCAGGTCGCCACGAATCGCGCATCCGCTGCGGAGAAGCAGACCAAACAGCGCGAGAATCTGCGCAAGCTCGAAGGGGTGCGCGCGGTGGTGGAGGGGCTGGCCGACCGCGAGCGCGAGCAGGAGGCCGCCGAGCAGGCCGTGCGCGAGATCGAGGCGCGGCTAAAAGACTTCCGCAGTTCGCGCGACCTCTCCGGCGCGGGCAATTGCCCCTTCCTGCGCGAGCCATGTAAGAACATCCAGCAACGTGGCGAGAACAATCTGGCCGTCTACTTCGACCGTCTGATCGCCAGAGAGGAGGGCGCGCTGGCTCCGGCGCTGGCCCAGCGCGAGACCGCCAGCGCCCAGACCGCGTACGCGCGCAAAGCGGCGCTCTACTATGCCCAACTCGACGGCTACCGCGACCAACTCGACCAGGCCACCGCGCAGCTCGCCGAGTGCGACGCGCGCGACGCCGCGCTGACCGCCGAGCTAGGCGAGATCGTGCGCGAGCTGGCGGCGGCGGGCGACCTCGCCGGACTCGACGCCGCCCGCCGTCAACTCCGCGAAAGCCAGGAGGCCGACAAGCGGCTGGCCACGCTGCCCGCGCTGCGGCGAGGGCTGGCTGAGCAGGGCGAGCAGTTCCGCGAGCTGGTCGACGAGATGGGCCGACGTCAGGCCGAGCAGGCCACGCTGGCCGACGCCCCCGCCCGGCTGGAGGCGGCGCTGGCCGAGCTGCTCCAGCTCGGCGACAAGCGCGCTGAGCTGCTGGGCCAGGTGGCGCTAGCCGAGGGGCGCGCCGAGGTCGAGCGCAAGCAGGCTGAGGCCGAGCAGCGCAGCGCCAAAGCTGAGGCTGAGCTGGCGCGGCTCGATCAGTCACTGGCGCCGTATGCCACGCTCGCCGCCGAGATCGCCGCGCTGGAGGCCGCGCTCACCCGCGCCCGCCCCGGCCACAACCGTTATTTGCAGCACGAACGTGCCGCCGCGCAGCTCGATGAGCGTCAGCGCGCGCACGAGGCGGCCAGTGAGCGCAAGACCAGCGCCGCCAGCGAGGCGCAGACGGCGGCGGCGGCGCTGACCCAGGCGCAGGCGCGCTTCGACGCGCAGGCGCTGTCCGACGCCCGCGCCCGCGCCAACGAACTGCGCGCCAGCCAGGGCAGCGAGCGCGAGCGACAGACGCAGGCCGAAGCCGCGCTGGCCGACCTGGAGCGCAGGATCACCCTTGGCGAGCAGCGCCTCGCCGAGCTAGAGCGCGCCCACGCCGAGCGCGACGAACTGGCCGAGACGCTCAAGATGCTCGAGCAGTTCCGCAGCGCCATCAAAGAGGCCGGGCCTCTGGTGACCAAACACCTGCTGGAACAGATTTCGGCGCAGGCCAATGGCATCTTTGGCGACATCATCGGCGACCACTCGGCCCGCCTCGCCTGGAAGGATGATTACGAGATCACCCTGACACGCGGCTCCGCTGCGCGCCCCTTCGCGCTGCTCAGCGGCGGCGAGCAGATGGCGGCGGCGCTGGCAATGCGCCTGGCGCTGCTGCGGCGGCTCACCGGACTCGACCTGGCCTTCTTCGATGAGCCAACCCAGAACATGGATAGCGAACGCCGCAGCGCCCTGGCCGAGCAGATTCGCCGGGTGCGCGGCTTCGACCAACTGATCGTCATTAGCCATGATGATACCTTTGAGCAAGGATTGGATAGCGTCATTCACCTGGAGAAGCGCGACGGTGTGACGGTCGTGAGCGACGCTGACGCCGAGTTCATCGGCGCCACGTCCTTCGGCGTCTTTGCCGCTGGCCCTGAAGATGCGACGCCCGTCGAGCGTTTCGCCGACCTGAGCGCGCTGCTGACGGATTGAGAACATCCGCACGGCGGCGTGCCAGCCAGCGCGCCTTCTGGTGAACCTGAAAAGCTGTGGAGTGAGCCACCCATATGGACGAACGCACCCGACGGCGACGATCCGCCGCTCCCCGACCCCGATCAACCGCCCGACCACCCGATGTGGTGGATGAGATGGGAGAGGATGTCTCGGACGACGCCACGATAGCGCACGCAGGCCCTCAGGATCCCAGAGGCGCGATGGGGCCGGGCGGGAGGAGCCTGGCGCCCTATGCGCAGCGTCCGCCCTATCCGCCCGTGTCCTATCGGCCAGCGGCCTACGGTGGCGTGGGCGTCGAAGATGAGGACGAATCGGATGGCCCGCCGTGGACCGAGGCGCACTCGCTGGCGCTGCCCTTCCCGCTCTGGCTGACCCTCGGCGCGCCCGTGGCGCTGGCGCTGACCCTGGCGCTGGTCTACGTGGTCGAGACGACCCTGCTGGGCGGCGACTGGGCGACCGGCGCGCTGGCGCTCAGCTTCACCGCCTTCGCGCTGGCGATAGGCGTCATCGGCCTGCTGATCGGGCGGGTGGCGTTGGGCCGCCGCTCCTTCGGCGCTGTCGCGCTGGGCGGGCTGCTGGCCCTCGCGCTGATCGCCTCCGGCGTCGGCGGCATCGCGCAGGCCAATCCGCTGCGGCTGGCGCAGGCGCAGCAGGCCGCCACCGCTGGCCAATGGGCCGTGGCTGTGGACGAATACACGCAGGCGGGTGAGCGCGCGCCTGGTTCAGCCAGGCTGGCGGGCGTCTACACCGCCTGGGGCGAGTCGTTGCTGCAGCATGGCGACTACGCGGGCGCGACCGAGAAGCTCACCACGGTCATCAAGACGTATGCCCAGAGCGGCGCCAGCGTGCCACGCGCGCGCGCCGACCTCTTCAAGACCTACAGCCTGTGGATCAAGTCGGGCGCCATCACGCTGCCCTTCAAGCAATCGCTCGACTTCCTGGCGTCGTACAATACTGACCCTGCCTGCGACAGCGTCTGCAAGCAGTCCATCGTCGATCTGACCGGTCAGGCGCACTACCAGTACGGCGAGCAGTTGGTGAAGGCCAGCCAGTTCAAGCAGGCCATCGCCGAGTTCGAGCTGATCCAGACGCAGTACGCCAAGAGCGATTTCGCGCCCAGGGCGCACACCGCAGCGGCGACGACCTACTGGTCGCTCGGCCAGCAATTGCTCACCCAGGATTGCGCCACCGCCATCCCCACCTACCAGACGCTGGCCAGCCATTATGGCGATACCACACAGGGACAGCAGGCCAAGGCCGCGCTGGCGGCGCCGCAGACGGTGAAGGGTGTCATGACGGGCTTCCCGAACAATCCGGCGCCCACCATCTATCTCTCCAAGAACATCAACCCATCCGCCAACGCCTATTCGCATGACTACAAGGCAACCTTCAGCACCAGCACTGGCGCCTTCAGCTTCGGCAACGTCGCCGTCGGCTCCTACTACTTGACGACCTATCGCAAGGTCTCGTCCACGCAGGAAGCCTTCACCTATTACAAAGACACCAACACCGGCAAGCCCTACGCGCTGAGCGTCGCGCCGCTCTGCGCGACCGATCTGGGCAGCCTGGGATATTGAGGCGAGGCTGGCGACTGAAGTCGCGCCTGGGAGGCGGCTGACGCCGCCACGAAACCTGCCTGCGCGGGTTGGGGGAACGTCCCCCAGTCTGCGCAGGCGCGCTTCGTGGCCCCGCAAGGCCCCCAGGCGCGGTTTCAACCGCCAGCAGAAGCGGCGCGCAGAGAGTGAGGAGCCGGATCCATGCTGCACACGCGCAAGACGCTGGATGAGATGGCGCGCCAGCGCGACCGGCTGCTGGCCTATCAGCAGCGCCACGGCGACGGGCTGACCCTCTACCGCGCCGCGCTGGCCGACCTGCGCGCGCGCCATCCATCCGCCGCGCGGCTGGAGGCGGCACAGCGCGCCTGGCTCGCGCGGCGGCAAGACCAGCCCGACCGCCAGGATCAGCAGGCATCGCTGGGCGCGCGCCCCACCGTCGAATACGACGCCTGGCTGGCCACTGGCGAGCGCTACCCCGCCGTGCGCTTTGGCCAGCGCTTCGCCGACCACGAAGCCGCGCACGCCTGGGCCGAGCGGCTGCGTGGCGTCACCACCTTCGCCGTGGATGGCAGCCAACTCCCGCCCTGGCGCGACGCCTCCGCGCCCATCGCGCTGGTGCAGGCGGGCCTCTTCGAGAATCCACATCAGCCGCCGCAGCCCTACATCAAAGACATCGTCGTCGAGCTACTCACCCCCGACGAGCTGACCGGCGACGATCCTGATCTGGTTGACACGCGCACCGGCGACGACCTGGGCTACTCCAATCGCTACGTCCAGTTGCGGCGCTTCGAGCTGGAGGCGAACACCGTCATCGCCCGCATGGAGCATCACCAGCGCCAGCGCGCCGAGCTGGCGGCGCGCGGCGAGCCTGCCCCGCTGGTGGTCGCCTTCTACGATGGCAGCCTGATCGTCTCCTTCGCGCTGAAGTCGCCGCCGCCCTACCGCGAGCGCTACATCGCCGCCGCCGCGCGCCTGCTGGAAGCCTCGCAGCGCTGCGCCGTGCCGCTGCTGGGCTACATCGACACCAGCTATGCCCGCGACATCGTCGCCATGCTGCGCACGCTCGGCGAGGCGGGCGATGGGCAGGCGCCGCTCCCCGCCGAGGCGCGCGGCGTGACCGATGCGCTGCTCTGGCGCGGCGAACTGGGCTGGGGCGACCGCACGCCTGCCTTCCTCTCCGCACGCTACGACCTCGCACGGATGGGCAACGCGGCGGAGGTCGGCTTCGTCTACTTCCAGGCCGCGCAAGATCGCCCGCCCGCGCGCATCGAGTTCCCGCGCTGGCTGCTCGACGCCGGGCTGCTGGACCGCGCGCTGGAGGTCGTGTGCGCCGAGGTGATCGCCGGAACCGGCTACCCCTATCCCATCGAGGCGGCGGACGCCGTAGCCGTCATCTCCGCGCCCGACCGCGCCCACTTCTACGCCCTCTTCCAGGAGTTCGCCGAGCGAGAGGGCGTCGCCTTCAGCTTCTCGCGCAAGGCGCTCAGCAAGAGCCGCCGCCGCCTTTGAATTGCCTTTGATGTAGGCCGCATGTTCTAGAACAAGTTTTCCACCAAAGACACCAGTTGTCCACGTTTGCGGGCCGGTTATCCACAATCCAGCGATAGATATGCGCAACCGCCGCTTGCCTCGCGCCATCTCTGGACTGGCTCCCCTCTCCCGCACAGCGGGGGAGGGGCTGGGGGTGGGGGCGCTTGACAGCGCGGGAGCGCCCGCATATGCTCACCGCACGAGACTGGCGGCGCTCGGTATGGAGCGACGCGCAGACGCCCCTGAGAGAGAGGTTGGCGCTCTATGGCGGAAACCCCGTACACCTCGGCGCCTGGCGATGTCGGCGCCGCGACGTCTGCTCCCGGCGATAGTGGCGTGGCGCAGGCAAACCTGCCCGAAGCCCTGCGCACGCCGACCAAACGCCTCAAGTTCGGCTTCATCATGATGCTGTGCCTGGCCAATGTGGCGCTGTGGTTCAGCATGCAGCCCGTCACGAACATCCTGCTGCCTGAGCAAGTGGACAAGTTCAACGCCGACCCCTCGCGTCAGATCTTCTACAATGGCCTGATTCTCTTTGGCGGCGCGCTGCTCTCGGTCTTCTCCAATCCCATCGGCGGCGCGCTGTCTGACCGCACCACATCGCGCTTTGGGCGGCGTATCCCCTGGCTGATCACCTGCGCCGCGCTGGCCGCAGGCGCGCTGGGGCTGATGGCCAACGCCAATGGTATCGCGCTGCTCTTCATCGGCTACGGCCTCTATCAGTTGATCGTCAACGGCGCGCTGGCCGCCCTCACCGCCATCGTGCCTGACAAAGCGCCGGAGGATCAGCGCGGCTTCGTCTCGGCGTTCGTCGGGCTGACGCTACCGGTGGCGACGGTGCTGGGCGCGGTCGTCGTCGGCCTGCTGGTCAAGGATATCCAGATCGGCTACTACATTCTCGCGGTGGCGCTGGTCGTGGTGATGGTCCTCTTCAGCTTCACCCTGCACGATGCGCGGCTGCCGAAGTCGGCTGTGCCGCCATTTCGCCTGGGCGAGTTCCTGAAGGGCTTCTGGCTCGACCCGCGCAAGCATCCCGATTTTGGCTGGGCGTGGATCTCGCGTTTCCTCGTCAACGTCGGCTGGAATACGACAGTCGGCGGGCTGCTCTTCCAGTACCTCAAGTATGGCGTCAAGGTGAAGGATCCCACATCCAGTGTCGCCATCGCGCAGATCATCGCCGTCGCCATGATCGTGCTCTCCAGCATCCTCGGTGGCTACCTCTCCGACCGCTTTCAGCGGCGCAAGGTCTTCGTCATCATCTCAGCGGTGATGATCGGCGCGGCGTTGCTGCTGCTGGCGCTGGTCACCTCGTGGGCGGCGGTGCTGGTGGCCGCCGTGATCGTCGGGCTGGGCTTCGGCGCGTACCTGGCCGTCGATCTGGCGCTGCTGACAGAGGTGCTGCCCTCGGCCAATGATCGCGGCAAAGACATGGGCGTCTTCAACATCGCCAATGCGCTGCCCGGCGCGATCGGGCCGCTGGCGGCGGGCATCCTCGTGCCAATCTTCGGCAGCTTCCAGCCGCTGTTCTTCATGGCGACCGGCGTGGTGCTGCTGGCCGCGCTCTCCATCCTGCCGATCAAGAGCGTGAGGTAGGGCGGGTGAGGAGTCGCGGCCATCAATGGCCGACGCACGCGACGAGGGGCATAAATGCCCTATCTTGCGCCGCCGCAGGCGTGCGTGCACTTGCGGCTTTCAAGCCGTCGTCGCGCGCCCGCCTTTCAAAGCCGAGAGCCTTCCCCTGCCGCGCATGCTCGTGTCCAGTCGCCACGTTGATCGCCCCCAAATCATGTGTAAGGATGAGTTTTTCGGCGCCATGCTTGCGGCGCCTCGCGCTATTCGCGGATGACAGGACGTTGAGAGCAGGCGCGCAGCCAGGACAGCGGAGCGCGCCGCAAGTGGTCAGTGGTTGGTCTGGGATGGCGCCCGGGCCAGTATCCTCATCGCTCCGCTAAGGAACGATCACACACTATCACTCACGTAGGTTGGCGCTGGGGCGAGTGTGGCCCGCCCACCACCATCGACCAGCGTGTCGCGCTGGCTCGACCTCGGCCATGCCTGTTTGCGCCAATGTCACCGCCAGTTCCGGCGCGGCGGCTGAGCCACGCGCCTGGCGGCCTATGACGGGGGAGTTCGCGATGTACAAGACCAAGACGGGCGACGAGATCTTCATTGTGGATGGTCACACGCACTTCTGGGATGGCAGCCCGGAGAACCAGGCCAATAAGTACGGCAAAGGGTTCATCGAGTGCTTCTACGACTACCACCGCGTCTTCACGCCCGCCGAGTTGCTCTGGCCACTCGACCGCTTCGAGAAGTACAGCGAAGAGCGCATGATGGACGATGAGTTCGTCAACGGGCCGGTTGATGTCGCCATCTTGCAGCCGACCTATCTGACCGACTTCTTCACCAGGGGCTTCAACACCACCGACCAGAACGCCGTGATGAAGAAGAAATACCCTGATCGATTCATCCTGAACGGCTCGTTTGACCCGCGCGATGGCGACAAGGGGCTGGAGGAGCTACGGCGGCTCAAGGGCGAGTACGACATCACGGGCGTCAAGCTCTACACCGCCGAGTGGCGTGGCGACTCAAAAGGCTGGAAGCTGACCAGCCCGGAGGCGATGCGCTTCCTGGAGGAATGCCAGAAGCTGGGCATCGTCAACCTCCACGTCCACAAGGGGCCGACGATCTACCCGCTCAACAAAGACGCCTTCGATGTCAGCGACATCGACGAGCCAGCCTCGCTCTTCACCGATCTGCGCTTCATCGTCGAGCATGCAGGCGTCCCACGGCTCGAAGACTTCTGCTTCATCGGCGCGCAGGAGAAGAATGTCTACGCGGGGCTTGCCGTCGTCATACCGTGGGTACATTCGCGGCCACGCTCCTTCGCCGAGATGATGGCGAACCTGCTCTACTGGATCGGCCCAGATCGCCTGCTCTTCGGCAGCGACTATGCCATCTGGGAGCCGACGTGGATCATCGAGGACTTCATGAAGTTTGAGATGCCGCAGGATCTGAAGGACGAGTACCACGTTGACCTCACGCCAGAGGTCAAGGCCAAGATTCTCGGCCTGAACGCGGCCAGGCTCTACAACCTCGACATCCCCAGCCACCAGCAGAAGATCAGCGGCGACTCCTTCGCCCAGCGGCGCCTGACGCACATGACGGCGTAGGAACGTCACCTCGTTCCTCTCGCCCTCTGGGAGAGAGGTAGGGGTGAGGGAGCGCGTGGGTGGCGTCGGCGGCGGCCGTGGTGGGAGCTGTCGGCGTTCACCCGCGCCGGGATGTTCTGCTCGACAGTGGCCGGAGAGATGGCCGTATGACAAACCACAGGGCGAATCACAGGGCGAATCACAGAGCGCAGCGCGGAGTGATCGACGAGCGCGAGGTGTGGGCGCGCATCGGTGAGGTGCTGGACCCCGAACTGGACCGCCCGCTGGACACCCTCGGATTCGTCGATCAGATCGAGATTGCGAGCGGCGAGGTTAGCGTGCGCCTGCGCCTGCCCACCTACTGGTGCGCGCCCAATTTCACCTTTATGATGGCCGCTGATCTGCGCGACCACATCCGCCAGGCGCCCGGCGTCGAGCGCGTGACGGTGCGGGTCGAAGATCACTTCGCCAGCGGCGAGATCAGCGCGGGTGTGAACGCGGGCCAGCCATTCAGCGCCGTCTTTCCGGGCGATGCCGATGGCGAGCTGGACGAGCTGCGGCGCACGTTCGCGGTGAAAGCGTTTCTGGTGCGGCAGGAGCAGATGCTGCGCGCCCTGATGCGTGCGGGCATCGCGGACACGCAGGTCACGCGGGTAACGCTGGCCGACCTGCGTGTGGATGGCTCCGATCTGTTGGCGCGCGCGCCGGGCCAGCAGGAATGGCGTCGCGCGCCGGGGCTGGCGCACATCTTCGGCCTGTGGCGAGCCAAGCGCGCGGCGCTGGGGCTGCCCACGTCAGCCCGCGACGCGCCGTGCTTCACCACCGCCGATGGCGCGGAGATTCCCGCCGAGTCGCTGCCAGAGCATCTGCGCTCGGCGCGCATGATCCGCTTGAACGGCGCCTTCAATACGCTGCTCTGCACCGGGCTGGGCGCGGTGCGCTATGGCGCCAGCGAGCGCGCGGCGGGCGACGAGTAGCGAGTGACGAGCGATTGCGACACAGGAGCATCACCTGATGAAAGCTGTTCAGATCGTCGCATACAACGAACCGGTCAAGGTGGTAGACGCGCCTGAGCCGAAGATCGAAAGCCCGACGGATGTGATCATCCGCGTGGGCGGGGCGGGCGTCTGCCGCACCGACCTGCACATCCTCGAAGGCATCTGGCGCGAGATGCTGGGCAATCCCACGCTGCCGTACACTATCGGCCACGAGAACGCTGGCTGGGTGGAGGATGTCGGCTCCGATGTCACGACGGTCAAGCGCGGCGATCCGGTCATCCTGCATCCCCAGCCGTCGTGCGGGTTGTGCCGCGCCTGCCGCGCCGGCGCCGACATGCACTGCGTCAACGCCTACTTCCCCGGGCTGGATGGCCACCCCGGCGGCTACGCGCAGTACATGAAGACATCGATTCGCGCGGTCGTGCCGCTGGCGGCGGGGACTGATCCCGTGCCGCTGGCGCCCTACGCCGACGCGGGCATCACGGCCTATCACGCCGTCAAGAAGATCATGCCAGAGACGTACCCCGGCGCGACCGTCGCGGTGATCGGCGTCGGCGGGCTGGGGCATTTCGCGGTGCAACTGCTCAAGGTGATGACCCCCGCCAAAGTGCTGGCGGTGGATACCTCTGAGGAGCGGCTGGCCTTCGCCAAACGGCTCGGCGCCGATCATGGCGTGCTCACCGGCAGCGATGGCGGCGTGCGGGGGACGCTGGACTACACCAACGGCGGCGCCGACATCGTGATGGATTTCGTCGGCGAGAAGGGCACGCCGGAGACATCAGGCAAGATGCTGCGCAAGGGCGGCACGTACTCCATCATCGGCTATGGCGGCACGCTGACACGCACGACGCTGGAGATGATCTTCCGTGAGCTGAAGATCGTCGGCAACCTCGTCGGAACCTATACCGACCTGGCCGAGCTGATGGAGCTGGCCCACGAAGGCAAGGTGAAGATCGAGAGCGTCGAATTCCCGCTGGATTCCGCCAGCGATGTGCTCCACGACCTGGATGCGGGCAAGATTGTCGGTCGCGCCGTGCTGAAGCCGTAACCAGGTTGGAGGTCGCGGCCATCAATGGCCGACGCACGGCGGAGAAGGGGCATAAATGCCCCTGCGGGCTGTTCGCCGCATGCTCATTGCTGAGGCCATAAATGGCCGCGTACTCCGGCCATAAATGGCCGAGAGCGCCCCGCGTGACGAGAGCAATCCAGCGCCGCCAGCGTGGCCACGCCCCACCAGAAGGCCAGCGCCAGATCAGGCAGGAAATAGGCGGAGTCCACCATGCCGTGGGTCAGCGTGGCCAGTAGCGCGCCCAGCACGCCGACCGCCGCGATGCGCCGCCACGGCTGTGCGTCCGCCCCGCTGGCTTCGCTGGCCTCGGCGCGCCACCACAGCCGCCAGCCACGCCGCACAAGCGCAACGACGACGACGATATACCCGATCAGCCCCAGCAGTCCCGCGCTGAGCCACAGATCGAGGAGCAGATTGTGCGGGTGGGCGAGGTCTGGCTGATAGACGGCGACGGTCAGGTGGCCGTTCACATGGCTGATGAGATACGGGTGGCTGGTGTAGGCGGGATCGTAGTAGTACAGAAACTGGTCTGGCCCGATGCCCAGCAGCGGATGATCGCGAATCATGTGCAGCGCCGACTGCCAGAGCAGCAGCCGCACCGCGCCCGTATCCGTATGCCCCACCGTCGCGATGCGCAGCAGCGCGCCGCCCCACAGCGACGAGCCAGCCGTCCACAGCAGCGCCAGCGCGGCCACGCCCGCCACCAGCACAGGCCAGCGCCAGACGCGATAGGTTAGCATGTCGGCGGCGCCGTAGCCCTCCCATGCGCGCACAGCGATGGGCGCGAGCCAGACCAGCGCCACCAGCCCCAGGCCAGCCGCCGCGCCCAGCCATGCCCCGCGCGAATCGGTCCAGAAGAGCGCGGGCAGCAGCGCCAGCGTCGCCGCGCCCGCCAGCAACCGCTCGCGCCGCGCCAGCCCGCGCCCCAACAGCGCGATGGCCAGCGCCACGGGCGCCGCGCGTTCCAGCCAGGCGCCCGCGCTATTGGCGCTGCCGTAGATGATGGCGGTGGCGCGGTAGGGGCCAGCGGCCGGGGGCAGATACGGAATCAGCCGCTCGCCAGCGCCGACCGGCGTGAAGGTGACGTGCGCGCCGAGCGTCTGCGCCGTGGCCAGCGCCGCGATGATGAGGCCAGAGCCGACCAGCGCCCATAGCGTCAGTCGCGCCCAGCGTCGCCCGCGCAGGTACCACGTCGCCAGCGCCAGATAGAGCAGCGGTTCGACCGCCTCCCAGCGCCACGCCCGCAGCGCATCGTGTGGCCGCCGCGCGATTAGCACGCCCAGCGTCATCCCCACGAAGAGCAGCGCGCCGCCAATCACCGTGGCTGGCCCCACGCGCGCCAGCCACGCCCGCGCCACCCGCCACGCTCGCTGTTTGATTTCCCCCTCTCCTCGTGGGAGAGGGGGCCAGGGGGTGAGGTTCCGCGCCACCCGCACAGCCACCACCGCCACGATCACCGCCAGCATGATCTCGCTCAGCGGGAAGTAGAGGTGGCCGTAGACGCGCTTGGGGACGTACCAGAAGGGAAAGGTCAGCGGCAGCAGCGCCAGCGCCACGCGCGGCGAGCGCCACGTCAGCGCGGCGATCAGCGCCAGCCAGAGCAGGGCCAGCGCCGGCCACGGCGTCAGATAGTACAGCGCCAGCGCCGCGATGTAGCCGCCGGGCAGCAGCCAGCGCTCGCGTCGCCGCGCCCAGCCCTCAACCGGGTTGCTGACCATATTCCTCATCGGTGACGTGCGCGCCCCAGAAGACCGCCACGCCGTGCTCGTCCACCTGCTGCATCGCCAGGTGCGTCATGAAGCTATTGGGCGCCGCGCCGTGCCAATGCTCCTCTCCTGGCTCGAAGAAGACGCGGTCGCCGGGACGGATGACCTCGACCGGGCCGCCGCGCCGCTGGCACAGGCCGACGCCCTCGGTGACGTAGATGGTCTGGCCGAAGGGGTGCGTGTGCCAGGCCGTCCGAGCGCCCGGCGTGAAGTGAACGCTGCTCGCCGCGATGCGCGAGCCTGCGGACGGCGCTGCAACCGCGTCGAGATAGACCACGCCTGTGAACCAATCGCTCGGCCCACGTGTGGTATCGCTGACATTTCGGGTGATCTGCATGTCGCTCTCCTTGATCGAGTCATGGGTCACTCCACGCCATGCGGAGCGCTGTTCCGAAGTCGTCGCTCGTCGTCGCTCAGTGGACGCCGCCGCGCAGGCCGATGATCGCCACCACCAGCTCCACCGCGATCAGCACGATCACCAAAACCTCCAGCAGCGTCGAGCGCGCCACCTGCTCCTCGTCGTGCAGCAACGCGGCCATCTGGCGCAGCACATCTAGCGACTCCGCGATGCCCGTACGCCACGCCTCCACACGCAGCGCCGCCAGGGCCGCCGCGTAGAGCCGATTCCAGTAGACATCCTCGGTCACTTTCAGCGCGTTCTCCACGCGGCTGCTGTGCTCGGTGATGTCGGCGATCAGCGTATGCGCCTCCGAGAGGAAGTCGCGCGAGGAGCGCAACAGCGGCCAGCGCACGCGGCTCAGGCGGCCCAGGCGCGGCGTGATGCGCGCCAGCTCGCGCTCGACTTCGGCGTCATAGGTGCGAAACGAGAGCAATTGCGCGTTGGCGAACTCCAGCAGCAGCGTCGCGTCATCGCGCGCGCCAGGATCCGATTCGATCATGATGGCCGCCGCCCAGGTCAGCAGAATCAGGTCATCCTCATAGTAGCTGAGGGTCGTGGCCAGTGACCACATCGAGGGCGCCAGCGGCTTGCGTTCGCCCAGCGCCGCGCGCAGCAGCCAGGAGTTGCGGGCCAGCGTCGCCGCCTGCGCGCCCTCGGCCATGCGTTCGACCACAAAGATGCTGTAATCTTCCGGGCGCACGACCTCGTTGGGGCGTACCATCGCGGGGGCCAGCGTCGTGCGCAGCAGCTCCAGCCCACGCTCGAACGCCTCGATGACCACCAGCGGATACGTCTGCGCCTCGCTGAGGATGCCGATGGCCTCCTGCCACGACATCTCATCGCGGAAGAGCATCACCAGGCGAAACGCGATGATGCCCAGATCATAGATGCGCGCATAGAGGATGGCGTTGCGCGCGGCGCCGCCCAGCGGAACTTCGATGGCGCCCATGCTGATCTCCAGCGGGAGCTGCGCGATGTCGATGCTGGCGCCGCGGGTGACGACCGGGCGCACACGCGCGCTGGGGGTGGCGAGGGTGGCGCGCGCCTTCTCCAGATCAATGCTGTAGGCGACATCGTAGAGTTGATAGAGGTGCAGCGCCGCCACCCGAATCGCCGGTGGCTCGTCATTCGTGATCTGCCCCGCCATCCCTGGCGCGGACGGCGCCGCCGACGCTGGATACGCTGGCTGTGACGCTGACGGCAGCGATGAAGATGAAAACACGCGCGCCCCCCAACCGACGAAGGCGCGCCACAGGCTCGCTTGAGCGTTCGCTTGAGCGCAGGCGGATGATGCGGCGCGCCAGGCTCTCACCGGCAGTGTATCACCTGCCAGCGGGCGCGGCGGGCAGCCGCTCGCTGGCTATTCCGCCGAGCGCGCCTGATTGAAGCGCTGCATGACCTCGGTCTGTCCCTGCGCATAGGCTTCGCGTCCCAGCGCCATGGCGTCGCCGAAGCGGGCGCGCACGCGCTCGACCACTGCCATCGCCAGATCGACCACCGTGGGCGCAGCGCCATCCGCGCCATTTGCGCCGGCCGCGTCGCCGGATGCGCTCATGTCATCCGCGCCAGCGCCGGGTGTGTGGGCCGCGCGGGCCGCCTGCATGGCCTCGATCTCGCGCGGCTGCGGGGTCAGCACCCAGACCACCGTCGCGCCAATCGCGACGCCGATAATCAGTCCCGCGAGGAAGCCGGAGCCTGACTTCTTCTGTTTCTTGGCCACCGTCACACCCAACCTTTCGCCTGCGCGCCAGCCGCGCCGCGCGTTCGTGAGCTCAGCGCGCGGGCTAACTCGCCTCTGACACGCCTATCATGCGCTCGATGCGCTCCAGCAGCGCATCGCCATCAAATGGCTTCTTCAGCACCGAGACATTCGCGTAGCGCCCAGGGTCTACGGCTATCAGGTTCTCGACGATGTCGGCCTCAGTCACCGCCGCCGTGGCGACGATCACCGGAATCTCCGCCGTCGCCTTGGCGCCGCGCAGGCTCTCCAGCACGTCCAGCCCAGAGACACCACCCAGCCGCAGATCCAGCACGATCAGGTCAGGTGGATCACTACGTGCGCCCTCGACAATCCGCGCGCCATCTTGCGAGACGGAGACACGGTAGGCTGCGTCTTCCAGTAGCATCCGCAGCAGCGTCAGCAGTTCCTCGCGGTCATCTATCACCAGAATGCGCTTACTCATACGTCGATCCTCCGCGGGCGCGCGCTTCCATGCCGATGACTCAGTGTACCAGTGCATCTCATGGACGCGCCACAACTCGCAATACTGAACGGCGTCCAGGTGAAACGCACATCGCGTGCCGTCCTGATGGCGTGCGGTTCAGTCCGCGCGAGAGGGGGTAAGCGGGCATCGTGCGCAAGGGCCGTAGCGGTTGGTCTGGCGCCCGTTTCGTGCGCTCAGTCTCTGCTGTATACAACCGCTTGGGCGGCGGCGACGGTCACAACCGCAGACACCCGGCTATCGGTTGGCTGGCGATTGAAATCGCGCCTGGGAGGCGCCCCTCCGGGCTGCAACCGCCCCGCGCGCTTTACGCGCGCTCCTCGCCTACGGCTAGCGCGTCTGCCTCGCGCCGCCGCGAAGCTCGGTTACGCCTGCCGCCTGCGCGGACTCGGAACGCGGACTCAGAGTTGGGAACCGCTTGCGCTATTCTTGTTTGTTGGCCGATGGGGCAGCGTCTTTGGCGCTGGCGGCGCTGGGCGTGGCCTGCGCGCCGAAACGCTGGCGAGCGGCGCGCGCCTGCCGCCAGTGGATGACTCGCCGCTTCATGCGTAGCGCCCGCATGTACGCCCAGTAGACGGCGGGCTGCGTGACGAGGTCGTGCGTCTCCAGGGTGAAGAGCGAGTAGCCACCGAAACCCTGTTTGTACGTGTAGAGGCTGTACATGTCTTCGCCTGGCTCCAGCGTCTCGGCGATGGCGCGGAAGTCGTAGAGCCGACAGCCGCGCTCGCGCCCCCAGCGGATCGCCGTCCACTGGAGCAGATGATTGGGCATGCGGTTACGCTCGCGATTGGACGAGGCGCCGAACATGTAGGTCGCCACCGGCCCGCAGCGCGCCACGATCAGCGCGGCGATGGGCTGGCCCTCATATTCGGCCATCAGCAGGGCGGCGGCGTCGCGCTCGCCATACAGCCGCAGGAAGTCTTCGTAGTGGCTCCGCTCATGGATGAAGATGCCATCGCGGTCAGCCGTCTCGCGGTAGAGCGTGTAGAACGTGGCGATGTCGTCGCTGGCCAGTGACGCACGCACGGTGACGCCTTTGCGTCCGGCCAGCCGGACGTTATAGCGCCACTTCTCTTTCATGTTGGCCAACAGCGTCGTCTCATCGGGCGTGATGTCGAGTACCCACGAGCGACGCGGGTGCGTGGCGAAGGGATTGCGGCGCAACCCCAGCCGTTGGAGCGCATCGAGCCAGACCTGATCGCCATCCGCGACATTCGGCTCCAGCTTGAGCATGAAGGCGCCGTGCGCTTTTGCCACGCTGCGGGTATGGTCGAGCAGTGCGGCCAGCGCGGACGAGGTGGGATCATCGCAGACGGGGCCGCGCGGCGCATAGAGATAGGGCTGGCCGACGACGGGCGCTTTCTCGACGATGACCAGCAGCGCGGCGCGCAGTTCACCATCTTCCACCGCGCCCAGGCGCAGCGCCTGCGATCCGAGGCGCGCGCCCAGCTCGGCCCACTCCCAGGTCTGCGTGATATTACCTGTCGCCTGCGCCTCCACGAAGCGATTCCATCGCTCGCGGTCGGTGATGACCTCTACCTGCATGCCGCTCCCTTTATCCTGCTGGCGATTGAAATCGCGCCTGAGAGGCGGCTTACGCCGCCGCGAAACCCGCCTGCGCGGGTTCGGAGTCCGCATCCCAGTCCGCGCAGGCGGACTTTGCGGCCCACAGGGCCTCCCAGGCGCGGTTTCAACCGCCAGCCAGTCCATGCCGCCGAACGTAACTCGCAACTCGCTTAAGTCGCGGCGCTGGGTTGCTCCTCGTGGGTCTGGCGCTGGCGCTCGCGCTGCGCCTCGAAGCGCCGCCGCCGCCGATGGCGCAGCGACCGCCGCAGCGAGACGGCGGTGGTGTAGGGCCAGTAGAGGGCCGGACGCAGCGGCAGGTCCATCGTCGGCCCCACGCGCCGCACCGCGCCACCAAAGCCGCGCTTGAATTCGTAGACGCCGTACAGCTCCTGACCCGGTTCCAGGATGTCCGGGATGGTGCGCCAATCGTAGTGTTCGGCGCCGTGGGCCTTGCACCAGCGCATGCACTCCCATTGCAGCAGATAATTCGGGCGCAGCTTGCGATGCGCGGGCAGCCCCGACGATCCGCTATGCAGATTCCACGCCCACTTGCCCAGCACGGCCACCGTCGAGGCGGCGATGGCCTCGCCCTCGCTCTCGGCGATCAGCAGCGCCATCTCCGCGGTGGCGTCCCGCGCGGCGGCCTCGGCGGAGTAGTGGGCCAGCATGTCGCGGTAGAGGTCTTTGGGATAGACATAGAACTGGTCGCGCTCGCCGGTCTCCTTGAGCAGCCGATAGAAGGCGGCCAGATCGGTCTCGCCGGAGCCGAGCCGCACGCTGACGCCCTTGCGCGCGCCGGAGCGGATGTTCTGGCGCCAGGTGGTCATCATGCCCGCCAGCAGCGCATCCTCATCGAGGCGCAGGTCAGTGACCCAGGCGCTGCGCAGGTAGATGACGTGGTCGGTGGGTCGAAAGCCCAGGCGTTCGAGCGCGGCGGGCCAGCGCGTGTCCTCCTGCGGGATATTCGGCTCGATGCGGATGAAGAAGCCGCCACGCCTGCGAGCCTCGCGCCGCGCCGTGCGAATCAGCAGCGGCAGCGCGGGCGAGGCCGGATCATCGCAGACGGGGCCGCGCGGCGCGTAGTAGAAGGGCGCGCGCACGCCGCTGGCCTTGCTCGCTGAGAGTAGCATCGCGGCGACCAGGCGACCATCTTCCAGCACGCCGACACGCAGCGAGTCGCCGCGCGCGCCTTCGTCGGAGTGATCGGCCCACTCGTAGGTCTGGCAGAGATGCCCAGTCGCAGCGGAGGCGATGAACGCGTTCCACTGTCGGCGATCATCGATCAATCTGGCTTCCATCATCATCCTTCGCTGCGGGGCCTCTCCCCCTGTCCCCCTCCCCTTGCGAGGGGCGGGGGAACCACAGGCAAGGGTTTGCGCGCGGGGCCAGGGATGCTCTCGGCCTTGAAAGGCCGGAGCACGCGGGACGCGGCTTGAAAGCCGCAGATAGGCGCCCGCCTGTGGCGGCGCAAGAGGGGCATTCATGCCCCAACCGTCCCGTGCGTCGGCCATTCAGGGCCGCGACTCACCATCCCCAACCGGATGCGCAGTATAGCAGAGCCTGCCTGCGCTGGCAACGCGCGCGGGCGGAATCTCCTACGCGCCCGCCGCGTCGTCTCTCTCCCGCAGAATCGCCGCCACGACATCATACGCGCGGCCCGGCGTCTCGCCTTCGGGCATCGCGACCATCCACATCCACTGGCGCAGCGGGCCGACCAGCGCGAAGCGCTCTTCCAGGTCGTCGGGCAGGCGCAGAACCTCGGCGGGCAGCACCTCCAGCGATTCGCGCCCCTCGCTGGCGTGCGGGCCGCGCTGCGGGGAGAGCAGATAGCCCATGTGATCGGTCATCAGCAGCGCCACGCCCTCCGGCGCCAG
>DATBTW010000269.1:0-1738 GCA_036559055.1 Ktedonobacterales bacterium
CCGCTCCTCGATACTCGCCTTCCCCTTGCTAGAGGCGCGTTCAGCCACGACGACATCCCTCCTTCACTGATCGCCAGCGCGGCGCCACTATAGCGACGCCCGATATATCCGTTGCCGATAGAGTATACGGGAAGTGCGAGCGTTGTCAAGGCGCGAGCCCTCACCCCAGCCCTCTCCCAGAGGGAGAGGGAGCCGGAGGGGTTGCTTCCGGCAGGCGGTATAGCGCTGGGCCAAAACTGGACTGCACCCCATTTACCGGACCACGGGGGAAGTCAACTCATCCGTGGATAGGTAGTAAGCGGCTTCAAACTCCACGGGAGGCAGATAGCCCAAGCTGGAGTGCAGTCGCTTCTGGTTATAGACCGCTTCAATGAAGTGGCCCAGATTGGCTTCCGCCTCGGCGAAGGTCTGGTAGTCCTTGAGGTACACCTCCTCGCGTTTGAGCGTCTTGAAGAAACTCTCGGCCTTGGCGTTGTCATAGGGATTGCCCTTGGCGGACATGCTCACCCGTGCGCCCGCCTGTTCCAGGCGCGCGACGTACTCCAGGCTGGCATACTGCACACCGCGATCTGAATGGTGAATCAGCCCCGGCGCGGGCTGCCGCTGGGCGAGCGCCAGTTCCAAGGCATCAAGCGTGAGCCGCGTGTCGATCTGGCGCGAGAGCTTCCAGCCGACACAGCGCCGCGAGCAGGCATCGAGCAGACAGGCCAGATACACAAAGGTCGTCGGCAAGCGCACATAGGTGATATCAGCGACCCAGGCCTGATCCGGCGCGGTCAACGTGCTGGCCGTCAGCAGGTTGGGATAGGTCGCGTACCCATGGGTGGAATCGGTGGTGACCAGGAAGTGGCGCTTCAAGTGGCAGAGCAGCGATTCCTGGCGCATCACCCGCAACACCCGCTTGTGATTCACGTCCCAGCCCTCACGCTGCAACGCCCGCGTCACCCGCCGGTAGCCGTAGCCGGGCAACTCCAGAATGAGGCGCTCAATCGCGTCGCGCAGCGCCACATCGCGTGTCGCCCGCTCCGCCGCTGAGGGACACGCATAGTACCAGCTCCGGCTGACGCCCAGCCAGCGGCAGAGTTGGCGCAGCGACACGTCTGGGAAGGCCTGCTGAACGGCCGCGATCATGGTGTGGCGCTCCGCGAGGGGGCGTCCGACGCTGCCCGCACCGCTTGTAAGCTCTGCAAGGCTTTTTTTAGCACGGCGTTCTCCAGCGCTAACTGGCCACAAAACCGTTCGAGGTCGGCGATGCGCGTGGCCAAGCGCTCCTCCGTCGTCTGGGCCGCGCTCGGCAGGGCCTTGGGCGCGAATGCCGCTTCGCCACGCTCCGTGTACTCCTGGCGCCAGCGCGCCAGCACGCTGTTGGCCAGCCCATGGTCACGGCAGACTTGCGCTGGGCGTTTCGCACCGGTGGCGAGTTGGCGCACCAGGTCTAGTTTGAACTCGCGGGTAAAGATCCGGCCAGGCATACGTCGTCTCGCTTTCTTCCCTGCGGAAAGTGTACCGCACCCTCCCGCAGGGCTACAGCTGAGTTGACTTGCCTCTCTGGTCCGGAATCATGGGTTCACTCCAGACCGATACCTACCCCGTGTACCGCAAGCCCGGCAAGGCGTTTGCCGCGCATGAGACGGTAGACCACAGCCAAGGCGAGTACGCGAAAGACGCTGTGAACCCTGCCAGCGCCAGCGAGCGCGCCCATATCAACACGGCGGAAGGGTATTTCTCGCAACTGAAG
>DATBTW010000270.1:0-3036 GCA_036559055.1 Ktedonobacterales bacterium
GGTGTATTTTGTGGTGCTCGTGCCGATGCTATTCGTCGCCGCATCGCGCACGACCTCGCGCACGACTGCTAGCCAGCCACGCCGGGAGCCATAGGGGCATGTCCGCCAACCTATGTCGTCAACGCGCCGCTGCTGGCGCACATCGGCCTTGCGTTCTTCTCCCTCGGCCGTGCGCATGCGAAAGCACGTATTAGCATACGTCGGAGAGGAGAGAGGCGCTCAGGGGAGAGCGGTGCGGCTGTCTCCTGGGCGCCCTACTTCACATGACTCACCTTGGCATCACTCGGCAGGTGGGTCGGCCTACCTCGGAATCGCGCGGTTGATGGACAGGCGGGCATCCGAGCGGGACTGCGCCATTCCGTCATGGCTTGTCCGCTTCCTGACACCTCTATCGCTGTTGAAGTAAATGCCTACCAGAGCGGGGTGATGAGTCTCATCCGACCGAGCGGCGTTGCGATGGTCGTATCTCGTGAACGCGACATCGTTCACGCGACGTGGTACAATGCCGCGGTACGCGCACTCTTGTCCAGTGACGGCCCCTGAAAGGCAAGGGTCTGGTCAAATTAGGCAGGGGTCTTGCCGAAAATGCTCAGGCGCAGGTAGAGTAATCGAGAACGCTTCGCAGCCGTCCGTCTGAGAAATCATGCGGGCTGGCGGGGCATAGCCTCCGGGCGACGTGGCCAAGTGGCAAGGCAAGGGTCTGCAAAACCCTGATCACCGGTTCGAATCCGGTCGTCGCCTCCTAGCAAACGCACCTCACACACGAACGCCGCCACAACTCCTGAGAGTTGTGGCGGCGTTCGACTGGTATCAGGCCGCATGACGCATGCGTAGACAGATTAGCCCAGACTGGCGTTGCGATCCACTGAGATGAGAAGCAGAAACGGCGCGCTCGTTGTGCGAGCGCGCCGCAAATGAACGCCAGAGATCGCGGAAGGACGCCGGCCGCGTCGCTCTCTCCGCCCATCCACACCTACCGCGACGCGCCTTCCCCATCCATCCGCACTCACCCCGACGCCAGCCGACGGCTTGTCTCCGCAAGGAGTATTCTCGGACATACGCCAGCAGGTGTACATACATAATTTGCACAATTACCTCCCAATATTTTGGGTGATGTTCGGTCGCTGGCGCTCTCACAGTGTGCTACACTGTCGTGCGACAAAGCCGCTCGGTCAGTCCGCCGACGGCAGGGAGCGTCAGATGAGTTCGAGCGAAGGTCAACTTTTCGGCGACCTGGTTCGCAAGCATCGGCTAGCGCTTGGCATCTCCCAAGAAGAGTTGGCCGAGCAAGCTGGCCTCAGCCCCCACGCCGTCAGCAATATCGAGCGCGGGGCAACACGCGCGCCCTGGCGCCCCAACGCCATTGCGCTCGCCGATGCGCTGCAACTCGAGGGCGAGGAGCGCGCAATCTTCCTCGCCGCCCGCGACCGTCTCGCCGGACGCACACATCCGCCGCGCGGCACCCCGCGCCCACGTCGGCTCGACGCGCCACCACTGCTGGGGCGCGACGATCAGCAGCAGCTCATCCGCGAATTGCTGGTGGAAGATGGCCCACCGGTGCTGGCGTTCATTGGCGAGCCAGGCATCGGCAAAAGCCGCCTGCTGATCGAAGCTGCCGAACAGGGCGAGGCATACGGCTGGCTCGTCCTGCGCGGCGAGGCGCATCGCGATGAAGGCCAGCATCCCTTTACGCCCATCTTTCAGGCGCTGGAGCGCCATCTCGCTACGCTCTCGCCTGCGCAGCGTCGGCAAGCGCTGAATGAATTCGCGCCGATACTCGGCCTCTTCCCCGAGCTGGCGGATCTCAACGCGCCCCCCGCGCAGAGCTGGCAGGCGACCCCCAAGCAGGAGCGCCTGCGGATGTTCACCGCTGTGGCGCGCTACTTTGCCTCTCTTGCCAAATCGAACGGCGTGCTGTTGATTCTGGATGACCTGCAATGGGCGCAGCCCGACGCGCTGATGTTGCTCAAGTCGCTGCTGCGCTCTCCAGAAGTCCAGCATTCCATCGGGCTGTGCGTAGTCGCGGCTGTGCGCAGTGGTGGCTCAACCAGCAATGTAGCGCTGCGTGACGCCGCGCTTGACCTGGAGCGCGAGGGGCTGATCGTCCGCACGACGCTGGGGCCGCTCGCCAGCCAGGGCGCTGCGCAACTGGCGGACTACACGCTGGGAACCTTACCCGCGCTCGCGCTCGCCGACCGCAAGCAGATCATCGAGCGCCTGGTGGAGCGCGCTGGTGGCTTGCCATTCTTCCTCACCAGCCTGGCCAACGAGGCCCGCCAGGGCGCCTTGAGGAACGGCGATGCTGCCACGCCGAGCGTCGGTGAGCGCATCCCGAATGACATCACCGAGATGGTACATCAGCGCATCGCTGCGCTCCCACAGACGGCCGGCGATTTACTGGCGCTTGCGGCGGTTTTCGGGCGCGAGGTCCCGCTGGCGACGCTGACCCTCATCAGCCGACGTCCCGAAGCGGCGGTAGTCGAGGTGATCGAGGCGGCCTGCGACGATCAACTGCTGCAAGAGTCCGGAGATGGCGTGTGCGAATTCAAGCACGATCTGGTGCGCGATGCGATTCTGGCCGACCTGACGGGCGCGCGGCGCACACTGCTGCACCACCATATCGCCGTGGCGCTAGAGTCGCAGCCCCACGGCGACGTGCTTGATGCGCTCGCCTATCACTTCGGCAAGACTGCCAATGACGGCAAGGCCACCTACTACCTGGAGCGCGCAGGCGACCACGCGCGAGACATGCACGCGCACGCCGCCGCCGAGAGCTACTACCATCAGGCGCTGCGTCGGCTGGAGCGGCGTGGTACCGTTGATGTGAGTGCCGCGCGTGTGCAGGAAAAACTCGGCGCCGTCCTGCTGAGCAGCGCGCGCTATCGCGATGCCCTGCCCGCGCTGGAGTCAGCCGCGCGAGCCTGCGAGCACGCTGGCGATCACGAAGGCGCCGGGCGCGTGGTCGCCCAGATCGCCTGGGCGCACGTCAAAAACGGCGCGCCAGATGAGGCGATGGCGCGCCTGACACCATCGCTG
>DATBTW010000271.1:0-4775 GCA_036559055.1 Ktedonobacterales bacterium
GATGGTGGGCGTGGAATATGGTAAAGACGCGGCGCACGACCGCTCGCTGCGCGTGCTGGCGGATCACGGGCGCGGCCTGGTCTTCATGGCGGCGGATGGCGTGCTGCCCAGCAACACCGGGCGCGGCTATGTCTTCCGCCGCGTGCTGCGTCGCATGACGCTCTTTGGCAAGCGGCTGGGCCTCGACCGCCCCTTCCTGACGGAGGCGGCGGAGATCATCATCGGGCAGATGGGCGGCCACTATACCCAGCTCCAGCAGCGCCACGACCAGATCATCGAGGCGCTCAGCATGGAGGAGCGCAAGTTCAATCAGACGCTCGCGACGGGCCTGGCGCTGCTGGAGCGCGAGCTGGAGCGCCTGACCAGCAAAGGCGAGACGACGCTGCCCGGCCAGGTCGCCTTCCGCCTGTATGACACGCACGGCTTCCCGCTGGAGTTGACCGAAGAGGTCGTCGCCGAGCGGGGGATGACGATTGACCGTGTAGGCTTCGAGTCGGCGATGGAAGAGCAGCGCGAGCGGGCGCGCAGTGCGAACCCGTTCCAGCGCGAGAAGGGGGAAGAGGCATGGACCCATCTGGCGAAGGTCCTGCCGCAGACGGTCTTCACCGGCTACGACGGCGTGTCGGACGAGAGCGAGATCGTCGCTCTGCTGGTGAACGGTCAGCCGGTGGACATGGTGACGGCGCCGGAGAACGCGGCTATCGTGCTCGCGCGGACGCCATTCTACGCGGAGGCCGGCGGCCAGCGGGGCGATCAGGGCGTCATCAGCAGCGAGATGGGGGCGTTCCAGGTGCTGGATACGCAGCGACCCATTCCGGGGCTGAACGTCCAGTTCGGCCAGATGACCGAGGGCAGTCTGCGGGTGGGCGCGAGCGTGCGCGCCCAGGTGAACGCCGAGCGGCGCCGCAACATTATGCGCAACCACAGCGCGACGCATCTGCTGCACCGCGCGCTGAAAGACCTCTTCGGCGAGCAGGTGAACCAGCGCGGCAGCCTGGTGGCCGAAGACCGCCTGCGCTTCGATTTCAGCCTCAACCGCCCCCTGGCGGACGAGGAGCTGCGCGAGGTGGATCGCCGCGTGAGCGGCTGGGTGCTCGAAGACCTGCCCGTGACGACGCAGATTCTGCCGTACAAGGAGGCCATCGCGACCGGCGCGATGGCGCTCTTCAGCGAGAAGTATGGCGATCTGGTGCGCGTGGTGACGATGGGGTCGAGTCGGGAGCTGTGCGGCGGCACCCACGTGGGGGCGACCGGGCAGATCGGGCTGTATCTGACCACGCAGGAGGTGAGCGTCGCGGCGAATACGCGCCGCATCGAGGCGCTGACCGGCGTGACCGCCGACACCTTCCTGCGGGGGCGCAGCGACCTGCTGACGACCGTGAGCGAGCGACTGCGGACGAAGCCCGACGAGGTGCTGACGCGCGTGGATCAGTTCCAGGAGGAGCTGGCCGAGGCGCGGCGCGAGCTGGCGGCGGCGCAGCGGGCGCAGGCGCGGGAGCTGGCCGACCAGTTGGTGGCCAGGGCCGTGCGCGTGGGCGATACGGGCGATACGCCAGTGGTCGCAGCCGTCGTCTCAGTTTCCGACGATCAGTCCCTTCGCGCGCTGAGCGATACGGTGCGGGCAAAGCTAGGCCCGGCGGTGGTGGCGCTCATCATGACGAGCGGCGATCAGGCGCGCTTCGTGGTGATGGTCGATCCGGCGCTGACAGCGCGCGGGGTGGACGCCCGCGCGATCGCCGCAGACCTCGGCGCCCGTCTGGGCGGTAGGGGCGGCGGCAAGCCCGAGCTGGCGCAGGGTGGCGGCAAGAATGCCGACGCCGCACGCTCCGCCGTCGAGGCCGTGCCGCAGCTGGTGAGCGCGCAACTGAAGTAGCAGCGGGGCCAGCCGTGCTCTCGGCCTTGAAAGGCGGGCGCGCGACGGCGACTTGAAAGCCGCAGATGCGCGCCTGCCTGCGGCGGCGCAAGAGGGGCATGTATGCCCATTGTCGTGTGCGCCGGCCATGCATGGCCGCGCCCGCCCGCGCGCCCGTCGTCCATCAGGTGGGCGGCGCTTGCCGGGCGCTGCTTCGCCGTGTATACTCGTATTCGTGCGCCTGCAATGGCTTGCGCGTGATTCCCATGCCCCCGATTGACCGGGGCGCGCGTGGGCTGGGCGACAGAGAGCGAAAGAGCAACCATAATGAAAGTGATCCTGCTGCAAGAAGTGCCGGGGCTGGGCCAGCCCGGTGATGTCAAAGAAGTCGCCAATGGCTATGCCCGCAACTACCTGCTGCCGCGCAAGCTGGTGACAGCCGCCACGGCGACGGCCATGAATAGCCTCAACGAGCAGGTCGCCAGCGCCAAGCGCCGCACGGCCAAGCTCGACGCCGAGCACACCACACTGATGGAGAAGCTCTCCAATGTGACGCTGACGTTCGCGGTGCGCGTGGGACAGGGCGACCGCCTCTATGGCTCCGTCACCACGCAAGATATCGCCAACGCCCTGCGTGAGCAGGAGGGCATCACGGTGGATCGGCGCAGCATCGTGTTGAAGGAAGCGCTACGCGCGCTAGGCTCGTTCGAGGCGCCGGTGCGGGTCAGCGCCAACCACGAGGCCAGGGTCAAGGTCAACATCATCTCGTCGGAGCAGGCGGCCGCTGGCGTCGCTGCCGCGACCGGGCCAGCCGTTCCGGCTGCTGCGATGGCGACCGAGACCAACGCCACGGAAGCCACCGAAGAGGCGCAGGCCTGAGCGCCCACGCGGGGCTGGTCGTTTCCCAGGGTACGTCTTCGCTTCAGCGTGAGGATGTGCCCTGTTTGTGTTTCATCGGAGTGCTGGATTGACCGCATCGCCAGTCGCGCCGAGAGCGACACGGGAGGCGAGCGCGCATGCCGCCTGATCTCCCAGATCTCCCTGATCTCCCCACTCTGCTTGATCTGCGCTGCCCCATCTGCGGCGAGCCGCTGACCGCTGGCGAGCGCGCCTTCGCCTGCGCGAGCGGCCACAGCTTCGACCGAGCGCGTCAGGGCTATGTCAATCTGCTGCGCCCCACGCGGCTGCGCGGCGACAGCGCCGAGATGCTGCGCGCACGGCGGCGCTTTCTGGATGCGGGCTGGTACGCGCCGCTGGCTGATACGCTGGCCCAGATGCTCGGCGCGTGGCTAACGTCGGACAAGGAGCAGGAGCGCGGGGAACCGCCGGTCATCCCTGAGGCGGCGCGGGCGCTGCTCGATCTCGGCTGCGGCGAGGGTTCCTATCTGCGGCGGGTGGCGCAGTCGCAGGCGACCACACTGGCTGCGCAGGGCTGGCGACTCTACGGGCTGGATCTCTCCAGGGACGCCATCCGCATGGCGGCAGGTCGCGCCGCGCTGGATGCGCGTGAGGCTGCGGGTCACGCTGCGGGCCATCCAGCGGCGTCGTCATCGCCGCCGCTGACGTGGGTGGTGGCCAGCGCCCGCGACCGCCTGCCCTTCGCCGATGGGGGTGTGGGTGCGCTGCTCGATGTCTTCGCGCCGCGTGCGGCGGAGGAGTTCGCGCGGGTCGTGGCGCCGGGTGGGCTGCTGGTGGTGGTCACGCCGCTGGCCGAGCATCTGGCGGAGGCGCGGGCGGCGCTGCCGTGGCTGCTCAGCCCGCAGCCAGATAAGGATGTACGCCTGCGCGCCGCGCTGGAGGGCGACTTTGCGCTGGCGGAGACGCGCGCGATTCGCTTCACGCTGGCGCTCGACGCCGCCGCGCTGGCCGATCTGGCCGCCATGACGCCACACCGCGCGGTGGATTCTGATTCGTTGCTGGCGGCTGTGCGCGCGGCAACCACATGCGCCTCTGGCCAGCGGCTCAGCGTGCGCGCGGCCTGCGTGGCGCGGTGCTACCAGCGGCGCTCACCCACGCGCGCCTGATCGCCCAATTGCGCAATTGCCTGATCGCCGCGCTGAAAAGAGAATGGCGTAACATCAGCGACATCATCACCGCCAGCAGCGCGAAGTCCTAACGCCAGCAATTCGCCAGCGAGCGGCGAGCCGAAAGGGTGAGCATGGCCAGCGTACAGCAACTCCACCGAAGCGCCCGCGTGTATCGCCCCAGCACGCTCAGCAGCTATACACTGGCGGTCGAGCGCGTCATCCAGACGATGCGAGCGCGCCTGGATGAGCCGCTGGCCTCGCCGCTCTCGCTGGGCGAGATGTCGGAGATCGCCAGCCTCAGCCCGTTTCACTTCACGCGCATCTTCAGCGCCCGCACGGGGCTGCCGCCGGGCGAGTTCTACGCCGCGCTGCGACTGGACGCGGCCAAGCGACGCCTGCTGACGACCTCACTCACCGTCACCGATGTCTGCTTTGATCTGGGCTACACCAGCCTGGGAACATTTGGGCTGCGCTTCAAGCGGCTCACCGGGCTGGCGCCGCTCCAGTTGCGTCAGATGGCCGATCAGTTCACGCCTGAGTGTCTCTCCGAGCGTCTTCAGCGCCGGGCAGAGTCTACGGCGGCAGAGGCGCGGCGTGGCGAACCGGAGAAGGCTGGTATAGGAGCGGGCGGCGTCGGCGGCATCGTTTCGGCGCCAGCGGGCTTCGCGGGCCTGATCTTCCTGGGGCTGTTTGCGCGCCCCATTCCGCAGGAGCGCCCCATCGCCTGCGCCACCATTGCGGCGCCGGGGCCATTTCATCTCACGCCAACTGCCGGGCCGATCGCGGATGGCCGCTATTACCTGTTCGCTGCGGCGCTGCCGTGGTCGCCGCATCCGTTGACCTATCTGGCGCCCGATGCGGGGCTGCTGGTGGGCGCTGGCGAGCGCGCCATCGCG
>DATBTW010000272.1:0-30301 GCA_036559055.1 Ktedonobacterales bacterium
TTGTCGCATGCGGCTTTCAAGCCGCCGTCCGCGTGCTCCGGCCATTTATGGCCGAGAGCGTCACGCACAGCCCACCCACCTAGAAAGCGATTTTACCATGAGCCAGCAGACCGATACTCCCGCCAGCGCGGCCTATCAGCACGCGCTCTATCCCGACCAGCGCGGACGCTACGGCGACTTCGGCGGGCGCTTCGTGCCAGAGAGCCTGATGGCGGCGCTGGACGAGCTGGAGCGCGAGTTCGAGCGCGCCCGCCACGATGACGCCTTCCTGGCGGAGTTGCGCCTGCTGGAGCGCACGTATTCTGGTCGGCCCACGCCACTCTACTTCGCCACCCGCCTCTCGCAGCGGGTCGGGGCGCGCGTCTACCTAAAGCGCGAAGACCTCGCTCACACGGGCGCCCACAAGATCAACAACGCGCTCGGCCAGGGGCTGCTGGCGCAGCGCATGGGCAAGCGGCGCATCATCGCCGAGACGGGCGCGGGCCAGCATGGCGTGGCCACCGCGACCATCTGCGCCAAGCTCGGCCTGGAGTGCATTGTCTACATGGGCGAAGAAGACATCCGCCGCCAGTCGCTGAATGTCTTTCGCATGAAGCTGCTCGGCGCCGAGGTGCGCAGCGTCACCAGTGGCAGCCGCACCCTCAAAGACGCCATCAACGAGGCCATGCGCGACTGGGTGACCAACGTGGCGACCACCTACTATCTCATCGGCTCAGCGATGGGGCCGCACCCCTACCCGCAGATGGTGCGCGAGTTTCAGGCGGTGATCGGCCAGGAGGCGCGCGCGCAGATCATGGAGGCCGAGGGGCGCCTGCCTGATCTGGTGATCGCCTGCGTCGGCGGCGGCAGCAACGCCATCGGCATCTTCCATCCCTTCGCCGATGACGCCAGCGTGCGGCTGCTTGGCGTGGAGGCGGGCGGCGACGGCGTGGCCACCGGACGCCACAGTGCCACGCTCTCGGCGGGCCGCCCCGGCGTGCTGCACGGCGCGATGTCCTATCTGCTGCAAGACGCCGATGGCCAGGTCATCGAGACGCACAGCATCTCCGCCGGACTGGATTACCCCGGTGTGGGGCCGGAGCATAGCTATCTGAAGGCCACGGGCCGCGCCACCTATGAAGCGGTGGACGATGCGGCGGCGCTGCGTGCCTTCCAGATTCTCTGCGCCGACGAGGGCATCATCCCCGCGCTGGAGTCCTCGCACGCGGTCGCGCAGTTGCTGGCGCTGGCGGAACGCGGCGATCTGCGCGAAGATGAGATCGTGATCGTCAATCTCTCCGGGCGCGGCGACAAAGACATCAACACCGTCGCCACGGCGCTGGGCGTCTCACTGTAGAGACGCAGACACATCGAACAGGCAGGAGGCAGCATGACCGAGCAGTCGAACGCGGCAAACGTGAGCGAACTGGATGCGGCGCTGGCCGAGCGCACGCAGGCGGCGATGGCGCGCTGGCATGTCCCAGGCGCCGCCGTCGGCGCGCTGGCCGATGGCGAGCGGCGGGAGCAGGGCTTCGGCGTCGTCAGCCTGGAGACGAGCTATCCCGTGCGCGCCGACACAGCGTTCCAGATCGGCAGCATCTCCAAGCTCTTCACCGCGACGCTGGCGATGCTGCTGGTGGAGGAGGGCAAGCTGGCGCTCGATACGCCCATCATCACCTATCTGCCGGAGTTCACGCTGGCCGACGCCGACGCCCAGGCGCGCATCACCCTGCGCATGCTGCTCTCGCACTCCAGCGGCTTCTATGGCGACCTCTTCGATGACTTCGGCATGGGCGACGACGCGCTCAGCGCCTACCTCAAGGTCTTGACGAAGGCCGCGCAGCAATCACCTCCCGGCGAGGTCTGGGCCTATAACAATGCTGGATTCTGCCTGGTCGGCGGCCTCATCGAGCGCATCACTGGCATGCCGTATGAAAAGGTCATGCGCGAGCGCGTCTTCACGCCGCTGGGGATGACGCGCTCCTTCTTCTTCGCGCACGAGGCCATCACCTGGCCCCACGCCGTAGGCCACACGCAGGTGACGCCGGGCGGCGACGTGCACGAAGTCGCGCGCCTCTACCCGCTGCCGCGCACGATGAACGCCGCTGGCGGCATCATCTCGACGGTAGACGACCTGCTGACCTTCGCGCAGTTCCAGCTCGACGGCGGCGTCACGCGCGAGGGCAAGCGGCTGCTCGCTGAAGAGACCATCCGCTCGATGTGGCAGCCGCAGATCAAAGCCGCGAACTTCGCCGAAGCATACGGCCTCGGCTGGGATACGCGCCTGCTCGATGGCGTGCGCGTGATCGGCCACGGTGGCTCAACCAACGGCTTCAACGCGCATCTGACGATCATCCCTGAGCGCCACTACGCCATCGCCGCGCTGACGAATAGCGGGCGCGGCTCGGTGATGATTGACGAGATCATTGAGGCCGACATCTCGACGCGCTTCGGGCTGAGCGCGCCCAAGCCAGAGCAGACCAGCCTCCCCCCAGAGGCGCTGGCGGCCTTCGCGGGCGAGTATACGCGACCCGATGGCAAGGTCATCCTGACGGTCATCGAGGGTGGGCTGCGGCGCCAGGCCATCATGCGCGACCTGCTGAACGACAAAGAGGAGATATACCCACCCGACGACATGCGCCCCATCGGCGGCGCCGAGTTCGTGGTGGTGACGCCCGGTGAGAACCTCGATTCGCGCAGCGATTTTCTGCTGGACGGCGATGGGCGCCCGCGCTACTACCGCATGGGTGGCCGGCTCGCCGCGCGCGCGAGCGAGTGAAGCCCCCACCCCAGCCCCTCCCCCCTGCGGCGGGAGAGGGGCTAGCGGGTTCCATCGTTGCCACACGGAGAGCAGAAGGAGAGACGAGCATGAGCGATACCGCGACCTCGACAGCGCCCATCGCGGCGGCCTTCGCGCGAGCGCGGGCCGAGCGGCGTGTCGCGCTGATCCCCTATGTGATGGCGGGCTATCCCGATGAGGCGGCCAGCGAGGAGATCGCCGTGGCGCTGGGCCAGGCGGGCGCGGACGTGCTGGAGCTGGGTGCGCCGTTCTCCGATCCGCTGGCCGACGGCGCAACCATCCAGCATGCCAGCCAGCGCGCGCTGGAGAAGGGCATGTCGGAGCGACGGGCGCTGGCGCTGGCGGCGCGCATCCACGCCCGCATCGCCACACCGCTCGTGCTGATGGGCTACTACAACCCCATCCTGAACCTTGGACTGGAGCGCTTCAGCGCCGAGGCGGCGCAGGCGGGCATCGCCGGGCTGATCGTCCCCGACCTGCCGCCAGAAGAATCGGAGCCACTGCGCAGCGCCGCCGCCGTGCACGACATCGAGCTGATCTTCCTGGTGACGCCCACCAGTCCCGACGCGCGCATCGCGCAGGTGGCGGAGGCGGCGAGCAAGACGGGCGGCGGCTTCGTCTACTGCGTCTCGCTCAGCGGCGTCACGGGCGCGCGCGATCAACTCCCCGCCACGCTGCCCCAGTTCATCGCGCGGGTGCGGGCGCGGACGAGTCTGCCGCTGGCGGTCGGCTTCAGCGTCTCGCAGCCAGCGCATATCGCGCAGATCGGGCGCATCGCCGATGGCGCCGTCGTCGCCAGCGCGCTCATCAACGCCGTGGACGCCGCGCCGCCCGACCAGCGCATCCTGGCGGCGACCAGCTTCCTGCGCGGGCTACAGGCCAGCGCCAGCCTGGCGTAGCGCGACTCATCAGGCGCAACTGGAAGCTCGCTCTGGATGAAGATCGCCTATCGGGCAATCCATAGTGCCGATCATCGCTACGCATGTCTGCGGTTGGCGGCGAAGCCGCGCATGCGTGAAGGTGAGGGCATGTGACCGAACACTGTCGATTCCTTCCCCTCTCAGAAGGGAGCAGACCCGTGTTGGCCGATTGCCCGATTCACACGCCGCTGCCCGTGACTGACATGGAGCGCGCCAGACGCTTTTACGCCGAACGTCTGGGACTGCTCCCAGAGGCCGAGCTTCCGGATGAGCGCGACGGCTTATTCTATCGGTGTGGAGGAAGTCGGTTCCTCTTATTCCCGTCAAAGACGCCATCCAGCGGTGATCACTCACAAATGACGTGGCTGACCAGCGACATCGAGGCCGACGTTGCCGCGCTCAAGGCGCATGGCGTCATCTTTGAAGAGTACGATCTGCCCGGACTCAAAACCGTCAACAGTGTGGCGATCATCGGCGAGAGCAAAGGCGCCTGGTTCAAAGATAGTGAAGGAAACCTGCTTGCGCTGGGCCAGTTTGAGTAGCGATGGAGACTCGGCGCTGACCGTCGGCGCCACGTCATGAACTCCAGGGGTACGGAGCGCTCTTCACGCTTGCCGTACCCCAGTCAAGGAGGCCAAGATGGTTATCCTGCGGATCGAACATCCCGTCGCGGACTATCCAAGCTGGAAGCACGCCTTCGACAGCGACCCGGCTGGCCGGAAGCAATCCGGAGTTCGCCGCTACCGCATCATGCGCGCAGTGGATGACCCCAACGCTGTCATGATCGATCTCGAATTCGACACGCAGGGTGAAGCAGAAGCCCTGCTCGCCGCCATGCGCGAAGTATGGGGTCGCGTGGCGGGCACGTTCATGAGGGATCCGCAGGCGCGGATCGTCGAGGTCGCCGAGAGCAAGGTATACTGACGTCGTCAACTGAGCAGTAGCGGGTGTCGCTACCGCTCGATCTGACGTGCGGTATCATGAGTGACCCGACCAATACAGTTCCCGACTACTTCGCCGCGTTCATCGCCGACTATTTCGGCGCGGAGGGCGCGGCGTGGTTGGCCGCGCTCCCTGCGCTGCTGGCGGAGTATGCTCGCCGCTGGCGCCTCTCGCCGCTGGCGCCCTTCGCGGGCCTCAGCTACAACTACGTCACGCCCGTGCGCCGCGCCGATGGCTCCCCGGCCGTGCTGAAGGCGGGTGTGCCAGGCGATGAGTTTCGCGCCAGCATCGCCTTTCTGCGACTGTGCGAGGGGCGCGGCGCTGTGCGGCTGCTGGAGGCCGACCCCGACAACTGCGTCATGCTGATGGAGCAGGCGTTCCCCGGCCGGCCGCTGGCGCGTGTGGAGGATGATGACGTCGCCACCGCCATCGGCGCGGAGGTCATGCGCGCGTTCTGGCGTCCGGCGCCCGCCGCGCATAACTTCCCGACGGTAGCCCGCTGGCTCGAAGCCTTCGCGCATGTGCGCGCGTTGCACGGCGGCTCCGGCCCCTTCCCGCCGGGGATGCTGGAGCAGGCCGAGTCGCTGGGCGCCGATCTGCTGTCCTCCGCGCCATATGAGCGGCTCATGCACGGCGACCTGCACCACGACAACATCGTCTCCGCGCAGCGCGAGCCGTGGCTGGTGATCGACCCCAAAGGGCTGGTAGGCGATCCCGGCTACGAGACTGGCCCGTTCATGAATAATCCCTATGGGCGCATGGAGACGTGGGCCGAGCCAGCGCGCCGCTTCGCCCGCCGCGCCGACATCCTGGCCGAGCGGCTGAGCTACCCGCGCGAGCGCATCGTGGCGTGGGGCTTCACCCAGGCCGTGCTCTCGGCGGCGTGGCATGTGGAGGATAACAGCGATCGCTACGGCCCTGCCATTGCGCGCGCTGAAGTTCTGGCGACGCTGCTGTGAGGGGAGCGGAGGGGAGCGGACGATGACACCAGACGGCGCTGACGACGGCGTGTATGCGCGCGACATCCTGGCCGCGCTGGGCGTGGCAGATGTCGGCGCCACGCGGCGCGTGCAGGGCGGCTCCGACACGTCCATCTGGCGGGTAGCTGTGGCAGGCAACGACTACGCGCTGCGCGTCTTTGGCGCGGGCGAGCAGGAGGACTGCGAACGCGAGGCCACGGTGATGTGGTCGGCCTGGCAGACGGGGCTACCCGTCCCGAAAGTCAGCGCGTCGGGGAGCTGGCGCGGCCATCCGGCCCTGCTGATGGACTGGGCGCCCGGCCGCACGCTTTTCGCCGAACTGAAGCGGCGACCCTGGCGAGCGCGGCGGCTGGGCGAAGCGTTTGGCGCCATGCAGGCTCACCTGCATCATGTCGAGGCGCCTGATGTTCTCGCCGACCGCCCCGACGACTGGATCGCCTGGCTCGGCCCCGATCAGCCTGCGCTGGCTGAGCGCCTGCGCGCCAGCCGCTATCCCGCTGGCGCGCTGCTGCACCTCGACTATCACCCGCTGAATGTGATGACCGGTGGCGAGCGCATTACCGCCATCCTCGATTGGCGCAACGCCGCCGCTGGCCCTCCGCGCGCCGACGCCGCGCGCACGCACGCCATCCTGTGCGTCGATGCGCCCGCCATCGTCGCGCCGCCTGTGCGCCCGCTGCTGAGCCTCTTCGCCAGCGGTTGGCGGGCGGGCTATCTGCAACATGGCGGCTCACTGGACGAGATGGCGCCATTCTACACCTGGGCGGGCGCCGTCATGCTGCGCGACCTCGCCGCCAAGCGCTCACCCGCTGACCTCGCGCGCATCCGCCGCTGGACGAATGGCTGGCTGGCGCGCCTGTGAACGCAAGCGAGCGGCGCGGTACACTATGACTGAATGAGTGATACGCCGTCCGAATGCCCACAGCAAAGCGGGCGCCCGAAAGCTCCCCTCTCCCGCAAAGCGGGGGAGGGGCTGGGGGTGGGGGCCGCGGCTGGAGAATGAGAATGCGACGCCTGCTCGAACGTTTCTCGCATGTGCTGATCATCATGGTGCTTGGGTTGGGCATCCTGCTGGCGCTGGCGCTGCTCGTCGGCGTCATCGCGCTGGTCGTGTCCATCTTCTTCAGTGGACATGCGCAGTAGCGTGTTCAGGCACGGCTCCAAGCGTGTGCGCGCCGCGCGAGGCGAGGCCATCAGTGCGTCTCGCGTATGAGTGCAGCGATCATGCGACGACGAGCCGCACACCATTGTCCCCGCGCCAGGCGCTCCCCTGTGTAGCGCGATGAACCTCCATGGAGTACGTTGAACCAATTTGCGCGTATCAGGTACTTCACTTACGAGAAAGTGTGACGCTGGAGTCCACGGGCAAGACGCTGACGCGGCGTCGAGGGAGCAGAGGAACAGTGAGTCAGCTTTCGCCTGAAGAACGCTTGCTGGCGCGGGTGGCGCGCCACGAGCGCGACGCCCTGGCGGAGCTGTATGAGCGATTCCAGCGACCGCTGTTCACCTACCTCTTTCACCTGCTGGGACAGAAAGAGCTGGCTGAAGACGTGTTGCAGGAGGTCATGGTGATCGTATGGCAAAACGCGGGCGCCTACCGAGGCGCCGCGCCAGTCGCACGCTGGCTCTTCGGCATAGCGCACCACCAGGCGTATAAGGCGCTACGCCGAGAGCCTGGAGCGCACATCGAGTTAGACGCCGCGCTGTACCTCGCGGATGAAACGCTCGATCCGGAGGCAGACCTGCTGCGACAAACCGCTCACAACGAGGTCAGCCACGCGCTGGCACTGCTGACCCCTGAGCACCGCGAAGTGCTGGAGTTGACGTTCTTCCAGGACTTCGCGTGCAAAGAAGTCGCCGCGATCGTTGGTATTCCGGTGGGTACGGTCAAGAGTCGCCTGACCTATGCTCGCCGCGCCTTGAAAGCGATCCTGGCGCGCGAAGGTCTGGGGGCCGAGCAGTTGCTATGACAACTTCCAATGAGCGCTACACCGCTCGGTTTGCCTGCCCCGTTGAGCAGCTTCCCTGGCTGGCCAACGGCAGTCTCGCCGCCGACGAATGCGCCACCGTCGAGGCGCATCTAGCGGGCTGCGCCGCCTGCCAGGCGGAGATGCGCGCTTTGAGCGGGCTGAGTGTGGCCATGCGCCGTGTGAGCGCGCACACCCCGGAGCCGCGCGCCGAACTCTTCGCACTGATCGAGCGCCGCCTCGAGGCGGCGCCAGAGCCTGTCGGCTGGGCCGCGCTTGCTCGGCGTCTGCCAGCCTATCGGCTGGCGCTGCGAATCGCCCGTGAGCATGTCGCAGCTCAGGCTCGCCTGGTCCGACGCGAGTTGTTCTGGGCGCCGCTGTTCATCGTTCCACTTGTCGTGGCGATGGTCTACCTGCCAGGACCGTGGTCGAGGGAGCCTGGCGGCGCTGCGCTGGCGGCAGCGCTCGTGACGGCGCTCGGCATAGCCCTGCTCTACGGCCAGCGTGTCGATCCTGCCCGCGAGATCACGCTCGCAACCCCGACCTCGCCCGGGATCGTGCTGGGTATTCGCTGCTGCCTGGTCTTCGGCTACGATCTGGCGCTCAACTGTGGGCTGATCCTGCCGTTTCTGGCATGGCGCGGTGTCCTCACGCCTGCCTGGTTCCTAACGCACTGGCTGGCGCCGCTGTGCTGTCTGAGCGCCATCGCGCTACTGCTGAGCGTTCTGTTGAACGCCAACGCCGCAGTGCTCATCTGCGTCCTGCTCTGGGCGCTGCGCGTGTACGACGGAGCGCAAGCCTTGCTGTTCGGAAGCGCCCAGGCGCTCTCAACGATGCTCTGGCAGCAGCGCTACGAAGGGTTCTGGAGCCAGGGGCCGTTGTTATTCCTGCTCACCACGCTGGCGGTGGCGCTGGCGTTTGTTGTTCTCGAACGAAAGGAGCGCTATACATGACACTGGCTCTTCCTCGTGTGGCGCCCCGTGGCGGAATGCTGGCGGCAGGTGGGCAGGTCTGGGCCGCGACGCGCGCAGAATTGGTCATGCAGTGGCGACGCTGGGGCTTCTGGCTGACATTTGGATGCGTGACAGCGGCGCTGTTCCTGCTGACAGCGCAGGCCGCTTCCTACCTTCTTCACCCACCAGCGACGTCGCTGTATGCGCGTCAGGGTTACACACGTTCCGAACTGAACAACTTAATGACCCTGAACACGACGACGTATGCCGCGATGTTCTTTGGCTTGGTAGTTGCCCTGCTGGTGGTTGATCGGCTGAAGCGCGATCAGCGGCTGGGTATGGCAGAGGTGCAGAGATCGACCCCGCAAGGCGCGATATGCTATGCGCTGGGGAAATGCCTCGGAAACTACCTCGCGACGCTGCTCCCAACGGCGCTGGCCTATGCGCTCTGCGCGCTGCTCGCCATCGCGCTAGGCTGGCCCATCATCCTGCTGCCAAAATTCATGCTGGCTTTCCTGCTAGTATTCATGCCATCGTCAGCCGCCGCCGTGACGCTCACACTCCTGCTCAGCAGTGTGGCGCCGGTGCGCGTCGTGCAGGTCGGTTTCTCGTTGCTCTGGTTCGAGCTCAATCTCGGCCTAGGATGGCGCGCGCTGGGATACAGCATTCTCAATCCCAGCGGGCTGTATGTTTATCCCGTGTTCTTCCCTGTGCCGCCCATGCAATACACGCAGCCCGGGTTCCACACCTCCACGCCGCTTGCGCTGCTCAATATCGCATCCCTCGTGCTCGCGGCGCTCGTGGCGCTGGGCCTCACCTGCGGCAGTCTGGCCTTGCAGCGCTATCGCCAGGAGATCGCTTGAATGCGTATCAGCGAACCAACTGCGACTCCGAGCGCGCAAACCACGCGCAGCGCTTCGGTTGCAGCGCCAGAGAGACGTCGGTCACGGCGCCGCTCAATCGTGTTGCTGCTCTCCTTCCAGTTCCGCCTGCTCAACTGGTGGCTGTTTTCGCTCACAGCGATCGGCTTCCTCGCCGCTGGCGCACTGGTGGCGATGCAACTGCGCATCGGCGGATCTCTGGGCGAGAGCAACGCAGCTGTTTTGAGCCGAATCACGCTAGAGCCGGGTGCGGGTCTACTGGCTGCCATGCTCGCCAGTTCGCTCATTGTTGGCGATCCACTGCTAGAGGTGACCATGGCGACGCGCGCTGGGATCAGCGCTGTGACGCTCTGGCGCGCGCTGATCGGCATGTCGCTCCTGCTGCTCTGCTCGGCCGCTTTCCTTGCCTGGACCCTGGCGATTGGCATTCGCTACGCACAGCAGCAGAGCGCGCTCTATCTTCTGCTGCTCTGGCTGACCCCAGTGCTGTTGATGGGGACGCTGGGGCTGTGTGGCTCGCTGCTAACGGGGAACAGCGCGTTAGGCATGGTCATCGCCACGATGCCGCTGGCAGGTTCGCTCCTCCTGTTTCCGAAGCTCGTTGCGATTCCAGCGACACATCCGTTTCTCATCACCTACAGCGCCTCGGGAGCGCAAGACGCGCACGACTGGTGGATCAACCGGCTGGTGTTGCTTGCCTTTGCAGCGATATTCGCGCTGTGGAGTTGGCGTCTTCTGCGGCGTGAAGGGCGTTTGCTTCACATGGGGCAATAGCGATGGGGGTATCGAGAGGAGTATGCGGCGATGAATGTTGTCCTGGAAGATGTCACGAAGCGGTACAGCGCACATGAAGCTCTGCGTGGCGTGAATTTGACCATCGGGCGGGGTATGTTTGGCTTGCTAGGCCCCAACGGCGCTGGGAAAACCACGCTGCTGCGCATCCTGGCGACACTGCTGCGTCCCAGCAGTGGTCGTGTATTCATTGGCGCCTTCGACCTGAGTCAGGGCGCACAACGCACCGCTGCTCGCAGCGCGCTTGGCTACCTGCCGCAAGACCTCGGACTCTACCCAGATTTGACCGGGCGTGAGTTGCTCGACTACATCGGCCTGCTCAAGCGCCTCTACGATCGCTCGGCTCGTCGACAGCAGATTGCGGCACTGCTCGATGTCGTAAATCTGACCGAGTACGCCGACCGCCAGATCAAGACCTATTCTGGCGGCATGAGGCGTCGTCTGGGAGTGGCCCAGGCGCTGCTAGGCGACCCGCAGGCGCTGGTCATCGATGAGCCGACCGCCGGGCTTGACCCTGAGGAGCGTATCCGCCTGCGTACTTTGCTGACGAGCGTGGCGGAGGATCGCGTGGTGATCCTTTCGACACATCTGGTCGAGGATGTGACTCAGACCTGCAAGCGCGTGGCAGTGCTCGACCGAGGCGCGTTGCTCTTCGATGGTCAGACCCAGACGCTCATCGAGGCAGCGGCTGGCCATGCCTGGCAATTTCTGGCCGCGCCTGGCTTTGCGCTCCCTGCAGAGATGCACGTCATCTCGGCGCTGCCGCATCCCGAGGGAACCATTTACCACGTGGTCGGGCCGACAGCGCCACCAGGCGACGCGCAGGCCGTTCAGCCGCTCGCTCCGACGCTAGAAGATGGCTACGTCTGGCTCCGTCAGGGGGCGATATGCAAGCAGACGGCGTCCACCGTGAACTGAGGCAAAAGGCCGACCCGCTGCCGCCTGTTGTACACTGAGCGCATGACACCGCAACCATGTCCACCGCCCGATGCAGCCGACCTCTGGCGCCGCCTGCCCTTCTCCGATGCGCCGATGGGACGGCAACTCGCGCTCAGCGAGGGCATGCTGGCGGCGCTGGACGAGACAGGCGCGCCCGCGCTGCGCTGGTACATGCCTCGCCAGCGCGCCCTCGTGCTAGGCAACGGGCAGTCCGCAGCCATTGCCGATTCTGTTGCGCTTACGGCGCAGCGAACTGCGCTCTACAAGCGCGCATCCGGTGGCGCCGCCGTGCTGGTGGACGCCGCGCTGATCAGCCTCGACATCGCCCTGCCGCACACGCATCCGCTGGCGACCAGCGATGTCGTGCGCGCGTACCGTTGGATTGGCGAGCTGTGGGCCGAGGCGCTGCGCAGCCTGGGCGCCGCCGACGCGCGTGCGCTGCCCACCGAGGAGGTACGCGCGCTCCCGCCGCTGACGAAGGATGATCCACTGCGCCTGGCCTGCTACGGCCTGCTCTCGCCGTGGGAAGTCGTCATCGGCGCGGCGCCGCGCAAGCTGGTGGGACTCTGCCAGACCCGCCGCCGACCCGGCGCGCTCTATCAGACGGGCGTCTATCTGCGGCTCGACGCCCCCGCGCTGGCCGACCTGCTGGCCCTCGACCCCGTCAACCGCGCCACGCTCGCCCAGCGCCTCTCCCACGCCGCCGCCGGACTGGGCGACGCTGCGGCGCGCCCCGGCGACGCCAGCGCCGTCATGGCCGCTTTCGAGCGCACGCTGGCCAGCCGCCACGGCGCCCGACCGCTGCCCAGCGCGTGGCTCCCCAGCGAGCTGGCCTATGCCGACCGTATCGAGCGCGAGCGCTTCCAGCGGCTGCGGTAGCGCGGCGTCGGCTCCCAGTCTGCGCAGGCGGCAGGCGTAGCTGCGCTTCATGGCGGCGCCAGCCGCCTCCCAGGCGCGATTTCAATCGCCAGCCAGGCGCACTTGACGCGCACTTGACGCGCCCTTGACCGCGATGGTAGAATTATGACCGTGCGGTCAAACATGGAATCGCAAGTGCGTGACATGACGCCGCAGTCCGATCCGGAGCGCCAGCCGGAGAAAGTCAGGAGCCAGATGTCCGCGTTCTCAGACACGCCTTCGCTGAAAGAACGTCAGCGACAGGAACGCGAGGGATTGATTCTGCGCGCAGCCTCAGAGTTGTTCGCCGAGCGAGGCTATCACTCGACCTCGCTCGAAGATATCGCTGCCCGTGTGGGCATCGCTAAAGGCACGATCTACCTGCACTTCGCCAGCAAAGACGACCTGGTGGTCGCGCTCATCAAGCAGGGCGCCAGCCAATATGTCAAGGCGCTCGAAGACGCGCTGGAGAGCGCCAGCGCGCCACGCGACAAGCTGCGCGCCGTCATCGAGCACTTCACCTCCACGGCGGCCAATGAAGGCTACCTGACATGGGCGGCGATGATGCGGACACCCGCCATCATCAGCCGCATGGGCGAATTGCGCGAGCAGATGCATCAGCAGTGGGATCGCCCGCGCCAACTGCTCGCGGTGGCGATCGATGAGGGCAAGGCCAGCGGCGACTTCGATCCACAGTTGCCCACCGCCATGATCTCCGCGCTGCTGACGAATCTGGTCAACCCACACACCTATCGCCAGATGCTCACCGAGCAAACGATCTCGAATGAAGAGATCACCGCCGCCTTGAAGCGCTTCTTCTTCCGAGGCATCGCCGCCACGCCAGAATGTCCCCCCAGCGGCTAGCGCGATACGCGCCCGCATGGCTTCGGCCCACAGCGGCCCACAGCGATTCTCGACGACAGAGGTCCTGATGCTGAATCCCCGCCACGCGCCCTCCATCCACGCGCCTCGGGGCTACTTTCCTGGAGAGAGACACAAATGATTCGGTTATTCCGCTTCCTCCGGCGCTACATCGGTATGATTCTGCTGGTGTTCGTGCTGGTCTTCGCGCAGAGCATGGCCAATCTCTATCTGCCGACCCTGCTGGCCGACATCATCAACAACGGCATCGTGAAGAACGACCAGAACTACATCCTGCGCGAGGGCGGCATCATGCTGCTGGTCACGATCGGTGGCGCCATCGCCGCGATCATCTCGGCGTACTTCGCCGCGCATGTCGCCGTTGGCTTCGGGCGTGACGTGCGCCAGAAACTCTTCACGCACGTCAGCAAGTTCTCGCTGCACGAGTTCGACCAGGTCGGCACGGCCAGCATGATTACCCGCACCACTAACGACACCAACCAGGTGCAGACGGTGCTGCTCATCATGTTGAGCATGCTGATCAGCGCACCGATGATGGCGATTGGCGGCATCATCCTCGCCTACCAACAAGACGCCACCCTCACCTGGACGCTGGCCGCCGCCATCCCCCTTCTGGTGATCGTCATCCTGCTGGTGATGACCAAAGCCATCCCGCTCTTCCAGATCATGCAGGTCAAGATCGACAAGGTCAATCTGGTGCTGGACGAAGGGCTGACCGGTGTGCGCGTCATCCGCGCGTTTGGCCGCGAGCCACATGAGGAGCAGCGCTTCGACCTCGCCAACCTCGACCTGACGAACACCGCCATCTCGGTCTACCGACTGACGGCGATCCTGTTCCCCTTCATGATGCTGGTGCTGAACCTGACCACCGTGGCCATCTTCTGGTTCGGCAGCAACCTCATCAACTCAGGCGACATGCAGGTCGGCGCGTTGATCGCCTTCTTGCAGTACGCCATGCAGATCCTCTTCGCCTTCCTGATGCTCTCGATGATGTTCATCTTCTTGCCGCGCGCCGCCGCTTCGGCCAAGCGCATCAACGAAGTGCTGGACATCAAGCCAGAGATCAACGACGCCGACGCAACCCGCGAGGCGGCCAGCGAGCATAGCATGGTGGAGTTCCGCGACGTGACGTTCAGCTACCCTGGCGCTGAGGAGCCTGCGCTCTCGCACATCTCCTTCACCGCGCGCCCCGGCCAGGTGACGGCCATCATCGGCGGCACTGGAGCGGGCAAGTCCTCGCTGGTCACACTGATCCCGCGCTTCTACGACGTGGATAGCGGCGCCGTGCTGGTGGATGGCGTGGATGTGCGCGAGCAGGCGCAGGAGGCGCTGCGAGCCAAGATCGGCTTCGTGCCACAGCGCGCGGTGCTCTTCTCTGGCACGATCGAAGAGAACATCCGCTACGGCAAAGAGGACGCCACCGAGGACGAGATACGTCGGGCGGCGCAGATCGCCCAGGCGACCGAGTTCATCGACGACATGCCGCAGGGCATGCAGACGGCCATTGCCCAGGGCGGCACGAATGTCTCAGGCGGTCAGAAGCAGCGGCTCTCGATTGCTCGCGCGCTGATTCGCAAGCCCGAAATCTACATCTTCGACGATACATTCTCGGCGCTCGACTACACAACCGACGCTAACCTGCGCGCCGCGCTCAAGGGCGAGACGGAAAACGCCACGGTGGTGATCGTCGCTCAGCGTGTCAGCACGATTCTGGAAGCCGACCAGATCCTGGTGTTGGACGAAGGCAAGCTGGCCGGAATCGGCACGCACCATCAGTTGATGGAGACGAACGAGGTCTACCGCGAGATCGTGCTGTCGCAGCTCTCGCTTGAGGAGGTCGCATGAACGCGAATCGAGGAGGAGGCCGCCCCGGAGGGATGGGGCGAGGCCCGATGGGAGGCGGCGGGCCAATGGCTGGCCTGGGCATGACCGGGGCAAAGGCCAAGAACTTCCGCGGCACGTTCTTCCGCCTGATGGGCTACTTCAAGCCAGAGCTATTTCTGCTGCTGCTCGTGCTGGTCGCGGCGGTCATCAGCACCGTCTTCAACGTCATCGGCCCGAAGGTGCTGGGACTGGCGACCACGCGCCTGTTCGATGGCGTGATCGCAAAGTTCAAGTATGAGTATGCGATTGCCGCTCTCCAGGCGCATCACCTGCCGCTGACGGCCGCTGGCGCTGCTCCTTCGATTGACTTCAACTACATCGGCGAGATGATGCTGATTCTGCTGGGTCTTTATGTCACCAGCTCGATCTTCAGCTACATCCAGCAGTACACCATGGCGGGCGTCTCGCAGCGCGTGGTCTATCGCCTGCGCCGCGAGATCGAGGAGAAGCTGGGCCGCCTGCCGCTGCGCTACTACGACACTCAGACCCACGGCGAGATCATGAGCCGCGCGGTCAACGACATGGACAACATCAGTAACACGCTGCAGCAGAGCCTGGCGCAGTTCATCACATCGCTGGTGACGGTCATCGGCGTCATCGTGCTGATGCTCTCTATCAACTGGATTCTGACACTGGTGACGCTGGTGACGCTGCCGATCAGCATCGGCGTGACGATCATCGTCGCCAAGCGCTCGCAGCGCTACTTCTCGGCGCAGCAGAAGGCGCTGGGCGAGCTGAACGGTCATGTCGAGGAGATGTTCACCGGCCACCGCATCGTCAAGGCGTTCGGGCGCGAGCGGCAGTCCATCGAAGCGTTCGACGCGATGAACGGCGACCTGTACAAGGCCGGCTGGCGCGCGCAGTTCGTCTCCGGCATGATCTTCCCGCTGATGATGTCGATCGGCAACTTGGGCTTCGTCGGCGTCGCGGTGGTTGGCAGCGTGCTGGTGACGCAGGGCACGGTTGCCATCGGCGACGTAGTGGCGTTCATCCAGTATGCGCGCCAGTTCTCGCAGCCCATCACCCAGCTCGCTAGCTTCTCGAATACGATCCAGCTGGCCATCGCGTCGGCGGAGCGCATCTTCGAGTTGCTCGACGAGCAGGAACAGATTCCGGAGACGGTCGAGGCGGACATCACGACGCCACAGGGGCATGTCGAGTTCCAGCATGTCTCGTTCAGCTACAAGCAGGACGAGCCGCTGATCGTGGACATGAATATCGAGGCCAAATCTGGTCAGACCGTCGCCATCGTCGGGCCGACCGGCGCTGGCAAGACAACGCTGGTCAACCTGCTGATGCGCTTCTACGAGCTGGATAGCGGTCGCATCCTGGCGGATGGCATAGACATCACGAAGCTGCCGCGCGCGGAGCTGCGCCAGTTGTTCGGCATGGTGCTGCAGGATACCTGGCTCTTCAATGGCACGATTCGCGACAACATCGCTTACGGGCGTGAGAACGCCAGCGAGATCGAGATCGTGCAGGCGGCACGCACCGCGCAAGCCGACCACTTCATCCGCACGCTGCCGGAGGGCTACGACACTATCCTCAACCAGGAGGCGTCGAACCTCTCGCAGGGGCAGAAGCAGTTGCTAACCATCGCCCGCGCAGTGCTGGCCAACCCGCCGATCCTGATTCTGGACGAGGCGACCAGCAGCGTTGACACCCGCACAGAGGTGTTGATCCAGCAGGCGATGCTGGACCTGATGAAGGGCCGTACCAGCTTCGTCATCGCCCACCGGCTCTCAACAATTCGCGGCGCCGATCTCATCCTGGTGATGAATCACGGCACGATCGTGGAGCAGGGCACGCACGAGGAACTGCTGGCGCGCGGCGGCTTCTACGCCGACTTGTACAACAGCCAGTTCGCGGCGCGCAGCGCTGTCGAAGAGGCCGTCAGCTAACGGCCCCCACCCCAACCCCTCCCCCGCTGCGGCGGGAGAGGGGCTTTGTCTTTCCGCCGCCACACGCTTGCCCTGCAAGTGAGGCTTTCCGGCTCCCCCTCTCCTCGCGAGGAGAGGGGGCGGAAGGGTGAGGTTCCTTGTGACCAACACATCTGACGACCAGAGTGCCACTCGCGCCAGCTACAACCGTATCGCCAGCGCCTATGCGGCCCACTTCGCCGATGAGTTCGACCACAAGCCGCTGGAGCGGCGCCTGCTGGCCGAGTTCGCCGCCGCCAACGCGCCGGGGCTGATCGCCGACATCGGCTGTGGGCCAGGGCAGGCGGCGGCCTATCTCAGCGGCTGCGGAGCGGAGGTCGTCGGCGTCGATCTCGCGGATGAGATGGTCGCGCAGGCGCGTCGGCTCTTCCCCACGCTGCGCTTCGAGCGGGCCGACATGTGTGCGCTGCCCTTCGCCGATGGCGCGCTGGCGGGCATCGTGGCGCTCTACTGCCTCATTCACCTCGCGCCCGACGCGATTCCCGCTGCGCTGGCGGAGTTCCGGCGGTCGCTGCGGCCCGGTGGAGCGCTGCTGGTGAGCTTCCACATCGGCGAGGAGACACGCCATGTCGAGGAGATGCTGGGCGAGGCGGTCAACCTGGACTTTCGCTTCTTCACGCCAGAGAGTATGCGCCAGTGGCTCGCCGACGCAGGCTTCATCGTCTCGCAGGTGATCGAGCGCGAGCCATATCCAGAGGTCGAAGTGCAGACGCGGCGCGCATACATCCTGGCCAACGCGCCAACCCGGTAGCTACAATTCGGTAAACATAATGCGTAACGATGTGACGTAGATGTGATACGCAATTATCACCTGCACTCAAGTGCAAGCTGGCAGTGATTCAAGTGCGCGCGGAGAAGCACCCAGGCCGCATTGATTCTGCGTTTAGACGGTGGTACTGCTGGTGATGCAGACGTATAATCGAAGCGAGTATTCTGAGGTCGTCTGGAGCGACGTGGCTCTCGGCGATGCGCTTATGGGCGGGTTGAGCGCGCGCTGACGTGTCACAGAATTGTCACAAGTCAGGCCATCCGCGTCCAGACGATAGACCTCCAAGGAGACGAATACCAGTGGTAAATCGCATACTTGACACGATTGACTCCCCGGTCCAGCTCAAACGGCTGACCTCGACCGAGCTGACGCGGCTCGCGGAAGAAATCCGGCAGGAGATCATCGAAGCTGTCTCGCTCCGTGGAGGCCACCTCGCGCCCAATCTGGGCGCGGTAGAACTGACGCTGGCGCTACACATCGCCTTCAACGCGCCGCGTGACCTGCTAGTCTGGGATATCGGCCACCAGGCGTACCCCCACAAGCTGGTGACAGGCCGACGCGATAACTTCCGCACGCTCAAGACGCTTGGTGGCATCTCGGGCTATCTGCGTCGCGCCGAGAGCGAGTACGATGCCTTCGGGGCCAGCCACGCCAGCACGAGCATCTCGGCGGCGCTGGGCATGGCCGTCGCGCGCGACCTGCATGGTGAAGACTTCAACGTCGTCGCCGTCATCGGCGATGGCGCGCTGACTGGCGGCATGGCGCTGGAGGCGATCAATCACGCGGGCTCGCTGCACAAGCGCCTCATCATCGTGCTGAATGACAATGACAAGAGCATCTCGGATAACGTCGGAGCGCTGCACTCCTATCTCAGCCAACTCCGCGAAAACGCCAATGTGCGCCGCTTCAAGGGCGTCGCCAGCGATACGCTCGACCACGCCCCCGGCGGCGCGCTCGCCAAGCAGGTCGCCAGGCGCGCTGCCCGCAGCGCCAAAGAGTTCGTGCTGCCCAGCCGGAGTGGCGTGATCTTCGAGGAACTGGGCTACACCTTCCTCGGCCCCTTCGACGGCCACAACGTCCAGCAGATGGTGGATATCTTCAAGAACGCGCAGCAGCTTGAAGGGCCGATCATCATCCAGGTGGTGACGCAGAAGGGGCGCGGCTGCGACTTCGCCGAGGCCGACCCGACCAAATATCACGGCCCAGGCGCGTATGACCTGCAAACCGGCGAGCTGAAGAAGAAGCCCGGTGAGCCGCCCAAGTATCAGGCCGTCTTTGGCGAGACACTGGTGGAGCTGGCTCGCCGCGACGAGCGCATCGTCGGCATCACGGCGGCGATGTCCGAGGGTACCTCGCTCAACCTGCTACAGAAGGCCATTCCGGAGCGCTTCTTCGATGTCGGCATCGCCGAGCAGCACGCCGTCACCTTTGCGGCGGGGCTGGCGTGCGGCGGCATGAAGCCCGTCGCCGCCATCTACTCCACCTTCCTTCAGCGCGCGTACGATCAGGTCATCCACGATGTCTGCGTGCAGAACCTGCACGTCGTCTTCCCGATGGATCGCGCCGGCCTGGTGGGCGAGGATGGCCACACGCAGCAGGGCGTCTTCGACATCGCCATGTTGCGCACACTGCCCAACATGAAGTTGATGGCGCCAAAGGACGAGAACGAGTTGCGCCACATGCTCTATACCGCGCTCAACCTCGATGGCCCCGTGGCGCTGCGCTACCCGCGCGGCGGCGGCCTGGGCGTGCCAATGGATGCCGAGCTACAGATGCTGCCCGTCGGCAAGATGGAGTTGCTGACGCCGGAGGACGAGATCGAGCGCAGCGATGTGGCGATTCTCGGCTACGGTCATATGGTGGGGCTCGTGCAGCAGGCGCAGCAGGAATTGCTGGCGGAGAATGGCATCCGCGCGGTGGCGGTCAACGCCCGCTGGGCCAAGCCGCTGGATGAAGAGATGATTGTGCGGCTGGCGAAGGCGACCGGTCGCCTCATCACCATCGAGGATGGCGTGGAGGCGGGCGGCTTTGGCAGCGCTGTGCTGGAGCTGCTCAACGCGCGCGGCCTGATGCGCGATGTCAAGCTGGAGATCATCGGCCTGCCCGACAAGTTCATCGAGCATGGGGCCGTCGCCATCCTGCGCGAGCTATACGGGCTATCGTCGGGCAACATCAAGCAGGTCGCACGCGATCTGCTGGGCGTGCGCCAGGTCGCGCCGAAGTCCGACACAGGCGTGATCGCGTAGACAGCGCCCCAACCTCCTCTCCCATGCGGGAGAGGAGGTTCTTTGGCGCAGCTCAGGTTCCGGCGAACGTGACCATCGTGCTGATCGTCTTCATGGTGATGAGCAGATCGAGCAGCGGCGACTGGTGGCGGATGTAGTAGAGATCATATTGCAGCTTACGCAGCGCGTCCTCCTGCGTGTTGCCATAGCGATAGCGCACCTGCGCCCAGCCCGTCAGGCCGGGCTTGACGGCGAGCCGCGCGCGGTAGTACGGAATCTCGCGCGCCAACGTCTCCACGAACTCCGGGCGCTCCGGGCGCGGGCCGATGATACTCATCTCGCCGCGCAGCACGTTGATGAGCTGCGGAACCTCGTCGATGCGCGAGCGGCGCAGGAATTTGCCCACCCGCGTGATGCGCACGTCGTTTTCCTGCGCCCACTGCGGGCCGACGCCATGCTCGGCGTTCACCACCATCGAGCGCAACTTCACGATGCGAAATGGCTTGCCGCCAAGCCCCAGCCGCGTCTGCGTATAGAACATCGGCCCGCGCGAATCGGCCACGATGATGAGCGCCAGCAGCGGCGACACGATGGCGAAGATCGTCAGCCCGATCACCGCGAGGATGATGTCCATGACGCGCTTCCACAGGGCATAGAGATTAGCGCGTAGCGAGTGCGCCTCATCGGGCAGCACCAGCGACCACAGCCGCTCTGTCATATGCTCGATGGGCAGGCGCCCGGTGATCTGCTCGTAGAGCCGCGTCATCGGCGTGACCTGCACACCAGATTCGTAGCAGGCCAGCAGCCCCTCGAAGACATCGGCTGGCACATCGTTGGTGTAGGCCATCACCAGCTCGGTGACGCCATATTCCTCCACCAGCCGCCGCAGATCGCCCCCGACGCCCAGATAGCGCTGCGGGCCGGCGACCGTCGCCAGTTCGTCCGCGCTGGCCACCAGGCCCAGCAGCTCGTAGTCACCCGCCGCCTCATCCTTCAGCGTCTGCCAGATCAGGTCGGCCTCGTGGCCCGCGCCCACCACCAGCGCCCGACGGCGGAAACCCGTCCAGCCAATCAGGAAGATGCGCGCAGCGCGCCACAGCCCCACCAGCACCAGCGAGAGCGCGGCATAGTAGACGATGAAGCGGCGCGGCAGTGATCCCGGCACGGAGAAGAAGAAGGTCGCCAGATAGACCACCAGCACCTCGGCCACGATCAGCGACAATCGGCGCAGGCTGGCGCCTACGCGGGCCGCGATACGCAGGTTGTAGTAATCATTGCTGGTGGCGATCAGCAGCCACAGCGCGGGCAGGATGAAGAACCAGTGAATCTGCTGCCCGAGGAAATCGGCGTTGAACTTCACATGCAGGTGTATAGCCTGCGCATGCTGCGCCCACAGCGCCAGCGCCACGAAGACGGAGATTTCGCTGGCGACCACATCGCCCGCCATCAGCAACAGGCGCCGCTCCGAGATAGGCATCTGCAACGCGCGTGGCGGGCGGGTCTGGCTCTGGCGGCGCGTGCTCCCGCTGGCCACATCCACAGGCGCCGTGTAGAGATCGTCGATCTCCTTTGTCATCGCTGACCTCCCTGTGTCTGCGTTTCCAGCGGCGCCTCCAGCGCCTCTTGCGTGGCGGGCGCGGCGTCGCGTGGCGCTGGTGTCCCGCCGAAGAAGACGCCGCGCCAGAATCCCAGCCCCCAGGCGACGTGCATCGTCACAAAGACCAGCGGCAGCCGTGGCAGCAGCCGCCATCCCGCTCGTCCGGATCGGCGCGCAATCCTTGCCGACGCAGAGAGATTCACCAGCGCATAGAGCGCCAGCGTCGCGCCCCAGATGACGCGCGCCGCTCCGTTTAACGTCGCAAGCGCCCCGCCAAAAAGTAGCGCAAAGACAAAAGTGGGCGCGACGAGCTGGCGCGGCTTGAGCGAGTCGGGGTGGAGCTTCAGTGTGTTGGTGCGATCGGCGCCATATGCGAAGTACTGCCGCGCCAGCGCGCCCAGCGTCTGCCGACCGTAGTAGGTCGAGCGGATGGCGGGGGAGAGATAGACGCGACCACCCGCGCGCCGCAGCCGATGATTCAGTTCATAGTCTTCGTTGACGCGCAGGCGCTCGTCGAAGCCGCCCACCGCCAGCAAGGCATCGCGGCGCCACGCGCCCAGATAGACCGTATCGGTGAACTGCGACGTCTCGCTGACATGGAAGGCGGTTGGCACGCCGAAGCGCGATCCGCCCGCAACGGCGATGGCGCGGCCCATCGGCGTCTCGCCGCGCGGCTCCATGCGCCCGCCAACGTTGACGGCGCCACTCTCGCTGAGCGCATGGACACACTGGCGCACATAATCGGGCGCGATGATGGTGTGGCCATCCACCCGCACGATGATGTCGCCGTGCGCCTGCCGCAGCGCCAGATTCAGGCCAATCGCCTGTCGCCGTCGGGGGTTCTCGATCACGCGGACGCGCTCGGCGCCGGGAAGGCTGGCGATGATCTCGCGTGTGCGGTCGTCGCTCTGGCCATCGGCGATCAACACTTCGAGGCGGTCAGTGGGGTAGCGCTGGCTGAGCACGGCGCCGAGGCTGCGCGCAATGAAGGCTTCCTCATTGCGCACGGGCATGATGACCGTCACGAAGGGGTCAGCCATCCTCATGCGCCTTTCTCTCGTGCGACCTACCCTGCGCAGCATCCATGTCTCGCATTCAGGCGTGTGGCGTGGATCGGTCCCACGACAGCATCATGCGAACCTGAGAAGCCACACTTTCAAACGGCGCTGACTGGTGAGGGTAACGCCGCCTATGCCGCCGATGGCTTTCTCTGGCTCGCGTGGCAGCCCTGCCCGCGTCACTCTAAGCGTGCGCCTGGTGTGGTGATGATAGCATAGCACGCTGGCGCCGCGTGCCAAGAGCGTCACGACTATTGGTCTCAATTGGCCCCGCTTCCCGCGCGTCACCGAGTGGCGCGCGACGCCTTCCAGCGTGCGCTCAGCGTGTCGCCTCGGTCAACGCCTCGGTCAGCGCCGCCGTGCGGTCAGCCGCGCGCCCAGAGCTGCCTGGCGACGTGAGCGCGGCGTAGACCGCCATATAGCGGTGCGCCAGCGTCTCGATGGAGTAGCGCTCAGCCGCGGCGCGACAGCGAGACGACATCTCGGCCAGCTCTTCGTCGCTGGCGGCCAGAAGCTGACGCAGCGCGGCGGCCAGATCGGTTGGCGCATTGGTCGGCGCGACCCAGCCCGTCTCGCCTGGTTCAATGACGTTCGCCAGGTTGGCGCCCGCCGCCAGCAGCACTGGCTTGCCCGCCGCCAGCGACTCCAGCGCGACAATCGGCAGCCCCTCGAATCCTGAAGCGAGGACGCTGGCATCGCACGCCGCAAAATAGGCCTCGGGATCGCTTACGCTCGGAATGCGCACGACCAGCTCCGACAGCCCCTCGCGCGTCAGAACCGCATCCAGCGCCTGCTGCGCCGCCTGCTCCTCCGATGGGCCGATCATCGCCACACGTACGTCGTCGAGCAATGCTCCTTCGCGCTTGAGCAAGCCCAGCGCCTCAGCGAACAGATCCATGCGCTTCTGCTGCGAGATGCGCCCCACACTGATGAGCAGCCGCCGCTTGGCTGGCGCAATTCGAGCGCGCGTCTCGCTGCCGCGCATCGCTGCCGAGCCGAACCGCTCCACATCCACACTATTGGGAATCACCACTACACGCCTGGGGGCAACGCGCGCCTCCTCGATCAATTGGGCGCGCAGATAGTCCGCGCTAGCGACGATGACATCGCAGAGCCAGCTATTCAGGCGCTCGTACCGCAACTGACGCGCCGTATAGGCGACGCGAATCGCGCCCACCAGGCGAACAGCGAGGGGAAGCGCCGGACGGGCGGCGCGCGTGAGCAGGTTGGAGTGGTAGCTCTCGGCCTGCATGATGTGCGGCCGCAGCGACCACGTAGCGGCGATGATGTGGCGCACCGCCTGAACCTTAGCTCCCGCGCCCGTGCCGAGGTTCAGCATGCGGACAGGCGTATCCAGTGCGCGCAGATGGTCGAGAAAGTGTGGTGGACGCAGTGGAGCGCCATAGAGCGCCAGCACATGTGGGTCGAACCGCTCGCGGTCGAGGTGGGCGATCAGATCCACGAGCTGCGACTCGACGCCTCCCGCGCCCAGCGCGTCGATCACATAGAGAATGCGTACCTTTGGCTTCATACAGTCCTTATACGATCCTTTGCGTCGCCCGCTCAGGGGTGATTGGCGCCCGTCCACACGCTGGCGTATTCCGGCGCTATAATGTGTAGGCCCGCGACTGTGGCATGTCTGTCTTGTGGAGTATCCTGTGCTCATCTCCGTCATCGTGATCACCTACCATCGCAATGAGTTCCTCCAGTCTACCATAGCGTCGATCTTCAAGCAGGAAACCATACCTACCCCATTTGAGCTGATCGTGATTGACAATGGCGGCGACGCCGAGATTCCACCCGACTCGCCAGACGGTATCGTCGTGCGAGTGGAGCGCCCCGAACGCAATCTGGGCGTGGCAGGCGGGCGCAACCTGGGTATGGCGTTGGCGCGGGGGAAGTATCTCGTCTTTATTGATGACGATGCGATCTGGCACGACACACGCGACCTGGCGCGCTTCATCGCGGGATTCGAGGCCGACCAGCGCTGCGGCTGTATCGCCGTCAGAGTGGTAAATCCGTGGACAGGCGAGACTGACCGCCCTATGCTGCCCAGCCCCAACAAGGCGGCGCTGGCCAACGCCACTGGCCCCCAGCAAACACCCTACTACTATGGGTGCGCCTATGCCATGCGCGCCGACGTCGTGGCCGCTGTTGGCGGCTATCCAGAGCGTCTGATCTATGGCATGGAGGAGCTTGACCTCAGTCTGCGCCTGATCGACGCGGAGTACACCATTGTCTATCATCCCGACATCGCCGTGTTGCACTACGCCGCACGCGCTGGCCGCGACTTTGTCGGCGACCGCTACTGGATACAGCAGGCGACCAACAAGTCGCGGGTCGCATGGCGCCTGCTGCCGCTTCCCTATCCGCTGACCATCGGCGCCATCTGGAGCGCAGCCACGCTGGTGAAGACACGACGCCCACAGGCGGTCGGCGAAATCTGGCGGACACTCTGGCGCGAGCGCCGACTGCTGCGCGCCGAGCGCCATGTCATCGCGCCCAGAACCGTCCGCTACCTCAAGCGGGTTGGCGCGCGGCTGCTCTACTAGCGCCCACCCGACACATGCGGTCAGGCGTTGGCCGAGGCGATGCGCTAGCGGGCGGGTTCGCAGGTTAAATCTCGACGTTCGCCAGCTCGCGCACATGGATAATGTCGGTCGAACGCGTCGCGCGTATCTGTGCTGCCTCCAGCTCCAGCACAGCAATGGTGGCGCCGCCCATCGTCAGAAACTCGACACTGTAGCCAATGCCCGGAAGCCCCTTGGTGTGGACATCCACGACCGTCCCTACATCGCCCGCTCGCAGATCATGTCCGGGAATATCGACGAGCAGCACAACCGGAGAAAGTTCTTCGATCATGCATTAGCTCCTTTCAAAGGATATGCAGTTACGAGATGAGGGGATGGCTCACCCACATCCTGGAACCAGACAACGCGGATGCGCAACATGCGTCCATCAGGAGCGAGTATTCTGCCTTCCACCGTGTAACTGACACCTCGCGGAGTATTCTCAACTTCCGTCACTTCGTTCTCGGCCGCATGGCGCCTTAGCTCTTCGGCGAGTAATGACCAATCGGTGGTGGTGAACCCATGACGAATGAAATATCGCGCTTTGCTTGCCCCAGTGGGATGTGTCGTGGAGAGCAAATAGTGCGTCAGCTTTTGCTCTGCAATGATTGCATGCGCCAACTCGGGCAGCTTCATCGGGTTGCGTCCCCTTCCCGACAGTATACCGCGCCACATGCGGCCAGGCGCTAGCCGAGGCGACGCGCTAGCAATTCCAGTCGAATTGGAGCTTCTCGTTCTGGGTAAGTGGGCCGGTGATCGTGACCACGTTGCCTTTGGCTGTGACAGTCGCCGTCTTGTCCAGCCCGCTCGTAGTGGGCGGCGTAGCCGTCGTCACGCACTTGGGCAGCGTCACCGTCAGTGTCAGCGGCCAGGTGATGCCCGCCTCGCGCTGGAAGAGCAACTGGTAGTGATAGCCCGCGCCATCGTGGGTCACGATGCCGGGAACCTTCCACGAGACGCTGTGCGGATACGTGTAGTTCGATCCACATGAGTAGGGGAACGCAGCGTAGGCATCGCCGTGAAATACCTCAAGGCCGAAGGAATCGTTGGACGGCTTGTCCGTTCCGAACCCGTCCAGATTGCTTTGCTTGCCAACGACGGCGTTAGGGGGAACGAACACGCGCGAATACGAGTGGTATTTCGCATCTCCCGCCGGGAAGACGAGCGACGAGTCGCAGAAACCTTTCTGCCAACCATAGGTCCAGGTGAGATTGTGCGCGGCATCGCCGCCGTCATCGAGCGCGATCTGGTCAGCCATGTTGTATTGCATGTAGTAGTTGTCTTTGTTCGCGCCGATGTTGGCGTCAACCTCAAAGACCGTATCGCTGCCCTGCGGGCTCTCGACGGCGGACCCAATGTTGAGGCCCAGCAGCGTCTGCTCCGCCGCTTGCGGCGTCAGGTAGACCTCGATGTCCTTGGTGTGCAGCGAATCGTAGAAGAGCTTGCCCATCTTGCCCAGATCGGCGGAGAGATTCAACTTCAACTTCGCCATGAAGGCTGCCACAACATCCGAGGTAAAGACCTTGGCGCAGGAGGTCACGCCGCAGACCTGCGAATCGGGGCCGCTACCCGATGCGGCGCTCAGCGCGTAGTAGTGAATCTTACTGACGAAGTTTTGCGCGTTGATCGTCTCGTGGATGGTGTGGTCGTTGACCTCGACCGGGCCAGTGATGGCCAGCGCATTGGCGAAGAAGCCCAGGCTGAGCGTCACCACACCAGCGAATTGCCCGCTCTTGCTGGGATCATAGAGCTTCAGGTTGCTGGTTCCCACATCGACGTTTTGCTGCGCAACCGGAACCAGTTCCTGGTACAGGCTCAGGGCATACTTCGCCGTCGTGGGATAGTCCGGATCCAGATTCGAGTCGCGCACCGACCAACTATCCGTACCGCCGGCTTTAAAGATGGACTTGAGCCAGGCGTATTTGTCAGGGATCGGTATCGGATCGTGGCTGTAAGTCACCGTACCTGGGCCAGTTCCAGTCGGAAACTTGACGCTGCCGTCAATCAGGGTGATGTCGCTGACGTTGAATTTGGGCTGGAGCCGCCCGGAATCGAGCACCAGCGCGCCAAAGTTGCCGATGAAGCCGCCGGTGGGGCGTAGCTCGCTGGAGTCGAGCACCAGCACCAGATAGGTGGCTGGCTTGCCGATGCCCAGCAGTTGCGGCAGGGCGTGCGCCATGCCATTCGCATCGTCCATCAATTGATTGACCTGCGGCAGCTTGGCCTGGAGGCTGCTGACCGTCGGCCACAGCCTCGGATCGAGCGACAGATCACTCTGGGTCAGACCTGCCAGGATTGGCTCCATCTGACCATAGAGGGTGTGAATCTGGTCGAAATCGCTGGCGATGCGGTCGGTGTCGGCGCTGGTCAGGCCGCCTGTCGTCCCCAGCGGATTCTTCATGCCCGTGACGAGAATCTTCATGGCGTCGCACGCCAGCACGCCCGCCTGCGTCCCTTCAGCCGCCAGCGGCGCGAGCTTGTTGGCGCCCGACACTTTCGAGCCGACCTTCGGCAGCAGGCCCAGCGGCGCGAGCACGCCCACGCGCAACTGCAACTGCGCGAAGTCATTGTGCGCCAGTTGTAGCTCGTTTTGGGCGTCGTTGATGGTGGCGAGATTCGTCGGGCTGGTGGCCAGGGTCTTGAAGTCGTTCTCGGCGTTCTTGAGATGCGCGATGCCGTCTTTGGCCAGCCCCATCGTGTTGCTATAGGCCAGGATCGGCGTCGGGATCATGCAGACCAGAATGACGATCAGCATGATCGCGGCGATCACCTGCGTCTTGCGGTCGGAGCGCAGCCGCTCGCGAAAAGTCGAGGGACGCTTGACCGCCGCCATGACGAATGAGGTCGCATCTTTCCAGGCAGCGCCCGCGCGAGCAGCCGCATTGCGGCCCTGCACCTGGCGTCGGGAAGGCGGCTGCCACACATTGCTGTCGTCCTCCGCCAGCGCGGCGCCTCGACGTCCGGCGGGCGCCTCAGCTGGCCCCCAGGCGTCGTCGTCCCAGCCGCCATTCTCGCTCTGCCAGCGATTGTCATCCCAGCCACGCGGGCCGCCACGCTCATCGCGGCGCGACCCGCCCGCCGATGAGCCATGACGACGCGGCGCGCGTGGGGCTTCGTCATCCCAGCCGTCGCGTATGTCGCGAGTCGCGCGGGCACTGCCATCGCGGCCACTACGGCTCCCGCCGCGATCTGGGCGGTCATCTTCGGCGCGCCACTTCGGATCATTCCAGCCGTCGTCGCCGTCATCGCGCGAGCGAGACGAGCGTGTGCGGTTGGGCGAGCGCGGGGGCGCGTCGTCGTAGCGGGCGCCGTCGCGGCCCGCATCGCGGCTGCGGCTGCGCGAGCCGCCATCTTTGCCGCTCTCTCTGCCGCCATCGCGGCTATTATCACGGTTGTTGTCGCGGCTGGGGAGTCGGGTCTGTGGGCTGCCGGGTGGTCGGGTATAGTCGTCATTCGAGCGAGACGATGACCTCGACGCACGCTGCTGGCCGCGCTGGTCATCCTCACGCCAGCGCTGTGAGCCGGATGGCGATTGCCTCGGGCGATTCGGATCACTCATAGATGTCTATATCTCCACTGTGTCATATCCTGCTTCGCGCTGCTGGCGTCGCTCTCCTGACCCACAACCGTCCCCAGCGCCTAAGATGTCCGCCCTGATGTCTGCGGCGGCTCTGTCAATCCTTGTTCCATCTGGCGTGTCTCCTGTCCGCTGAATCGCCATGAGCCATCACCGTAGAGCGCGCGCCCAGAAAGCAACGTCGTCAGCGGGGTGAGGCTCAGGCTCTGCCAAAGGCCATTATACAGCCCCCTGGTCTCCCTGTAAGCTTTTAGCCCTGATGGCGGCGCCAAACGTCCTACCCGCGCATATGACGCCTGCAAAGAGCCAGGGTGTTCCAAGCGTGGACAAATGGGCTGCCGGGGGCGTGCCCTGAGGCGTCATGCGCCGCTGAATCCATCGGCCAGCGGGGTCAGGTCAGCGAGAATGCGGCTGGCGGCGGATTCCGTCTCGGCGGCGATGGCGCGCTCGGCGATGGCGCGCAGATCGGCCAGGCGATACGAGGCCAGCGCTTCTTTCACCAGCGGGATGCGGTTGGGCGCCATGCTCAGCTCGGTCACGCCCAGCCCGACCAGCAGCGCCGCCAGTGCTGGCTCGCCAGCCATCTCGCCGCAGACCGCCACGGGGATGTGTCGCGCCGCGCCCGCCTGCGCCGCCTGATGGATGGCGCGCAGCACAGCGGGCTGCGTGGGCGCGCGCAACGCCGCCAGGTCAGGATGCAGCCGGTCGGCGGCCATCACATACTGGGCAAGGTCATTCGCGCCAATGCTGAAGAACTCGACATGGCGCGCCAGCGCGGCGGCGTTGAAGACAGCGGCTGGCGTCTCGACCATGATGCCCAGCGCGACGTGGCGCGGCTCCAGCCCACGCGCCGCCACGCGATCCTGCGCCGCCGCCAGCGCCGTGCGGCTGGCCTCGATCTCCTCCACCGTCGTCACCATCGGCAGCATCACATGGATCGCCGTCTGCGTCTGGGCGGCGGCCAGCGCGAGCGCCTCAAGTTGCGCGGCCAGCAACTCGCCGAAGCGCAGTTGTAATCGTAGCCCCCGTACACCCAGCGCGGGATTCGCCTCCGCCTGGAGCTGGCTTGTGAAGGCGCTGAGGCTGGGCAGCGGCTTGTCGGCGCCCGCGTCCAGCGTGCGGATGGTGATGGGGCCGCGCGGCGGATCGAGCGCCACGATGATCGCGGCGTAGAGCCGCGCCTGCGTCTCGGCGTCGGGCAGGTCATCGCTGCGCGCGAAGAGGAACTCGCTGCGCAGCAACCCGATGCCCTCGGCGCCCATCTCCGCCGCTGCGCGCGCCTCGGCGACCGAGCTGGCGTTGGCCATGATGGGGATGGGCGCGCCATCGCGGGTCGCTCCGGCGCGACTGACCCACGCCACGAGCCGCGCGCGTTCCTGCGCCTGGCTGGCGGCGGATGCATCGCGCGCCTGGCGCATGCTGGCCTGCGTCGCGACGTCTGGCCGCGCGATCACCTGCCCAGCGCCGCCGTCCAGCGCCAGCGTCTCGCCATCCGCGACCGCGCTGAGCAGGGTCGGGCCAAGCCCCACCACGGCAGGGATGTCCAGCGCGCGCGCCAGAATGGCGGCATGCGAGGTGGCCCCGCCCTGCGCCAGTGCGATGCCCAGCAGCCGCTCCGGCGGCGCGGAGGCGGTGTCTGAGGGCGAGAGATCGTTGGCGACGACGATGGCTGGCGCAGAGAGCGCCGCCAGCATCTCGGCCAGCGTGGGCTGGCGCGCGTGGGCGGGTCGCAGGTGATTGAGCGCGCGG
>DATBTW010000273.1:0-3322 GCA_036559055.1 Ktedonobacterales bacterium
CAGCAGCAGCGCGACGATGAATGGCGCTTCCAGATCAGCCTGGCGCTCCAGCAGCCCGGACCGGTGGGGACACGTTGGCAGCGGGCGCCGTGCGGCGCCGTGGCAGTCGCATGGTGGTGACATAGGCGACCACCACCGCCACAATTACCAGGGGTATCAGGGCGATCCCATCGGATGCCAGAATGAGCGTCGACAGGAGGACGGCGGTCAGCGGCAATTTCAGCATGGCCGCGGTCATCGCGCCCATCCCCATTGCGACACCCGCCACGAGTGGCAGACCCGGCAGGTGTGACAGTAAGACTCCGACGGCTGCGCCCAAATACAGCGATGGGAAGACGGCGCCACCACGAAAGCCCATGAGCGAGAGGCTATAGCCCAGGCCCTTGAGCAGCAGGATGAGCAGCAGGGTTCCGATCGACAGGTTGGCGCCACTATCGATCAACTGGCCCATCTGATTTTGGCCCGAGAACAGGATGTAGCTCTCCGACTGCCCCGTCAGCGCCACGAACCCAATGGCAAGCAACGCTACGCCCACGCCTGCCAGGAGGGACGTGCGCAGCGGTCGCGAGTCGGGGTCGAGGCGTGCGCCGAGGTTCAGAACGAGCGCCCGGAGGAGCCAGATGAGGGCGGCCGCCACGAGTCCAATACCGAGCGCCCAGCCCAGCTCGGCCACGGTTGGACCTGCGAACGGTGGCGGGTGGGGCACACTCAGCGAGAAGGTACCCAGCCCTGTCCAGGCGTCAAGGCCCACGAAGACTAGGTAACCTATCCCCGCCGCCAGCAGGCCCGGCAGCAGCGCAAGATCGAGCATCGTCCCACCCTGTCCGGACGCTTCCATCAGCAGGAACGCGCTGGTGATGGGAGAGCCTAGCAAGGCGCTAATGGCGGCAAAGCTGCCAGCGGCGCCGACCATGGTCGTGGCGGGCGCGGGGAGCGGGCGCTTCACTAACTGGATCCACCAGACGGCCAGGCCGCCGCCCATGGCGATCAGCGGCGCCTCGGGGCCGATCACGGCCCCCAGAGCGATACTCACGAACGCGGCCAGGACGATACCCGGTAACGCCACGCTACGCGGTGGCCCGCCCCCGACGTGAAAGCCATCCACGGATACCTCACCGCCTCGGCCGGGGAGCAGGCGTATCGTCAGGCCCACGAGCAATCCCGCCAGCGTCAGCGGTATGAGCGGCCACCACAAGCGCAGCGTCGCTGACGGAAGGAGGGCTGGCAGTGTGGTATACATCCAGGTCTGCACAACATGCACGAGCGCTAAGAAGCCATAGGCGCATAGGGAGACGGGGACGCCTAAGATGACGGCGATGAGGAGCAGTCCGAGATAGTTCCGGCTTCGGATAATCGCCAACGCATTCGACGCGGTCAGTGTAGCGGCGTTTGTGTCAGTAGTAGCCATACCACCTCCTTCACCTGGACCGGTACACAGCCGCGTCAAACTAGGCCAGGTCAGGCCGAGTGTCATGGTGCGCTCACGTATGCTTGCGCGTCCATGCGAGCGTACGTCAACGGGAGCATAGTCCACGGACCTGGAGAGCGATCCCCACCCAAGGGCGTGTTATGTGGGTGAGTTTTGCCCTGCGCCACATGCGCTGGTTCAGCAGCGACCAGGAGCGATAGGCGCACGTTGTGGGCGGGAAGTTGACGTGCTCCCCAGTCGTTGGGCCGCGAGCGATGGTAGAACCGAGCGGTGTTTGATGGCTGGGACTGGTTCGCGAGTCCTTCGGCTGTACATGCGGTTGGGGCGCGAGAGCCCAGCCGACCATGTGGTCGCTCCGCCTTATACTCGGCGGCGACGTTGAAGGCGCACAACGCTCCAAAAAAGTGGTCGGCTCCAGCGAGATGCTAGAGCCGACGTGTCGTTGTCGGTGACTGACGAAGCTCTGTTCGCAGTGACCGACCCAATTGTTCGCACACAGGCGCATAGCCTGCGCCGCGCTACTCCACCGTCACCGACTTAGCCAGGTTGCGCGGCTGGTCGATGTTGCAGCCACGCGCCAGCGCCACCTGATACGCCAGCAACTGCAGCGGGATGACCGTCAGCAGCGGCGCGAAAAATTCCGGCGCGCGTGGCACGTAGACCACCAGATCGGCGTGCTGGCGGATGGCCGCATCGCCCTCCGTCGCCACCGCCACGATGTAGGCGTCGCGGGCGCGCGCCTCCTGGATGTTGCTGACGACCTTCTCGTAGGTCTTGCCCTGGGTGGCGATGGCGATCAGCGGCACGGCGGCGTCCAGCAACGCGATGGGGCCGTGCTTCATCTCGCCCGCCGCGAAGCCCTCGGCGTGCACATACGAAATCTCTTTCAGCTTCAGCGCGCCCTCCAGCGCCAGCGGATAGCCCACGCCGCGCCCGATGAAGATGCAGCTCACGCAGTCTTTCAGGCGGTCGGTGAGGCTGGCGAGCGCGCGCTGGCCCTCCGGCTGCTCCATCATCGCCAGCGTGCGCCGCAACTGTTCGGGGATGTCGAGCAGGGCGTGCAGCAACTCCTGCTCCTCGGCCTCGCTGAGTCGCTGCGTGCGGTGGCCCAGCCAGACGCCAAGCTGGTAGATCGTCATCACCGTGGCGACGAACGACTTGCTCGCCGTGACGCTGATCTCCGGCCCGGCCTGCTGATAGAGCACGCCATCGGCCAGCCGCGCCACGGCGCTGCCAACCGTATTGGTGATGGCGATGATCGGCGCGCCCGCCTCGCGCGCCAGCCTGGTCGCCGCCAGCACATCGGCTGTCTCGCCCGATTGGCTGATCGCCACGCAGAGTGTGTCTGGCCCCACGACGGGGTCAGCGTAGCGATACTCCGAGGCGATGGCGACATCCACCGGGATGCGCGCCCAGCGCTCGATGGCGTAGCGCGCGATCATCGCCGAGTGAATGGAGGTGCCGCAGCCAATGAAGACCGCCCGTCGCACCGCGTCGAGCCGCCCAGAGGCCACCAGCGCGTCGAGCGCGTCCAGCGCCAGGGTTGACTGCGGCTCGCGCTGGATGATGCGCCCCAGCAGCGCGCGATGCGCGGCGTCGGGCTGCTCGGCGATCTCCTTGGCGAAGAAGTGCGGGTAGCCGCCGCGCTCCGCCGCCTCGATATTCCAGTCTACATGGATGATGGTGGGCTGGCGTACGTGTCCATCCAGATCGCTGATCGTGACGCGCTCGGCGGTCAGGTCGGCCACCTCACCCTCGTCGAGCTGGATGATCTCGCGCGTGTGGCTGAGTACCGCCGGGATGTCGGAGGCGAGGAAATTTTCATCCACGCCGACGCCCACCAGCAGCGGGCTATCTTTGCGGGCGCCGATGACGCGCCCGGGATGCGCGCGG
>DATBTW010000274.1:0-4302 GCA_036559055.1 Ktedonobacterales bacterium
GCCCGTGCGCAGATCGCGCGTCTCACCCTGCGTGCCCTGCCCCGCCAGCGCCCACAGTGTATCGGCCAGCGCGGCGCGCGGTGTCGGCAGCTCCGCCTGCACGGCCAGCGTGATGTCGGCCAGCGTCGGCCAGCCCGCGCCTGCCTGTGCGCCAGCCTGCGGCGCCCGCGCGATGCCCAGCAGCGCCCACGCGCTTCGCTTGCCATACATCAGCCCGCGCGTGCCGTCGATGGGATCGACGATCAGTGTGAAGGCCAGCCGCCGCTCATCGGCCCCCGCCGGAAAGACGCGATGGCCCTGCTCCAGCCCCTCGGCGACCAGCAGGAACGGCTCCTCGCGCGCCCACTCCGCGCAGAGCGCCAGCAGCGCCTGCTCGCCGTGTTCATCCAGCCGATAGATGACATCGCCGCCGCGCTCGCCCGTGGCCGCCGCGAGCTGCTCGATGCTCTCGGCGCGCAGCCCGGCGCTCACCGCGTCACGCAGGCGCTCGCCCAGCCGCCGCAGCCACACTAGTCGCCGCTTCGCCTCGTTCACCCGCTCCATCTGCGCGCCTCCTGGCAATCGCTGGCACATGCCGACTCATCCTGCAGTTGCTCGCCACGCTGGATAGTGTACACCGCCATCGCGGCGCCACAGCAACCGCACGCAAGTGTACGTAGCGCGGCGCCTGAGGGCTTGCTGGCGCCGATAGCTTCGGCTATGCTGCGTCTCAGGCGGTCAGTGCACCGAGCACTGCCGCCGCAGCCTGCGAACCGCTCGTCGCGAGCACGCAGAGCGCGCAGCGTGGGAGGAAGCGGAGACATGGACATCTCAGCATTCGAGGGCATGAGCGACGCCCGTGCCGCCGAGTTCGACTATCTGACGGCGATCCGCGCGGCGCGTGGCAATCCACGACGGCTCGAAGACCTCTATCTGGAGGCGCGGCGCGCGGGGCAGGCCGGGCGCTTCGGCGCGGCGCTCATGGCGATCAGCGCCGCGCAGCCCGATGACACCCTCTATCTCGCCTGGCGCTATCGCCTGGAGTCGCAGGATGACGCGCGGCTGGGGCGGCTGGGCGCGAGTTGGCGGCTGGCCATCCCCATCAGCGTCGCGCTGGCGCTGGTGTTGTGGATCACCTCGGATCCCCGGTGGACCGTGGCGGGCAACGTCCCACTCCAGGTGTTCTTCTGGCCGCCACTGGCTGCGCTCGCCATCCTCTGGTATCTGACGCTGGCCGGAACCCACAGCGGCAGGCAGATCGGGCTGGCCGTCGGCGCGACGCTGGCGCTGGCCGCGCTGATCGCCTATGTCTGGTTCATCCCATCGCTGGCGCCGCAGACCAGCCTGCTGGGCGCCACGTCGCAGTCCGCCTATCTCACCCTGATGGCGCTGCACCTGCCCCTGATGGCCTGGGCAGCGGTAGGCCTGGTGGCGCTGGGGCTGCGCTACACGGCGCGCGACCTCTTTGGCCTGCTCACCAAGTCACTCGAAACGATTGGCTCGGCGGGCGTCTATGGCATTGGGGTGGCCGTCTTCGTCGGGCTGACCTACGCCATGTTCGACACCCTCAGAGTCGAGTTGCCGGACCTCTGGCAGCGGCTGCTCTACTTCGGTGGCGCCGGATTGCTGCCCGTGCTGGCGGTCGCCAGCGTCTACGATCCCGCACGACGAGCGGGCGCGCAGGACTTTTACCGCGGCTTCGGCAAGATTCTGGCGATCATCATGCGACTGCTGCTGCCGCTGACCCTACTGACGCTGCTGGTCTACATCGCGTTCATCCCGTTCAACTTCCTCGCGCCATTCAATCAGCGCAATGTGCTGATTACCTACAACGTCGGCCTGTTCGCGGTGATGGGGCTGCTGGTCGGCGTCATCCCGCTCTCGGCGGACGACGTGGCGGCGCAGTGGCGTGGCGCGCTGCGGGCGGGGATCGTGGCGCTGGCGACGCTGGCGCTGCTGGTGAGCCTCTATGCTCTCAGCGCCATCCTCTATCGCACGGCGCTGGATGGCCTGACGATGAACCGCCTGGTGGTGATCGGCTGGAACATGCTCAACGTCGTGCTGCTGGCGCTGGCGCTGATCGCGCAGCTACGCGCCGGACGTGGCGATGGTTGGGTGGCGGCGCTGCAACGGGTGGCGCGCGGCGGCTCACTGGCCTACGTCGCCTGGGGGCTGGCGCTCGTGCTGGCGCTGCCCTGGCTGTTCTAGGCGGAAGCCCCCTCCCCGCTTTGCGGGAGAGGGGCTGGGGTTGGGGGCGCTCACCCGCCGATGAGCTTCAGGTCGAGCTGGCTGAGCCGCGCAGGGTCGGCGATGATCTCGATGGCGGTGATCTTGCCCTCGTCGCTGAGGGTGAAGGCGAAGACGGCGCGCGGCTGCCCGCCCGGCGCCCAGGCCAGCCCGGCGCCGCCATCCACCAGCGCCAGTTGCGCCGCGCGTGCGCGCCCGGAGAACTGCGCGGCCACCGCCTGCGCGCCTTGCGCCGCCTGCGCGCCCGTCGCCAGCGCCGCAGCGTCCGCGCGCAGCGTCACCTCCGGATCGAGCGCCGCCAGCAGCGCGCCGAAGTCGCCCCCGCGCGACGCCGCCAGGAAGGCTTCGACCACCGCGCGCTGGCGAGCGTGATCGGCCTCGGCGAGCGCCGGATCGGCCTCGGGGTCAGCCTCCGCGCCCTGCACACGGCGACGCGCGCGGCTGGCGAGCTGCCGCGCCGCTATCGGCGTGCGTCCCACAATCGGCGCGATCTCATCGAACGAGACATCGAAGACATCATGCAGCACGAAGGCCAGCCGCTCGGCGGGATTCAGCGTGTCGAGCACGACCAGCAGCGCCAGCCCCACTGAATCAGCCATCAGCGCTGCCTGCTCCGGGTCAGCGCCCCCCTCTTCCAGCGTGACCGGCTCTGCCGCCGCGTACTCCTCCATCGGATCCTCGCGCCGCGAGGTGCGCGAGCGCAGCATATCGAGGCAGACCCGCGCCACCACTGTCGTCAGCCAGCCGCCCAGATTCCGCACCGCGCTGGCATCGGCGCGACTGAGGCGCAGCCAGCTCTCCTGTACGGCGTCGTCGGCCTCGCTCGCCGAGCCCAGCAGGCGGTAGGCCACCGCGCGCAGGTGGGGGCGGTTAGCCTCGAATTGCGCCGCCAGCGCGGCATGGTTCACATCAGGCATATCCATATCGCTTCTCGCGTCTTTCTCTCTCGTCCACACGGCCTGGTCATCGTCCATCACTGGTGTGACGAAGCGCAACGGGCGAATGTGACCGCGAGATCGGGTAGCGTGTCACGCAGGCCGCTGTGTCGCATGTCGGCGCCGATGCCCACGCGCATGCGCCGCTGTCAGGCCTCTTCTGAACTGAGCGCGAGCCGAGAGTCGCAGATAACAACTGGATACTCAAGCGCCTTGTGGAAACCCAACTTCAAGGCTGTCGCTATTGATGGGATGTTGTTGGCCCGACAATGCCAGCCAATCTCCGTTGCGCCTTCGGCAAAGGCGCGTTTGATGACCGCTGACGCGGCGTGCGTGGCGATACCTCGCCGCTGATAGGCTTCGATAGTCCCAATCCCCAGTTCGTAGCGGCCCTGGTCATGGTATTCGGCCAGACACCAGCCAACGATCTGGCGACCATCCAGCGCGCAATAGCCAAAATGCTGACGGTAAAAGTACTCAAGCGAAGGACTCTCTGAATGAATCTCATCAATCAACAGGTCACGGTTCACCAGCGAAGCGTCTTCGACCAGTGTCTGGTCGATGGGAGCCAGGGTGATAGCCTCTTTCAGCGGCGAGGGGGGCGGTAAGGGCGGTTCTATCAGGCGGTAATAGTGGTAGAGAGACGCGCTCTTTCCCAGCCCATGCAGGGCGCCTTCAATGGCTGGTTCCCAGGCGCCCGCTGGGTAGTGCGTCATAAACCAGTATCGCTCTGCGCGAGTCGGCTGGTGAAGCAGATCGACGACATCCGCGAACAGTTGCGCCGACGGCGCTCCGCCCACATAAAGCCGATAGTAGTTGGCCGGGATCAAGATGGCGGCAGTTGGGTGTTCGGGATTATCGACAGCGATCCTTCCTGGCAGTACTCCAGCAAGGACACTCGTCACAGCCAGGTGATAAGCGCTCATGTCCTCAAACAGAGAAGAGACAGAGTGATAGGTGGCTGGTTCTAAGAAATGCGGCATCGGTCTCTCCCCAACTTGACTTTGAAGGTCGGCCCACGCTGGCTGAATCCTGGCAACGTTGACGAGAGTTCAAGGAAATGGCGTGAGTGAGGGAATCAATCGCCTTCCCAATCAGCTCGAAATGCTCTACTGACCAGCATACAACGTGGCCCGCCTTC
>DATBTW010000275.1:0-19728 GCA_036559055.1 Ktedonobacterales bacterium
CCGAGCAGTGAGGAGACCAGCAGCGAAGGAGTGTGGTTGTGGCGCAGGCCGCGCAGCAGCGAGGCGCCAAGCCAGCTTCCGAACGCGACCGTGCCGACAACCCATGCCAGCCACAGCGCCAGGCCGATCAGGATGGTGACAGGGATGCCGATGCAAGTCAGGAGGAGCGCCACGCCCACCACCAGCCCCACTACAGCGATCAACGCGCCCGCCACACCGCTATACAAAAAGCGTCGCGCAATGGTAAAGCGCACATGTCCGACCGCCTCCGGTACGAAGGCGGAGAGGCCGATGGCGGCGCTCACCCAGAAGAGTAGCCCCAGCCAGAAAGAACTGGCGGCGGGCGTCGCGTCATGCCAGGCCCACGAGCCGCCCGGGCCGGGACTCCAGTTCTGCTCCAGGGTATTCGTCGTGGCGGTCTGCGCCGTCACGCCAGGCTGCAGAATGACGTGTCCGCCGATGGCGTCGAGCTTGCCGTGCGTCACCGCGCCAGACTGCACCGTGATATTCCCGCCCACAGCCGTCACATCGCCATCCACCTCGCCAGAGATGGTCACATTCCCGCCGACGGCCTGCGCCGACCCTTGCACGCGCCCCTGCACGTCCAGATTGCCGCCCACCACCAGCGCATCGCCGCAGATCCAGGCGTTCTTCGGCGCCACCAGATTCGAGCCAAAGGCGCTGGCGCTGCTGGCAGTGCAAGCCTGGGGCGTGCGTGACCCGCTGAGCGCCAGGCCGGAGGGTGATGGGCTAGCGCCCGCCAGTGTCGAGCTGATCCAGCTGGTCGCCGCCGAGGAGACGCCCGTCATGTGCGGCATGAACGCCACCATGCGCGGCGCGGTGAGCGAGGCCCACAGCAGCAGCCCCGCCACCGCGACCAGCGCGGCGAGCGAGCGTCGCGTGCGCCCACGCGCCGGACTTGCTGGATACGCCGCCTCAGCGCAGGAGGCGTGCTCTGGCGTGGCGGTGGGATCGTCGGGGGATGTGAGCAGTGTCATGGCAGGCTCACCGTCTGCGCGCGGCGCGCGAGGAGCCGCGCCCGAAGCGCCGTGCGATCAGCAGCAGCGAGGATGAAAGTGTCGCCAGCATAGCCACGTATGCCACGCCGAGTCCGCTGATGGCGCCACCCGTCAGTCGGCTGATGGCGCCGGCAAAGGTCATGGCGACGAGCGCCAGGCTCACGATTCCGGCGACCAATCCCACCAGCGCCCACGGAGCCAGCGCCGCCAGCGCGATGAGCGCCACCACGCCGACCAGCACCAGCGTCAGATAAACGCCCGCCAGGCGGCGCATGTGGGCGCGCATCTGCCGGGCGCGCGACTCGCGTGGGTCAGGCTCAGGCGGCGGTGTGGCCAGTCGCGCCATCACCTGCGCCGTGAAATCGGATGATGCTCGCGCGGGGGAAGCGTGCGGCGTGATGCGTGGCGGCGTCTGCGACATCGCCGAGGCGAGATGGAGCGACATGATCTCAGCCCAGGCCTCGACGCGCCGCACAGCGTGCGCCGAGCAGGGATGGGTTGCGCTATTGGAGAGGTCAGCGGGGGCGTCGCCGATGACGTAGCTGACGCCAGCCGGGCGCCACCTAGGCGCCACCGCCCGCAGCAGGCTTGTGATCTGCCTCATGGGTTTCCTCGCTGGCGAGTGTCATGTCCAATCCCTGCGCTTTGAGCGTGCGTGCCACCAGCTCGCGGGCGCGGTGGAGACGCGCCTTCACCAGAGCGGAGGTCAGACTCAGCATCTCGGCGATCTCTTCATACGAGAGATCGTACCAATAGCGCAGGACGAGGACGGTGCGGTACTTCGGCGGGAGCGCGCTCAGCACTTTCTGCATCTCGTCGGAGGCTTCGAGCTGGAGCGCGGCCTGCTCCGGCCCGGCGCCCAGATCGGCGATCCATTCGAGAAAGGGAGCGTTCTCCAGCGGCAAGGCGAGGAACCGGCGTCGGCGTAATTGATCGATGGAGAGGTGCGAGGCGATGGAGAGCAGCCATGTGCTGAATCGCCGCCCCTCTTGATAGGTACGGAGCTGCGTGTAGGCGCGCACAAAGGTCTCCTGCGCCACGTCTTCGGCCTCGGTTGGATTACCGAGCATGCGATACGCGACGTTGAAGACCGGGTCTTTGTATTTTTCCACGATGGTGGCGAAGGCCTCCTGGTCGCCGTTCAGCGCGCGGCGCACCAGGCCGGTATCTTCGGTGAGATCAGCGTTGTGAATGGCGCTAGCGCCTTCCGTTCGACTCCGCGGCGCGGAGCGAGCCAGGACTTTTCCCGGATTGAGCGCAGCGGCCCCGTCGTATCCCACCCGGAACCTCCTTCATCTATGCAAGCGTCAGCGGCGACTACCCCTCACAGGTCGTCGCTGACGACGTTGAGCGCGCTTCCACCTGTCTGCGGCGCGATCACCGTATCAATGGCCTGTACGCGCCGCCGCCCATCCGGGTTGCATTGGTCAGGAGTCCTCTCAGGGCCGTCTCAGCTTCGAGCGGCAGCGGACTGGCGCTATCGCTCAACGCTCACCCTAAACATACCACCGTTGGCGCCGCGTCGTCAGTGTCGGGCGTCACACTTTGGCAGGCTGGCTGGTCTCTGGCGCTGGCGCCTCTGGCGTGCTACGCTGGGATGGCGCCCGCACGCAGCGACCCGTCTGGCGCCGACACGACCCACACTATCGAGGAGGATAGGCGCCATGAGCGATAACGATACACAGAGCGATCAGCGGATACAGGACGACTCAGCCAAAACGCCGACCGAGGCGCAAGATGAGAATCGACGCTGGCGCGAGACGACCTATCGCCGTGCCGTGGAGCACGCAGGTGAGCGCCAGCCCAGCTTCACGAGCAGCTCCGAGGTCGAGACGCAGCCACTCTACACCGAAGCTGACCTCGCCGGCTGGCGCCCCGATGAAGCGCTCGGCTTCCCCGGCGAGTTCCCGTACACACGCGGCATCCAGCCGACGATGTATCGCGGGCGGCTGTGGACGATGCGCCAGTACGCCGGCTACGCCACGGCGGAGGAGTCGAACCGCCGCTACCGCTACCTGCTGGATCAGGGCGGCTCGGGCCTCTCGGTCGCCTTCGATCTGCCCACGCAGATGGGCTACGATGCCGACCACACGCTGGCCGAGGGCGAGGTGGGCAAGGTCGGCGTCTCGATCTCTAGCCTGGAAGACATGCGCGTGCTCTTCGATGGCATCCCGCTGGAGCGCATCACCACCTCGATGACCATCAACGCCACCGCCGCTATCCTGCTCTCGCTCTACATCGCCGTGGCGCGCGAGCAGGGCGCCGATGTGCGCAAGCTCTCTGGCACCGTCCAGAACGACATCCTGAAGGAATACATCGCGCGCGGCACGTACATTTATCCGCCCGCCCCCTCCATGCGCATCATCACCGATCTCTTCCGGTATTGCGCAGACGAGGTTCCGCGCTGGAACACCATCAGCATCAGCGGCTACCACATCCGCGAGGCAGGCGCGACAGCGGCGCAGGAGATCGGCTTCACGTTGGCCAATGGCATCGCATATGTGCAGGCCGCCATCGACGCCGGGCTGGATGTGGACGGCTTCGCCGGGCAGCTTTCCTTCTTCTTCAACTCGCACAATCTCTTCTTCGAGGAGGTCGCCAAGTTCCGCGCGGCGCGGCGCATGTGGGCGCACATCATGCGGGAGCGCTTCCACGCGAAAGACGCGCGCTCGCTGCTGCTGCGCTTCCACACCCAGACGGCTGGCTCGACACTGACCGCCCAGCAGCCCGACAACAACGTCATGCGTACCGCCTATCAGGCGATGGCGGCGGCGCTGGGCGGCACGCAGTCGCTGCACACCAACGCCAAAGATGAAGCGCTCTCGCTGCCCACCGAGGATTCCGCGCTGCTGGCGCTGCGCACACAGCAGGTGCTGGCCTATGAGACGGGCGTCGCCGATACCATCGACCCGCTGGCCGGCTCCTACTATGTCGAGGCGCTCACCAATGATCTGGAGCGCCTCGCCTGGGAGTACATCGAGAAGATCGACGCGCTCGGCGGCAGCGTGCGCGCGGTGGAGCAGGGCTACATCCAGCGCGAAATCGAGGAGGCGGCATACCGCTACCAGCGTGACCTGGATGAGAAGCGGCGCATCGTCGTCGGCGTCAACAGGTTCGAGACGACCGACTCGAAGCTGCCGCCGATCCTGAAGGTGGACGCCGAGGCGGTGCGGCGCCAGGCGCAGAAAGTGGCCGCCCTGCGCGAGCGCCGCGATAGCGCCGCCGTCGGCGCGGCGCTGGCCGCCCTGGAGTCGGCGGCGCGCGGGAGCGAGAACCTGCTGCCACGCATCCTGGCCTCGGTGGAGACGCTGGCCACGCTGGGCGAGATCAGCGACACGCTGCGGCGCGTCTTCGGCGAGCAGCGCGAGAAGCGCCGCATGTAAGCAAGCGGCACGCCGTCTGTTGTCTGGCGTGCGGTTTCGAGCAGTCGTGCGTTACATCAATAGCGAGATGCGCACGACTGATGACCTGCCACGCTGCCTACGCTGAGGAGGCCCACGCCCATGCGCGAGCCAACGCTGGCGCCCACCGCATCCCCTGAGATGGAGTTCGTCGTGCCGCGAGCCGACGCGGCGCCATTCGTGATCCTGAATCCCGCCAGCAATGGTGGGCGCGCTGCCCGCCTGCGCCGCGTGATCGAGCGGGCGCTGCTGGGCGGGCGTGGCGAGCTAGCGCTGACGAAGGCGCGCGGCGACGCTACCAAACTGGCCGCACAGGCGGCGCAGGCGGGGCGTCCTCTCGTCGTCGTCGGTGGGGATGGCGCCATCCATGAAGCAGTGGGCGGCATCATCGCTTCGGGCGTCTCCGTCCCCTTCGGCGTCGTGCCAGCGGGCAGCGGCAACGATTTCGCGCTGCATGTGGCGCGCGCGCCGCTCGACCCACTCCAGGCGCTCGACATCGCCCTCACGGCGCCCGTCGCGCCGATCGATGTGGGCATGGTCAACGGCGAAATCTTCGTCAATGCGCTCAGCGTCGGCCTCGACGCCAACATGGCCGCCCGCGCCGAACACTACAAACGGTTGGGCCTCTCTGGCCGCGCGCTCTATATGTCCTCGGCGCTCACCGAATTGCTGCTGCACTATGACCACTGCCCCACGCTGAGCGTCCAGTATGATGACGCTGAGCCGATACGCCAGGTCTTCGCGCTGGTCGCCATGAGCATCGGGCCAACGTATGGCGGCGGCTTCAAGATCAACCCCACCGCCGACCCGCAAGATCACCTCTTTGATATGTGCATGCTTTCCAAGCCGCCGCTGCTCCGCGCGCTGCGTCTGCTGCCAGCCGTCGAGCATGGTAAGCACATTGGCCAGCCCGAGACACGCATCGTGCGCTGCCAGCGCATCACCCTGGCCAGCGACCACCCTGCCCACGCGCAACTCGATGGCGAGCTGATGCAGGCGCTGCGCTTCGAGGTCAGCCTGCTGCCGGGCGCGCTGGCCCTGCGCCGTGGCCCCGCCGCCCGCTAGCCGCTTCGACGCGACCCAGGCGGAATAGCTCTTCGCGGCGCCGAAGCGCCGCTGCGGATATGCTACACTGCCGTGTCGCCTGCGTGGCGCAGTGTATATCCTCAACACGAGAACTGCCTCATTTCTCGGTGAGGTCGCACAAAGGAGAAGTCGGTGTCAGCGACGGGAGATCAGCGGCCAACGGATGCGACCGGGGTGGCGGGCGCCATGGATGCGTCGGCGGAGGAGTCGAAGGAGACGCAGGAGATCGCGGAGTTGCGGCGACAGGCCGCCAGCCTGAGCGAGCGGCTGCGCGAGGCGGATTACGCCTACTATGTGCTCGACAGCCCCACCATCTCCGACGCCGAGTACGACAGCGTCATGCGCGCGCTGCGGGCGCTCGAAGAGGCGCATCCCGAGGTCATCTCGCCCGACTCGCCCACGCAGCGTGTCGCCGGTGAGCCAGCGGCGGGATTCGCCAAGTTTCGCCATCTCTCCCCTGTGCTGAGCCTGGCGACTGTCCGCACGCCCGAAGAGCTGCTCGCCTGGCGTGACCGCGCCCAGAGCATCCTGCCGGAAGCAGAGTTTCACTACGTGGGCGAGCCCAAGATTGACGGCCTGAGCATGAATCTGGTCTACCGCAATGGCGCGCTCACCGTGGGCGCGACCCGTGGCAATGGCGAGATCGGCGAGAATGTCACCACCAATGTCCGCACCATTCGCGAGATTCCCGCCCGCCTGCAGAAGCAGGACGTGGCGCCCATCCCATCACAGATCGAGGTGCGCGGTGAGATCTACATGCGGCGCGCCGACTTCGAGGCGCTCAACGAGCGGCTGGCCGATGAAGCGACGGCGGCAGGGACGGAGCCGAAGCTCTTCGCCAATGCTCGCAACTCGGCGGCTGGTTCGCTGCGCCAGAAGGACGCGCGGCTGACCGCCAAGCGCCCGCTCTCGTTCCTCGCCTATCACATCGCATCCATCCGGGGCGCGCCGGAGCCAGACGGTCAGTGGCAGGCGCTGGCCTGGCTGCGCGCCTGGGGTTTCAACGTCAGCCCGCTCGCCACACAGTTGCAGTCAATCGAAGAGGCGCAGGCCTTCGCCGACCGCATGGCCGAGCGGCGCTTCGAGGTGCCATACGACATCGACGGCGCCGTCATCAAGATCGACGCGCGCTGGCAGCAGCAGGAGCTGGGCGTGGTGGCGCGCGATCCGCGCTGGGGCATCGCCTACAAGTTCGCGCCGGTCGAAGCCAACACCAAACTGCTCGACATCGTGGTGACGGTCGGGCGCACCGGCGCGCTGATCCCCAACGCGCGGCTGGCTCCCGTGCAGATCGGCGGCGTGACCATCTCGAACGCCACGCTCTTCAACGCCGACGAGGTGGCGCGCAAAGACCTGCGCATCGGCGATACGGTGGTGATCCAGCGGCACGGCGATGTCATCCCCGGCGTGGTCAAGGCGCTGGTGGAGCTGCGCGACGGCTCCGAGCAGCCGTGGAGCTTCCCGACGGAATGCCCCATTTGCCATACACCCGTCGTGCGCAATGAAGACGAAAAGGTGACGTACTGCCCGAATCCCGTCTGTCCGGGCAGGCAGCTCGAAGCCTTGCAGCACTTCGTCAGCCGGGGCGCGCTCGACATCCAGGGGCTGGGCGGAATGATCGTGCTGCGGCTGGTCACGGCGGGGCTGGTCAGCTCGCCCGCCGACTTCTACCAACTCACCCAGGAGCAACTGCTGGAGTTGCCGGGATTCCAGCAGAAGAGCGCCGCCAACCTGCTCAACGCCATCGAAGCCAGCAAGGAGCGGCCCTTCGCGCGCGTGCTGTTTGGCCTGGGCATCCGCTATGTCGGCGAGAAGGCCGCCGAGACGCTGGCCAGCGTCTTTCCCGATGTGGATGCGCTGCTGGCCGCCCCAGAGGAGCAGATCGCGGAGGCGCCTGGCATCGGCCCGCGCATCGCGCAGAGCGTCTTCCAGTGGACGCATGACGACGCCAACCGCGCGCTGATCGAGCGGCTGCGCGCCGCTGGCCTGACGCTCACCGCACCGCCGCCATCCGCGCTCTCCACCGATGGCCTGCCGTTCTCTGGCCAGAGCTTCCTGCTGACCGGCTCACTGGAGCGCCTGACGCGCGGCCAGGCCGAGGAGGCGATTCGTGCGCTGGGCGGCAAGATCGCCAGCGCCGTCAGCAAATCGCTCGATCACCTGATCGTCGGCGCGGCCCCCGGCAGCAAACTCGCCAAGGCCGAGAAGCTGGGCGTGCCAATCCAGGACGAGGACTGGCTGATTGAGCAGTTGACCGCCAACAACGCCATGCCCGACGAGCGCCACCGCATGAGTTGAGGCTAGGATGGCGAGCCACGCCTGGCAGAACCGACGCGCACAGGTCGTGAGCGTGCGGCAGACGCCCGCCTAGCTCAGCAGGGCAAAACTCTGCGCCATCGTCTGGAGCGTGGGGCCATCGCCTGACAGCGCATCCGTGCTGACCTGATAGAGATAGGCGCCATACGTGACGTAGAAGTCGGAGTGCGTCAGCGTGACACCCGCGTTGGTCTCCACAGTTGACTTATCGGAGAAGCCGGGCTGCCCGCCAAAGGTGATCTTGCTGAGCGCGCTGTTCTTGGCCAGCGCGGCTGCCATCTTGGCCACCCCGGTGTTGCTCATATCCAGCACGTCGATGGTCAGCGAGGAGATCTGCGAGCCGGGCGGCTGGTGCGTGCCAGAGCGCGTGATGATGACGATCAGCGGGGAAGGCGCATTGGGCTGGGGCGAGGCATTCACCTCCCAGCCAGTCGGATAGCTGACGCGGAAGTGATACTGCGCGCTGGTATAGACTCCGCTGGGCAGGTTGGTCGTCGTCGTACCGCAGGCGCCCAGCGCCAGCGTCAGGAACGCCAGCAGCGTCACGCCGGGCGCGCGTCGTGTCGAGCGCGCTCGTGTCCACGTCCGCCAGATATTCGCGCGCACACCCACGCAATGCTGTCCCTTCCGTCTGTTGTTCGTCGCATGATGCGCTTGTGAGCGCGGCGGGGCAAGTATACTGCTCGCGCATGGGGCCGTCAATGCGGGCCGCCAGACCCTCCCATGCGCCTCACTAGCGAGTGAAGAGTTTGCGCCGCAGAATCATCGTCAGCGTCATCCAGACTGGATAGACGACATAGAGCGTCAGCGGCGCCCAGAAGCTGACCGGATCGGTGACACTCTGCAAGCCCGATGAGAGATCGCCGACGATGAAGTAGATGATGGCGTACCAGATCATCCCGGCGGTGAAGAGGCCCAGCGGCACGACCCAGCGACTGCGCCGCAATAGCCCAATGCCGCAGACCAGATAGCACGGCGCCAGCATGAAGGCGTCTTCCACCGCGCCAGTGAAGAGGCCGGAATCGAAGCGGATGTAGCTGTTGTCGCCATTCAGCACGTAGTCATACCAGAGCTGGCCGAAGAAATTGGTATGCGGGCCGATGCCGAAGACATGTGGATTGATGGCGAACAACACGTAATAGAATTGTTGCGGCCCGGTGATAATGGCCAGAACGAATGAGAGGATCGCCAGCGCGATAATCGAGCCGGGCGGTCGCAGTGACCCGCCGCGCGCTGCGCGAGTCGAGACGGCCACGCTCGCCGGGTCGGTCGGCGTCGGAAATGACTCGCCGCTGGCCTGAACGTCCTTCGCCTCCATCCTTGCCTCCTCCTCCCAGGCGACTGGCGCGAAAGAACGCGCCGACTGGAGGCACGGTAGCAGGCTGGCGCTGCGATGTCAAGAGTAGGCGAGGATGGTGTACAGGCGGGTACGCACGTAGCGACAGGTGATGCGCTGGGTCCCTACGAAGCCTGCCACGACAGGGCGACGGAAACGGTGACATCCCTCAGTCCGCGCAGGCGGATTTCGCGGCCCGCAGGGTCTCCCAGGCGCGATTTCAATCGCCAGCCAAAATTAGCGCTGGGAATCGCGGTCGGGGGTGGGTGGCTCGGCGAAGAGTTGCGCAAGCACACGCATCGTGACATCGGGCGGAATCTCGTCATATTCGGCCAGCGAGCGGATACGCCGCACAAGATGGTGAAACATCTTGTCCACCAGCCGTGACCCGAAGCGCTCGATGATGGCGCGGTCGCGGTCGGAGAGATGATCGAGTTGCGCCAGCGCCTGCGCCAGCTCTTGCTCCTCGGAGCGATCAACGTGGCGGCGCAGCGCGGCGATGCCCGGCACGGCCAGCCGCAACGTCAGCGCGCGAGTGTAGTCGCGCATGCCTTCGGCGATGATCTGCCGCGAGCGCTCGATGTCGCGCGCGTGCCCCTGCAATGACGCGACCACCGCCGGGTCGGCGTGCGCGTCGAAGTCGGCCATCTCACGCAGGGTGTCGAGCGTCAGCAGCGTCACGCCGGGCAGTGCGCCCGCCTCCGCCGCCACATCGCCCGGAGCCGCCAGATCCACCACCACCAGCGGTTCAGCGCGCAGCGCGCGTCCGGCGGTGATGGTCTGCGCGTCCAGTACGACATGTGGCGCGGCGGTCGCGCTGATGATGAGATCGGCCTGCGCTACCGCCGACGCCAGCGCGTGCAGCGGCACGGCCTGCCCGTCGAACCGGCTCGCCAGCGCCGCCGCCGATTCCAGCGAGCGATTGGCGATCAGCAGTTGGCCGATCTGCTCGGCGCGCAGCAGAGCGCCGCTGAGTTGGTTGGTGCGGCCAGCGCCGATCAGCAGCGCCGTCTTGCCGCGCAGGTCGCCCAGCGCCTCGCGCGCAGCGCGCACGCCCAGCCCCGCAACCGAGACATCGGCGCGGTTGATGTCCGTCTCCGTGCGTACGCGCTTGCCGATCTTGAGCGCGCTAGTGAAGAGGGCGCGCAGCTCCTCGCCCACCACCTGCTCCTGCTCTGCCGCCGCCAGCGCCGCGCGCGTCTGCCCCAGAATCTGCGGCTCGCCGATCACCATCGAACGCAGGCCAGCGGCAACCTCATGCAGATGGGTCGCCGCCTCGACGCCGTCGTTGGTGTAGAGCAAGTCGGCCAGCGCTGTACGCTCGGTGGTCAGCAGCGCGCCGCGAGTCACAGCGGCCTGCGCAAAGGTCGCGTCCAGCAGTCGCTCGGCGCTCGTTCGCGCTGCCGCCGGATCGCCACTCGCCAGATAGATCTCGGTGCGGTTACAGGTCGAGAGGATGATCGCTTCATCGACTGCTGGCTCATCGCGTAGCGCATGCAGCGCCGTCGTCAGCGCATCACCAGCAAAGTTCAACCGCCCGCGTGTCTCGACGCTCGCCTGGCGATGATCTAGACCCACCAACGCTATCATTGGGCCGTACTACCGCCTTTGTCGCTTGCAGGTCGCCAACCCAGACGCCACGATGCGTATCACAGCGGAGCGGGTCAGTGTAGAATGAGAGAAAGATTGCGCTCTTGCACACTATCCATTCTATAGCATGACGCAAGTCGGCGTCATCAGGCACACACCCGATATTCGTCGGACGTTCGCTGATCGACGCGACGCCATCCAGAGGCGGAGACCTACCATGAGCATGTGGTGGCAGCCAGACCCCAGCCCGCCAGCGCAGGGGCAGCCGGAGCGCGCGCCAGGCGAGCATCTGGTCTATCTGGGGCTTGGCTCGAACCTGGGCGACCGCGACGCGCTGCTGCGCCGCGCGCTGGAACGCCTCGCACCCGATGTGCGCGTCACCCGCATCTCATCGGTCTGGGACACAGCCCCCGCGCTCGTCACTGACCAGCCGCGCTTTCACAATGCCGTCGCCGAGGGGCTGACCACGCTCGACCCCTTCGCGCTGCTGCGGCTGGCCAAAGAGATCGAGCGCGCGCTGGGCCGCGAGCCAGGGCCGCGTTATGGCCCGCGCCCCATCGACATCGATATCTTGCTTTACGACGACCTGTTGCTCGACACACCCAACCTGACGATTCCCCATGCGGGTCTGGCCGAGCGTCCATTTGCGCTGGCGCCTCTGGCGGAAATCGCGCCCCACGCCTGGCATCCCGCGCTGTCCGCCGACGCCGCGACACTGGTCGCCGCTGCTACCCCCGCCGACATCCGCCGACTCGGCTCGCTCGTCTAATGGGGTGATCGGCTGTCCAGAATTGTCGGGAGCGAGCGCCAGGGCATATAATGCGGTCGGCTCTTCTGTGGGACAGTTGGGGATGTGGTAGTCGAGAGCGTCGAACCTGCGCGCGTCTGCGCGTCGACGGGTCGGTGAGGAGAGGCGCCTTGGCGCAAGCTCGTGCATTTCAGGGACGGCTCGAAGATTTCGGCCTGGTTGACCTGTTGCAGGCGATGAGCCTGGATAACCAGTCCGGCGCGCTCCACCTGCATACTGACCAGGGCGGTGTCGGCATCGTCTACTTCGATCGTGGGGCCATCGTCGGTGCGCAGGAGCATGACCGCGAAGCGCTCACCCTCGGCAATGTCCTTCAGCAATTGCAGTTCGCCAGCCAGCAGCAGATGGACTACGTCTTCAACATGCAGACGCAAGATGCCCTCGGCAAACGTATCGGTGAGCGCCTGGTCGAATTGAACATCATCTCCGAGCAGCAGTTGGATCGCGCCCTTCGCTTCCAGGCACTCTGGACGATTCGCGAACTCTCGCTCTGGCAGGCAGGCGCCTACGAGTTTCACAAGGGCGAGCAGATGCCCCATGACGCAACCGCGCCGCGCATCGAAACCACCACCGCCGTCATGGAGGCGCTGCGCTACCAGCACGAGTGGAACACGCTGGAATACGTCCTGCCCGCTGGCATGCGCACCTATCTCTCAATGGCCAATGAGCCGCCCATCGATCACCCATTGCAGTTCAATCCCGAAGCTTGGCGTGTCATCTCGCGGGTGAACACGCAGCGCACCGTGCGCCGCATCGCCACCTCGCTCCGCAAGCCAGAGCTAGACGTCGCCCGCATGGTTGGCCCGCTGGTGCGCGAGGGGCTGCTGCTACCCAGCCGCGCATCTGGCACGCCGGGCCGCCCCGAGGTCGCCACGCGCATCGACCTGGAACGCTTTGACCTGTTCACGCTGCTGATTAGCATGGAGCAGACATGGATCAAGTGCAAGTCCGAGGCGGATCGCCTGGTGGCGCTGGCGCGCTTCATCAACGAAACGATGGATGCGCTGGCCGAGACCTACAAAGCCAACGATGTCACGCTCTCAACTGATACGCTCGCTTCTATTTTGGAGCGCGAGGGCATCTACGGCGTCGGCGAGTATCGTTTTGCCATCGAGAATAACCGCATCGCGCTGGACGAATTCGCGGCCTACTGCCGCAAAACGTTCGACGCGCCCAGTCGCGGCGACACCACGCCCAGTGCGCGCTTCATGGAGTACCGCGACCAGCTCCAACACGCCCTGGAGCTGGCCTTCCGCGCGATCAACGCGCGCATCTCGTCGCCTGCTGAGCGCTTCCAGAACCAGGAAGCCTGGGAAGCGCTCTTCATGACGTTCAGCAGTTGATCGGTGTAGTACGCTTGAGACATCGAGCGATCGGGATCGCAGGTATCGTCCGCCTGGTGTACACTGGCAGATCGAGATGATCGTGAAAAGCGCCCACTTGCTCAGTTGGGCGCGCGCTTGAGGGGGAACTGGCCACATGGGATATGGAAGCATCTACAACGATGTCGAACGCGCGCGCGCGACTCGCACGCTCACCAACCCCGACGCGTTCTTCTCATCGGATATGCAGGACCTGGAACATCCCAACTCCCCGCTGGTGGCTGTGATCGATGACTCTTACTTCGTTCGGCGCGTAGTGGTGCTGGGACTGGAGCGCGCAGGCATCGAAGCGCTGGCCTATGCGGACGGCTTCGCGGCGCTCGACGACTGGCAGAGCGGCAGGGTCGCGCCGCCGCGTGTGCTGCTGCTTGACATCGGCATGCCGCGCCTGAGCGGCTACGAAGTGGCCAAGCTGATTCACAACAAAGATGGCTTCAGCGAGACGCGCATCATTATGCTCTCAGGCTATCATGGCATGGTCGATCGCGCGCACTCGAAGCTGGTCGGCGCCAGCGACTTCATCGCCAAGCCCTTCAAATCGGCATATCTGGCCAGCAAGGTGCGCCACGCGCTCGGCCTGTTCGCTCCCGACGCAGACTGGCCCGATTAGTCTCGCTCCCAACCACTGATCGAAGGGCCGCTGAAGAAGTCCGAGCAAGAGAGCTGAGCAAGAAGGCTGAACAGGCTGCATGACAGGTTCCGATGGCGCCGCAGGCGCACACGACGCATTCTCGGCGCAGGAACAGATGCTCCTGCGCGAGTTGGAGCGCGCCGAAGCTGGAGCCGCTCTGGCCTCCACCTCTGCGGATGAGGGCATGGAGGAACACCTGCTCTTCTGGCTGGGCGAGACGCTCTGCCTGGCGCCGCTCGCCCTGCTGCGTGAGGTGCTGCCAGGCGCGCCGCCGCATGTGGCGCTGCCCTTCAGCCCGACATGGCTATGGGGCATCTTCCCGCTGCGCACGGATCTCGTCGCGCTGGTTGACCCCGCGCCGCTGCTGCTGCATGGCCCGCAAGCCGCACGACGCATGACCGAGGGAGAGTCGTCCCGCGTGGCTGGGCGGAGCGGCGCCAACCAGATCGAGCCACAGCGCGCGCTGGTGGTGGGCGAAGGTGAGCAGGTCATCGCGCTGGTCGCCGACCACCTCGGCGCCATCTGCGCACTGCGCCAGGAAGATCGCGAGCCGTACACGCCCGACACGACGCCCGGCGCGCCGTCGCCGCGGCAGAAATATGTCGCTGGCGTCTACCACCTTCCCAACCAGTCACAGCCTGCGCTGGCGCTCCAGATCAAGCGCCTCTGCGACGACATCTTCGCCGCTATCGAGGAGCGACCTGCGGATGAGTGACGCCGAGAGCTTCTCGCGATTCATCGTGGAGATGCAGGCGCTGCTCTCCGCCATCGAATCGCACTGCGCCGAGGTTACGCGCGTGGAGACCAGCAATGAGCGACTGCTCGCCCTGCGCGAGATCGCCCGCCTGGCGCATGCCGTCGCAGCGCTGGCGCTGGCGTTCGATGTCGATGATCTGCGCTCGCTGGCCGAGGCGCTGGCGCGTTCGACGACTGAAGCCGCCGCAGACGCAAACACAAACTCGGCTGCTGGGACGACGCATCACGACGACGCGCTCATGCCGCCGGGCTGGCGCGACACGCTCGACTTCATGCGGTGGCGCGTCCGGTGCTTTGCGCGCGCAGGCCAGCTCGAACTTCCCACCGCTCAGGACCTGACGCGCATCAGGTGGCTGACGCGAACGCTCCAGGCGCCCCTCAGCGAAGCTCACCATTTCGCCGCGTCGCCCGATCTCTTCTCCGATGCCAGCGAGCTGGAGCTGGAAGAACGCGCGCTGTTGAAGGCATTCTCCACCGCCAGCATCCGCAAGCGCGACCCACAAGCCGATGCTCGCCTGCTGGCCAGTATTGCAGAGACACCCGCCTACATGGCGCGGACTGATAGCGGCGCCGATGTTCCCGTCTACGGCGCCCTGAGCGACGATGAGCTTGATGAGGTCGAGCCGGAGTTTCAGTTCAAATTCGTACAGGAGGCGCACGGACAACTGCGCGAGTTGGGCCGCCTCATCATGGAATATGAGCGGCGGCCCGGCGACATGCGCACGCTGGATCAGATCGGATCGATCGCGCACACGATCAAGGGTAATGCGGGACTGATGCGCTTCCCCGGCCTCTCCACTATCGGCCAGAATCTGCTGGATGTCGTTCGCGGCGGACAAGAGGGCGCGGATGCGTCCAGCTCAGACTTCGTGAGAGCGCTCGGTCGCTTCCTGGGGCTGCTCGATCAGGCGTTGGTGGCGGCGGAGAAGCTGAAAGAACCAGCGCCCGCTCTCATCGAAGAGTCGCAGCGCCTGTGCGACACTGCGCTACGCCCACAGTCTGACGCCGACCGCGCCGCCAACCAATCGCCGCCCGACGCGCCTTCCCGCTTCGCCGATGTGGCCTCGGATGACGATACCGCCGCGCAACGTGAGCTGGTGCTGCGCATCGAGGAGCACAGCCTGGATCTGCTGATGAACCAACTGAGCGCGCTGGCGGCCAATCGCGGCGCGGTCACGCGCAACCGCAGCGAGATCGCGCGCGCCCAGGCGGAGATGCACGCTACGATTGCCCGACTTCGCGAGAAGAGCGCGCAGATCGCCGACGCGCACCCGCTCACGTTTGGCGTCGGCGACAGCGCCGGCCGCTTTGCCGTCCCCGACACGCTGGATGGCGCGCCGGGTGACGTAGCGACCCCATCCGCGACGCCTTCCGGGGCGCTGCGCGCCTCGTGGAGCAACCTCCAGCTCGAACAGTACACCGAGATGGACACTGCGTTGCGGGCGCTGGCTGAGGTCGTCACGGATGTCACCGCCAACTACACCGACCTGAACAGCCTGCTCAATCAACTCGGCCAGCTCACCGAGACACAGGAAACGCTCTCGCGCGACATCCAGGACGACGCCATGAGCATCCGGCTGGCCCGCCTCGTCGAGATCATCCCGCGGCTGCGCTATACCGTCAACTCGGCCTCCTCTACGATGGGCAAGCAGGTGGGATTCGATGCGCAGGGCGCACGCACCGAGATCGACCGCCTGCTGCTGGAGGAACTCGAGCACCCGCTGATTCACCTGGCGCTCAATGCGGTGGCGCATGGCATCGAGGCGCCGGAGGAGCGCGAGGAGCAGGGCAAGCCGCGCGAGGGCCGCGTGTGGATCAACGCCTATAATCTCGGGTCCGATGTCGTCATCGAGGTCGGCGACGACGGACGCGGCGTGAACCCCTATCAACTGGTCGGCGCCGCGATTGGCGCGCAACTGATCTCATCTGAGGATGCGCGCACGCTCTCGCAGGCGCAGGCGCTGAGCTTCATGTTTCACTCCGGCATCACGACGATTCAGCAACACACCGCTGGCCGTGACCGCGCGATGGCCGGTCATGGCGTGGGGCTGGCTGATGTCGCTCGCGCCATCCACCAGCTCAAAGGCTCCATCAGCTTGCGCAGCGAGCGCGGCAAGGGAACCGTCTTCCAGATTCGCGTACCCGTGTCGTTGAGCACGGCGCCAGTGCTGGAGGTCAGCGCCGAGGGGCAGATCTTCGCGCTACCCTTCGCAATGGTGGAGTACTCCGCGATGGTCGAGCCAGGCGCCCTCCAGCCGGTCGAACCAACCGAGCCGCGCGGCGGGCTGCGCGAATGGCAACTTACCCTCACGCCGCCGACCAGGGCCGACGCCGAGAGCGCCGAGCCGGCCGCCGAGGAATCGGCGCCCGCCAGCGTCGAGCTGCGCGCCTATGCGTTGGCCGAGACGCTCGGTTTCCAGCAGGACGCCAGCGCGCTGCGACGCGCGGTGGTCGTACAGCTCCACGGCCAGCAGGTGGCGCTGCTGGTGGAGTCGGTCGGCGAGGGCGATGTGCGCGTGGCGACAGTGCGTCCGCTGCCACCACACCTGCGACGGCGGGTGGTGCGCGGCGCCATCGTGCTCCCCGAGGATGGCCAGGTGGCGCTGCTGATCGACCCACTGGAGGCGCTGGCGCAGCGTGTCACCGGCGCGCAGATCATGCTGCGCCCGACGCCGTCGCGCGCCGAGCCGCGTATGGCCGCCCCATGCGTACTGATCGTAGACGACTCAGTGACGATCCGCAAGTCGCTGGAACAGACCCTCAACCAGGCGGGTTTCAAGACCACGCTGGCGCGCGATGGCATCGAGGCGCTAGAGCGCATGGAGGCCGAGCTGCCGCGTGTCGTCATCCTCGATGTCGAGATGCCACGGCTCAGCGGGTTCGAGTTGCTCGCCATCATGCGCGACTCACCACAGTACACTCAGACGCGCGTGGTGATGCTGACCTCGCGCGCCGCCGACAAGCACCGTGACTTTGCGCTCGCCAATGGCGCCGATGCCTATCTTGTGAAACCATGTCCGCAGGAGATCCTCATCGAGACGATTCGGAGCCTGCTTACAGAATCGGAGCCAGAGTGAGTTCAGACTACGTGCCACCATCGCCCTCGCCCGCAGCCATCTTGGCGCCGTCGGCTTCCCGCCGCACCCGCGCCCACGCTCGCACGGCGTTGGCCATCGTGCTGGGGCGCGCGTCTGGTGGCCTGGCGCGGCGACTGGGCATCAGTGGCGGCACCAGCCTGCCGGGACTGGTCGCGCAATACACCGATCCCCAGCTCATCCGCCGGCTGGCCGCGCAGGCGCAGCATGGCTGCGTTGTCATCACCGGCACCAATGGCAAGACGACCACCAGCGGCCTCGTCGCCTATACGTTGCGCGCGGCGGGGTTGCGCATCTGGCGCAATCGCGAAGGCTCCAATCTGGCGCGCGGCGTCGCCACGACGCTGCTGCGGCGCGCTGGCCCCTCGGGTCGGCTAGAGAACAACGGCGACGGAGCCTTCGTGCTGGAGGTGGATGAAGCGGCGTTCGCGCGCATCGCCACCGACCTGCGCCCGCGCGTGGCGCTGGTGACCAATCTCTTCCGCGATCAACTCGACCGCTACGGCGAGGTCGATACCGTCGCCGAGCGCTGGCGCGAGAGCCTGCGCCATCTGCCGTCCACCACCACACTCGCGCTCAACGCCGATGATCCGGCGGTGGCCGCGCTGGGCGATGGCTTCGCCGGGCCAACGCTCTACTATGGCGTCGAGCAGACGCCCACCCACGCCGACTCCGACTCCGTGGCGCAGGTGGTCGATACGCGCACTTGCCCGCGCTGCCGCACGCCACTCGACTTCGCGCCGCGCTTCTACAGCCACATCGGCCACTGGTCGTGTCCGGGCTGCGGCTACCATCGCCCCACGCCACAGGTGCGCGCAGCGCAGGTCATCTCTTCGGGCATCATGAATTCGCGCTTCGTGCTGGAGACGCCCGCTGGCTCCGCTGAGGTCACGGTGGGCCTGCCAGGCCTCTACAACATCTACAATGCGCTGGCCGCTGCCACCGCAGGCGTGGCGATGTCGGCGCCGCTAGATGCCATCGTGGCGGGGCTTACCCGCTTCATGCCCGCCTTTGGCCGCGCCGAAGAGATCGTGGCCGACGGGCGCAGAGTACGCATCCTGCTGGCGAAGAACCCCACCGGGCTGAACGAGGTACTGCGCGCGCTGGCCAGCGACCGCGCCGCTGGCAAGAAGCGCCTGCTGATGTTGCTCAACGACCGCGCCGCCGATGGCGAAGACGTCTCGTGGATCTGGGACGCTGACTTCGAGCAGCTCGCCGGGGCGACCTCCTATCTGGCGGCCAGCGGCACGCGCGCCTACGACCTGGCGCTACGCCTGAAATACATCGGCGATGAGCCAGCGCTGGTCGAGCCAGAGATCGGCGCGGCGCTGTCGAAGTCGCTAGAGCAGACGCCCGCAGGTGAGACGCTCTATATCATCCCAACGTACACCGCTATGCTGGCCGTGCGCGCTGAACTGGAACGGCGCGGCTGCGTGCCGCGCTACTGGGAGGGTGAGGATGCCTGAATCCCCTGCATCTATCGACGGCGAGACGCCCGAGCTGCGCGTCGGCCATCTGTATCCCGATCAGCTCAATATGTATGGCGACCGTGGCAACATCATCACCCTGCGCCAGCGCTGCGCGTGGCGCAGCGTTGCGCTGCGCCACACCCCCATTGATCTCGGCGAAGCGCTGCGCCCGGACGACTTCGATTTGCTCTTCATCGGCGGCGGACAGGATAAAGAGCAGGATGAGGTCGCGCGCGACCTGCGCCAGGTGAAGGGCGCGGCGCTGCGCGAGGCCGTGGAGTCGGATATGCCCGTACTGGGTGTCTGCGGCGGCTATCAACTGCTGGCGAAGTTCTACCGCCCAGCGGAGGGGCCGGAGCTGGAGGGCATCGGCATCCTCGACGCCTGGACGATCCACAAAGGCAAGGCCGTGGCGCGCTGCATCGGCAATCTGGCGCTCCAGTGGGGCGATCAGACGCTGGTCGGCTTCGAGAACCACGGTGGACGCACCTACCTCGGCGCGGGCGCGCAACCATTGGGGCGCGTGCTCTATGGCCATGGCAACAACAGCGAAGATCACCAGGAGGGCTGCGTCTACCGCAACACCTATGGGACGTACATGCACGGCTCGCTGCTGCCCAAGAATCCGCATCTCGCCGACCACCTGATCTCGCTGGCGCTGCGCCGTCGCTACGGCCCCGCCGCAGACGCCTGGATGCGCCCGCTGAACGATAGCCGCGAGTGGCAGGCGCACGATGCGATGCTGCGTCGGCTGGGCGTTGCCCCGCGCCACCCCGCCGCCATTGGTTGACGAGCAGATCGTTGAACAAGTGGCCAATTACGCACTTCCTCTGTAGCCC